>JBDRJF010000031.1:0-3828 GCA_043815185.1 Candidatus Omnitrophota bacterium | reverse complement strand
TTTGTATTTTTCCAGTTCTTCTTTAAGGCCACCTACAGAACTCTCAACTGCTTGCTTTCTTAGTTCCAAATCTGATTTTGATTCATTCAGTTTATTATTAAATCGCTGTTCCAATGAATCTGTATTTATTTTATGTTCTTGCCTTAACTGATTCTTTAAATGTTGAAATAGCAAGTATAGAATTACAACAGCTACTATTAAAGTTATTACATTCAAAAACAAAAATTGCATATTAATACCTCTTTTTAATTTTTTACTTACTAAGAGTTATCGTCTCTCCGTCTTTTATTTTTTTAAAAACCTTTGGATCTCCGGCGACTTTTCCAATTACATTAACTGCTGTAGCAGGTTTTATTTTCCCCGGTTTACTTATTGGCGTCTGGCCAAAAAAGATGCAAAACGCTGTCCCTTGAGGCCAATAACCTAAATCTCCTAACTCAACTACTTCTTTGGAAAAATCCTGTTCTATGTCAGCCATTACGGGAATACTAAAATAGATCTCTTCTCCCCAAGTACTGACACGGGATGCAATAGGGAGCTTATCGTAAACCTCTTTTGCCGATTTAGAATCATTAAGCACAGCTTTAACTTCTAAATCTCCCGCTTTAATAACAATATCTTTAGGCATGAAAAAATCTTAAGACTTTTGTATTTCCTCGAGCTTCTCTATTATCTTTCTTATCTGCTCATTGCCTGTTTTCTTAAGCACATCCCGCACAAAATCTGAGGTGCTGATAGCGTCTTCTGAACTCATAAAAGTACATTGAATCCCACAGGAATAATACTTCTTTTTACTTTTGGGAACAAAAGAACATTCGCTTATCCAGACAATTTTACCCTTAGCATTTATAGGTTTTTTATCAGAAAGATACACCTGCAAGTTCAGTTCTTCACTTCTTTCGAATTTATCAGGCATGACAATATTAATACCGGTGGGACTTATGTTTCTTGAAAAAGCAACGCCCTCTATAGAAGGATCTTTTATGCTTTTATATTTTACCTTGAGATTAATACTGGCTCTAAAAAGTTTTCTGTATTCAAAGGTAGGCATGCATGCTCCTTTCACTATTTAGCAGATTATAACATAAATCAAAAGGCGATTCTATTATAACTTATTACTGTTACAATAAATAGCCCCTCTTAATCCTTCGTACACTCTTAAAAATACTCTTCTTAACATGCGGATGTTTACGTGATAATTCCTTTGGACATCTTTTATGTATTAAGCCCACTTAAACGAATTCCTTGCTCTTTATACGCTGATTAAAGATATCCCGGCAGCGCTTGCATAATGTAAGTTTGTAAAATACGTGAACTTCCTCTTCCAGTTGTTTTGCATCTATGTTTTTCATATGTTCTATGAGCTCTTTATGCTCTTCTTTACTGCTCTTCTTTAAGTCTTCTTTAGTAATCTCGACTTCCGGAGAAGCATAAAGTTCCATCTTCAAGACATATCGTTCTCGCGGCTTATCTAAAATCTTTGCGCAGGAATCGCAGACATATTTAATGTCTCTGTTTACTTCCCTTATAGGACAAATATGGCACTGCGGGACGCTTTTACAAATATCCTTGCCTAATTTTACTAAAAGTGCGTGGTACTCGTTAAATAATTTCTCGTCGCAGGATAAACTATCCATGAAGAGATTCTGAATCTCCGAATATGAGGCTTTATCTTCTATTAAGTTATGCCGTGAGAGTATTCTTTTGGTATAGGCATCAACGACAAAAATAGGTTTTCCTCCTGCATAAAGCAGAATTGAATCAGCGGTTTCTAAGCCTATGCCTTTTACACGCAAAAGCTTTGCCCGTAATTTCAGATAATCTTCTTCAAACATATTTTTCAAAGATCCTCGATATTCTTTAAACAAAAAACCAACAAAGTTTTTTAAGCGCCTGGCTTTAATATTAAAATAACCAGAAGGGCGGATTAATCTGGCTAATCTCTTCTCACTAATCTCCTTAATTTTTCTGGGTTTAAGCAGATTTTTTTTCTTTAAATTCTTGATTGCCTTCTCGACATTGCCCCAATTCGTATTCTGGGTCAATATTGCACCAACAATAACCTCAAACGGGGTCTCCCCCGGCCACCAATGCTGGGGACCGAAACGGGAAAACAACCTTTGATGTATCTCTTCTAAAATTACCTGCGCCTTATTTTTTGTCATCTACGCCCTAATCTGGTTTTTGAGCGAAGCATCTCTTTGTATAAATCCTCTTCGTCAAATTTTTCCTTCTTTTTCTTAAAAGTAGGAGTAAACTTATTGGGATCAAGTTTGTATTTTGGTTTTTTAGAAGGCCTCATTTTGCTTTCACCTCCATAGAGATTAAGTTATCCTGAATAATAAATTTATTCTCCAAGAACTTTTCTGCCACCCAGATATTTGTCCGGGTATGATTTGTAATCTGCGAGGTTTTTATTTTACCACCCAAAAGTCCAAGCCAGGGAATAATATTATCAGCAAGATGTAAATCACAGGCAGCATTCGAGCTAATCTCCGTGACTAATTTTCTTGCTGCAGCTGACCCTACTGACTCGGCTGACTTTGATACTTCGCCGCGAAAATCAGCACCTAAAACAACCCGTTTATTCATATGGGCATAAAGATTAATCTCTGAACTAATAGAATTTGTCTGGACATATTCCGCGCGGATATCTATAGGACAATTCAGTCGCTCTTCCAAAAGCTCCTTAGCAGCCTTTGCCTGCCTTTGTGCTACTTCTCTTTTCAATAAATCTGCTGAAGCTATACTTATGCCGGAAACCCTTACCAACTCACCCTGCTTGGTCAAATCAATTGGTTTAGGATATTTTATCGGCTCGATATTAACCGAAACCTCACCACCTCCTTTAGGATAGTAACCTCTTATTAAAATCCTTAAATCCGCTTTTAATCCTGATTTGGCAAGAATAGGAAATATGCAATTCGGATAATAATCTATAGGAACCGCACCCAAACCACATGTGCCGCCTTTGATATTTAAGGATAACCCTTCTGACTTAAGCGCTGCGACCAAAAGAAGCGGTTGTAATAAAAGCCCTATTGAGCCGGCAGTACCAATATCGATATCCAAATGTTGTTTAGGTATCCTATCTTTCTGAGGGATAAAACTGATTTCTTTTGAGTTTAGTTCCAAACCCTTAGTCTCAGCGTCAAAAAGCTTTGCTAATGTCTTTAAGGTATGAAGGTGCTGTGGCTTTAATCCCGACTTAGGGCGTCTGGCGCGGATATTATTTACCTTTATTGCTCGTCCGGTAATACAAGATAATCCGACGGCAGTACGTAGAATCTGCCCGCCACCTTCTAAATAATCGCCGTCTATCTTAAGTAAATCTAAGGCGGTCTTACTCAAACTTATAAACCTTTCTCACTTTTTTCTGAACATTCCAGTTGCATTTCAGGCCTTTAGGAAAAGTCACTAAATCACCTGCCTGGATTTTAGTTTCACCGGATGGAGTCTTGACTGTCACTTCGCCTTCATATAAATAACAGATCTCTTTATCATCATATTCCCAATCAAAATTCGAAGGATCGCATTCCCAGACAGACCAATCATCAGTATTCTCAGGAGTTTCCGGAATGCCTAACTGCTTGATCTTCTCTTTCTCTAACTTTTCGATTTTTACCTCAGACATCTTTATCCTCCTTTTATATTAGACCTAAGTTTTTCAAATACCCTGATAATTTTTCCACGATTGAATCCTTTGAATCTAAAAATCCTGTGTTGTGGCCTCCGAGAATCTTTAAAAATTCTTTCGGCTCACTAGCTGCCTCATACAATCTCTTACCAAAATCAAAAGGGACAATTTCGTCATTTACGCTATGAATA
>JBDRJF010000030.1:0-29589 GCA_043815185.1 Candidatus Omnitrophota bacterium | reverse complement strand
AACATCTCAGTGGGGCCATGAGAATGGTAAGGATCGGTTTACCAACAATTATTTTTATGTGCCAAGAAATAATTTACAAGCAGCAGTCAGGCTTCTGCAGGATTCTTGGCTGTATCATCGGGATTCAGTTAGGCCGATTACAGAAGAGGATAACTCAGCAACTTAATACAAAAAGAGGTATAACATCTTTTCAGTATAGACCAACAGGCAGCGAAAGGGAAGCGCGAAAATTAGAGGATAAATATCGAGATAGAATAAACCCAGAACAAAAAAGGATATAATCTAAAGGAAATTAGCTTTTTGCTTAAGTATGAGGGAAGATTGTCGTGGAGACAGATTGAAGGTAGAGTTTTAAAACGCTACAAGATATATCAATGTGGGACTGCACTACATTAACTCTAATACCCTATTGCCATCTTCAGAGGGGCCATATATGCGATACCAACTATCTGTTAGTTATATAACTGGACTGATTAAGTCACTGTGTGATAAATATTCTGTTGATGCCTTTGAGGATAGGGATGGTTTTTCATTTAGACTTCGATTGCCCGATACTCCCAAGGTGGAAATATTTTTCAGCGAAGACAAACTTGAGGACTTTGAAGTGGTACTACAAAAAGATGACCATACAGCATACGGACGCCGATTCAGAAACTTCATTGACTTTGAGATATACATCGGGTTAGGAGAGGCAAGCTTGATACCGGATTTTAAGGTGTCCAAAGCCTTTTTGGAAGAAAAGAGAGATTGGTGGGAGGATCGGTGTTTACCAGTGTCATTGGATGAACGAATAACACGCATCTTCTACGCAGGGTTGAAGAAGCTTGAGGTCTTTCTTTCCGAAATTCTGGAAGAGAATCCCACCCAAGCTGGCAGGCTCATAGAAATACAAGATGACCTTAGAAGGGTTACGGGAATTATTGATTACTATCAAAGTCACGGTCAGTCATTGGATGAGAGATCGGCAAGTGTAAAGAGCTTGAGTTTGCTAAAAGCAGCTGCACTTTCTGAAATCATTGAGCGTGAGCAGAATAGAGTTGAAAAACATAGAGTTGTAGCGAAAGTTATAGACCAAGAGATATATGACATCGTTCGTCTTCTACGCTCAGGTAGCTTCCTTGAAATTCCATTTCCTGAATGGATGAAAGATTACGCCGACTTTCCCGAACAAGTTAAAGCTGGAACGATTGTTATTGAACTTAAAGAAAGCGTGGTCGCATCTCACGAAATACCATCCTTGCTATTTCTGAGTTCAACGTGTATAAACCTTATAGATCTGCGTGAAGGTCTATCTCGTTTTTTACAAGGTAAAGGGATCGTAGTAATACGCAGTGAAGATCCAAGATTTCACGACGGCACTCAAATCCATCCACATGACATCTGTTTGAGAAAAGTAGATGAAACACCTATTTTCTTGGTGGTTATTGACAGAGAGGCAGGCTCTGAGTATGGTGGAGCGCATGTCGAGTATCGTGGGTTAACGATTACGCAGGCCGAGACCGTGAGAGCGCGACAAGATCAATCCAAGAAATTACACTGCTTTGTTAGGCATGATGTGTGGCTCTGTTATGACGTCTGGGTTCAGAATGGCCGTAGAGATGATTTCAAGTATAAGGGCCTCGATAATAAAGTATTTGCATTACTTGACTATGTTACTGGACAGGATATTTGGTGGAATACTTTTTTTCACCTTGAAGATCTAAAAGCGAAAGTTGCCGCCCGGTTAGGAATTTAGAGATTTTAGTGACAAATAGAATTAATAACTTAACAAAAAATATATCATTTAAAATATTAGTAACATTATGAAAAATAAAATCGGTCGTAATGACCCATGTCCATGTGGAAGCGAGAAAAAATATAAGAAATGTTGTATGGGTAAACAGCCTCCCGAGAACAAATTCGATATTCCTTTAGAAGTGAAACTTCAATTTGAAAAAATGCAAGCTATTCAAGCCCAGATTAAAAAGCAACAAGGCTTAGGACGTCCAATCATCTCGTATGTGCATAAAGGGTATAGGTTTGTTTCTTCTGGAAGTAAGCTGCATTGGAATAAGGTTGAAAAGTGGCAAACTTTTCATGATTTTCTTTCGTATTATATTCCACACATATTTGGAAAAGAGTGGGGCGAAGGAGAGCTAAAGAAGTTTCCCAAGGATCAACACCCAATAATTCAATGGTATGAAAAGTTGGCTGCGCATAAGCGTGAGCATCGAGTTGAAGGTGCTAATATTCAATCTGCGCCTATGACTGGGGCCGCTTTTGCCATCCTTAGTTTGGCACATAACCTTTTTCTTTTAGAGCATAATGTTAAGGTTCAGGAAAAATTAATCAAAAGATTAAAGTCTTCAGATAAAGGTACCTTTCAAGGTGCTCTATATGAGACATATGTCGTAGCTATTTTTATAAGAGCTGGTTTCAAGATTAAGATGGAAGATGAAGACGATCCTAGTAAGTCTCACGGCGAATTTATTGCCACAGCGCCACATTCGTCAACGCAATATCTAGTAGAAGCAAAAGCTCGCCTGCCTTTTAAAGAACATGTTGGCATAGGGAAACAATTAGGGAAAGCTTTACAAAAGAAAACTAGCCATAAGAGGATTGTGTTTATTGATGTAAATATACCTAAATTAATGGAAAAGATAGATACGATTGACCAAGAGCTTAGAGATAGAGAATTGTCTCAAGATGACGATTGGAAAAATGCCCCAGCCGCGTATGTTTTTATTACCAATCATTCATTTACTTATGATTTGGGAGGGGTCCAATTTGAGAGGATGGGATTTGCCTATGGTTTCAAAATAGATTATTTCAAAGGGAATACTGCCTATACAAGCTTACGCGATGCAAGGATGGCCCGTGATAAGCATATGGATATGGTGAGGTTGATTAGATCGATAAGAGAACATAATGAAATCCCTGTAACATTCGATGGTGATATTCCTGAGTTTGTTTTTAATAAAGAGCTTCAGGAAAAACGCTTACTTATCGGCAGTAAATATTTGCTGCCAGGAAAAGATGGGAAGAATGTAGTTGGCATACTGGAATCAGCTACGATTTCTGAGCATGAAAAACTCGCATATGGTTCTTACTTATTAGAAGATGGAACAAGAGGTATAATTACATGTCTCGTTAGCGATGAAGAGATTGCAGCTTATAAGAAGTATCCCGACACTTTTTTTGGAGTGCCTAGGCAGCAAGGGAAAAAGATTGATGATCCATTGGAGCTTTATGATTTTTTCTATGAATCGTATAAGAAAACGCCAAAAGAGAAGCTTTTAGATTTTATGAAGAATGCTCCCGATATAGAGGAGCTTAAGAAATTAAGTGAGGAAGAATTACGCGTGAGATATTGTGAAGGGGTTGTATATTCGGCCATGCGAGATAAGGTAAAGACACAACCGAGTTAGTATTTTATTTAGGCCCCCTGATAGCCGAGGAGAAAAAATGAACGAAGAAGACGATATAATTAAGAATTTACACAAAACGAAGATAGGATATGAATTTAATCTGCGAGGAATTCCTACAAAAATTGAAATAAGGATTGATAAAATAAAAAGAACTAAAAAAGCGGTTTTTAGTCAGAGTCATTTTATTCATTCACCCGAGCAATATAATTCATATGATACAAGCCATCCATGGAGCCGCGATGAACAAGAGGCTCTTAATTCAGCATTAGCCGGCTTTAGAAGATTTTATAAAATGGCTGTTGATAAGGGGCATAAACCAGACGATTCGTGGCTAATATTGAATACTAAATTTATGTGGTATTAGCAATGTCCGGGTAAAGAGAGACGGACAAATCTATCTTTTTATGCATCAAACAGTTACACGATTTCATGTCAGAAATGGCAGGACAAATAGGACATGGTTCGACGCAAAAAATCCTCTCTATCAGTAAAGGATGGTGATGATTTTTATTGCTCACCATAGTCCTGAGCGAACGAAGTGAGTCGAAGGGCACCATTGGCGAGGGAATTGCCTCTCAGTAATTGAATTTTCTTGCCAATACCCTGTAATCCTAATATAATAAGGACTTGTAAATAAGGATAGGTTCCCTAGGGTGGCACGGTTCAGGGACCCTTACTTGACGCCAAGTCGAAACCGAAATGGTTTCGGATAAATCAATAGAATGCTTGCAGATATGACGTTCGGTTTTAAAGCGTAGCTCGCTGTCAATCATCGTGAGATTACTGGACAAAAGTCGAAACTCGATGCGGAGGTAAATATGAATTTAAAAAGTATCATTTTATTTATGCTTGCAGTTTCTTTCGCAGGATGCACCACAACAGCTATGATGTATCCTGTGGAGGGACCACTTTCAAAACAGACTCCTTTACCTGTATTAAAAGCTAAAGTAGACGGTATTATGGGAAATAGCGGGAACATTTCTCTGGTGATGCCTGATGGTGAAATGTGTTCCGGACGGTGGTCATCCATTGCCCCAACTAGCACAAGTTTTTCAACGACTTCAGGTACTGGTTCTGTCACTAGCGGGCTATCATCGGCTTGGGCCACTGTCTATGGTTCCGGATTTGTGACACAAAACACACCAGGTGTTAATAAAGGTGAAGCCATGCTTGTGGGAGATAAAGGAATAGTTATTCAAGTAGAATTTTATACAGGAAGTGGTACCGCTAATGGTACTGGTGTGGCCAAGGATAATCAAGGGAATGTCTTTAAAGTTTTGTTTTAAAAAACACAAATTTGACAATGCCATATAAATTTATTTTCGACACTAGTGCAATAGATGACAATTCTGTTTCCGAGATGGAGAACGCTGGAATAATTCAAGCCTGTGATTCCGGTCAAATCAATTTTTATATGACACCGCCTCTTTTAAGAGAATGCTTTCATTTTGTAACTACTGGCAATGTGCCACGCAAGACAGAGCATCTTGAGTTTTTAATCAAAATCAGATGGGCTGGCCTTTTTAATCAGCTTAATGGAAAAGATGGTATTCTTAATATAGAATTAGTTGGGTTGCCAGAGAACGGTTATTTATTACTTAAAAATAGCGAAAACACTTTTAAGCCGGAATTTCGTAATTTTCTCAAGGGACAAAAATTTTCAGCAGAATTCAGGGAAATTATCAAAAAGGAAAATGCTGATTGGAAATCTGGGAAAAATGATCAAATGAATGGGGCGTTAAATAAAAGAAAAATTTTCAAAAGGGATTTTAAAATGACTAAGGATTTTCCCTTTGAGCAGATTTGGGAGAAAAAAGGTTCCCAAATAATGCGGCATTATATCAAAGGAATTGGTAAAAGAATCAATCCTAATATTTCAGCTGATGATTTAATTAAATTGTGGGAAAAACAACAAGGTGAGTGTAAGTACTTAGAAACTTTTATAAAACTTCATTATTTTCAACAATGGAAGCTCATAACTCCCATAGCGGAACCAAGAAGGGATCGGAATGCTGCTGATGATATAGAGCATTTGATGTATCTGCTATATGTTGACGGAATAGTTTCAAACGAAAAGCATGGTTTTATGAATAACGCCAAACAATTTTTTCCGACAAAAGACATTTTATCGGTCGATGAATTCGTAAAGAAAATAGAGGTAGGAAAAAAGGGGTAACAGACGCCAATTTTGTTATAAAGAGGGCATCTGTAAAAGCATTTTAAGTTTTAAAGGGTGTGTCGAGTGATATCTCAAGCCGAGCGCGTCTTCTTCGATAGAATGCTATAACTAGAGTAACAACAGGTACATCGCAGATTCGACTTTTGTCTATCCTGGAACCCTTGTTTTTATTGCACCAAAGTTGCAATAAAAACAACCCCGAAGCCGACCAGGTAAATTTCTTCTGGAAATTTACAGGGTATTCAGGCGGCGAGGGGCATAAACATAAGCTAAATCATGTCTAACAAATTAAAACCACTCCTAATTGGCGATTTAAAGATAGCGATACCGATTATTCAAGGCGGAATGGGGGTCAGGGTATCCACAGCTTCTTTAGTCAGCGCAGTTGCCAATTGCGGCGGAGCAGGAACAATTGCCAGTGTCGGACTTGCTTACGGCACTCCCGAGAACGAAACCGACTATTTAAATGCGTCGAGAGAAGCCTTAAGGAAAGAAATCTCTAAGACCAAAGAATTAACTTCCGGAGTTATCGGAGTAAACATAATGGTAGCCTTGACTAATTATCGAGAATTAGTACAAGTTGCCGTAGAAGAAAAATCCGACTTTATCATTTCCGGAGCCGGCCTGCCTTTAAGGCTGCCGGAATTTACTCAAGGCTCTTCAATAAAACTGATTCCGATCGTTTCCTCGGCCAAAGCTGCTAAAATCATAATAAAAACCTGGAGCCGGCGTTACCAGCGTTTTCCCGATGCGATTATTGTTGAGGGCCCTCTAGCCGGCGGACATTTAGGATTTAAATTTGAAGAATTAACTGAAAGCTCCGGGAGTAGTTTAGAGAGTTTAGTCACCGATGTTTTAAAAACAGTTGAAGAATATGAAAAGGAATCAAACCTGGCTATACCAGTTATCGCCGCCGGAGGTATATTTGACGGCAAAGACATTGCTAAGTTTATTAAGCTGGGGGCAAAAGGAGTACAAATGGCGACCCGGTTCGTTGCTACCGAAGAATGCTCTGTGGCCGATGAATTTAAGGAATTATACCTTAAGGCCGAAGTAGAAGATATAGTTATTATCGAAAGCCCTGTTGGTTTACCGGGAAGAGCAATAAAGACCGCCTTTATCGAGAGAGTAATGCGGGGAGAAAAAGACCCGATTAGATGTGTTTATAAATGTCTTATAACTTGTGATCCGGCTACAGCACCTTATTGTATCGCTAAAGCTCTGTGTAATGCCTCAGTCGGTGATCTGGATAACGCTGTTGTATTTACCGGGAGTAACGCCCCCAAAGTAAAAGTGATTGTACCGGTAAAACAATTGATTGATGAACTTGTCGATGAGGCAGCTAAAGAGCTGGATGCAAATTAAGGACTTAGTTTTTCTAGGCTTTCCCTTTCTGTGTTAGTACCAAGGCGGCTGCGGCGGCCCGGACTCTTAAGACCCTGCCGAAACCGCTAATTACCAAAGCCCAGCAGGAAGCAATAAGGGTATCAAAGGCTCTAAATATCAAGCTTAAAGGCATTGATTTAATCCCCGGCCAAAACCTAAAAGGTGCTTAGGTTATCGAAGTTAATGTTTTCTCAGGTTTCCCCAAAAGAAAGACCTTTAATCTGGCCAGGTGCCTAACTAAAGAATTAGGGCAGATAAACTATTAATAGTTGAAGCTATGATGTTTTTGTATGGCAAGAATTCCTCTTTCGAACGTTTAAAGGCTAACCCGGGAAGTATTAAAAAGATATTTCTTGAAGAAAACTTCGCTGCCCCCCATATTGAGGAACTGATTAAGCTTACCAGGATTCCGGTTCAACGGGTTTCCAGAAAAATGCTGAGAAGAATAAAACCTTTAGACTCATTGCAGGGGATAGTAGCTGAGGTTGAGAACTATAAATATGCTGATTTTGATGATTTATTAAACCAGCCGCAACAACTGTCTTTTATTTTTCTGGATCGAGTCTTCGACCCTCAAAATTTAGGGGCGATAATCCGCACCACTGCCTGTTTTGGCGGCTTGGCAGTAGTTATCCCTAAACATAAGGCTTGTGCGGTAACCGAAGCAGTGGTACATGTCGCCGCCGGAGGAGAAAATTTTACTCCGGTGGCAATGGTCTCCAATCTCACTAAGGCAATTCTGGCCGCAAAGAAATGCGGCTTATGGGTCCTGGGAGCAGTGGTTGAAGCTGGCGAAGATATTAATAATTTTGCCTTACCTTTTCCTTTATGTTTTGTCTTAGGTTCTGAAGCCAGCGGAATACGCTATGGTATCCGCAAACATCTGGATAAAGAAGTCCATATCCCGATGAAAGGCGCGCCGCTCTCATTTAATGTGGCCACAACCTGTGCGATTCTTTGCCAGCAGATCAGCCGGCAGCGGGAAAATCAAGCAAGATAAACCCTTACTCAGGGATTAAAAGCTGTTTTTTGACAAAACCCCCCCAAGCATTTAATCTCAACATAGCCATAATATGATAAAAATATCTTGCCGCTTGCCAAAACCTATATTATAATTGATCAAAAGTGAATCTCGGAAGGAGTAAATGAGTGATTAGCCTTTAAGGCTGACGGATCCATTCAATCTCTATTTTTATCAGCCCATATTCCAGTTTAATAATTAACCCTTTAATCCATCATAAGGAGGATGAACAATGTTTGATGATAAGAGTAGAAAATACAAAAACCAATATGTTCCTATGGAACCTATCAATGTTGATTTGTATGAACCTTTTATCGGTAAGGAAGAGTTAGAAGAGATTAAATACCTTGCCTACCCCCTAAAAAATAAAGTCTGGGCTAACGTTAATTCTACTTTTGTCGGCGGGGGAGTAGCTGAGATGCTGCAGAGCATTCTTCCTTTTGCCCGGGGTTTAGGTATTGATGCCCGTTGGTTTGTTATCGAAGGCAGCGATGAATTTTTTACCGTAACCAAAAAATTTCATAATCTGCTTCAGGGCGTTAACCAGCCGATTACTCTTGAGGAGATTTTCCATGCCTACTTAGATAATATTGATGAGAATACCCGTAATGTTAGAGTGGTCGGGCATATGATTACCGTACATGATCCTCAGCCGGCCGCCATAGTGATGAATGGTAATGTCTACGGCCACATACTCTGGCGCTGCCATATCGATACTTCTAATGCCAGCCGCCGGATCTGGCGTTTTCTCCTTCCTTATATTAATCAGTTTGCCGGAGCCATATTTACGGCCAAAGAATTTGCCAAAGAAAATCTTCAGATTCCTACTTACGAAATCTGCCCCTCTATTGATCCTCTACGCAGCAAAAATAAACAGCGTAACCGGAAAGAAGCTTTGGCGGTGTTGGAGGATGTATTTAACCAGTATAATATCGATCCTCAGCGGCCGATTATTGCTGCTGTTTCGCGTTATGATATCCATAAGAACCAGAAGGGAATAATCGAATCTTTTAAACTTATGAAGAAAAGCCTCTCTAAGGGGACTAACCCGATTTTAATTATCATGGGGAATAGCGCCGCTGATGACCCTGAGGGTAACCGGGTCTACGAGGAGGTTAAACAGTTAGTCGGCGACGAGAAAGATATTTACCTTCTTTTGAATGTAAAGAACAATGATGAAGTCGTTGGTTCATTGATGGCTATTGCCGATTGTTTTGTTCATATCTCGACTCGGGAGGGATTTGGCCTGGTAATAACTGAGGCAATGTGGCAGGGCGTTCCGGTAATCGGAAGCAATGTCGGCGGGATTCCTAAACAGGTAAAAAATGGAGTCAATGGTTTTTTGATTAGGCCCCATGAATATAAAGATATCGCCAGGGCCATGAAAAGTTTCATCGAGGATAAAAAACTAAGGGCAGAATTTGGTAAAAATGCCCGGGCCCATGTACGCAAAAATTTTCTCCTTCCGCAAATGGTTCGTAAAGAACTTATACTTATGCGTTATTATCTGGAGATCGATAATAAAATTCCCGATTTCCGAATGAACAAACTGACTTATAAGGAAATTAGCCAGGCTCTTTATGGCCGAACGGTCTGGCCTTTCTCAACTAATGATTTGAAAAAACGGATTGAGGCAATTTGGGAAGGTTTAGAGACTCCCAGTGATACTTAAATTTCTGATCGCCAGTTATTTAGCTTTATTTTGCCTGGCCGGGTGTTTATTTCTGCCTCAAAGCCTGAAGGCCTTAAAACAGGTTGGTGCAAGCCAGGCAGAGATTGAAACTTACCTGGCTCGGCAGGTTAAGCTGTTTGACAAATTGCTGGTTGATTTAAAACGGGAAGCCTTAAAGCAGGGTATGCCTAAAAATAAAATTATTGCTACCTATGGTGAGCCGGTATTAGCTAAAGAGGTAACTGAGCCTTCTTCCGGCCAAGTACTGCTCTACCGTCACCCTACCGAATATTTCCAATCCGATCGAGTATATCTCTATTTTAATCAAAAGGGCAAGCTAATTCGCTGGGAGCATAAACCCCGCGGAATATAGCCAGAAAATCTTAAATAGAGAGCGATAACAATGCTAAAGAAGATTCTAACAGCCCTCCTTTTATTTATCCTCCTATTTTTTATTTTCAAGGATTATCTTCTTACGAGCGGCATCAACTACCTTCTGAATAAAAAGTTTTCTCAAGAAGCAGGAATCACTAAAGCCGGTCTTCTTTTAAATGGTATTACTTTGGAAGATTTTCATTTATCGCGCGGTAATTTAAAACTTAAACTCGGGAAGATGAGGATAACTTTTAACTTCTTTAAACCGTCTATTGATGATTTGAGTATTTCCGATTGTGATCTTCAATTCAAAGATAAAACTATTGATTTAGCTATTGAGAAGTCTCAGGATAATCTTTATATTATCGATACCGATTTTTTAGGTTCTTCGGCCGAGATTAGCGGAGTTCTAGATTATCAAGGTTACAATCGCATCTGCTTAGAAATTAATTTTCAGGATAGCTCTTTTGAAAAATTAATCCAGCTTTTCGATGAAAAGGATAGTCTTCTTTTTGAGGGTTTTTTTAACGGAAAACTTAAGCTTTGTTTAGATAAGGGTAAGATTTCAAATCTGGGAGGAGATTTCTATAATAACAGCGGAGGAACTATCCAGATTAAAAAAGAGGCTTCTTTGGGATTTTTAGAGCCATACTTCGATAAAGCTGCTTATGATGCTTTGATTGACAATTTTAAGTATTATGTCTACAATAGAGGTAAGATTAGGATATCCCAGAGGGGAGAGTTGATAGCCCTTAATCTTGATTTTAGCTCTCAGGAACTGGGACGGCGGAATATATTGGTTAATTTGCATAACATTTTAGGAGCTAAACAGTGAAACGAATCGGCATTCTTATTTGTGTTTTATTTATTATCAGTTGTGCAAAGTTGAGTGTGGAGACTGCTAAGCCGATTAAGGTCGATATAAATATGCGGGTAGATATATACCAGCATGTAATAAAAGACGTTGAGGACATTAATGCTCAGATTTACGGTACTGAGGATAAAGATTTTAATGCTCTTTTTGGTTTTAACCAAGCTTATGCTGAGGATTTATCTGATCTGACGGCTTCGGCAATATCCCGCAGAAAGGCAAGGGTAAGTATTGTAGAAGGATATTTTGCTCAAGGCTATATCGGAGAAAACAAGGATGCTCTTCTGGAACTTAGAAATGCCCCTGAGGAAGAAAGAGGGCAGATTGAGAGCTTAATCTCCCAGGAGAATAGCGATAGAAATATAATCTATCAAGCCATAGCCGAGAAGAACGGAACTGATATTTCCACAGTACGGAAGGCATCATTAGAGAGTGATTATAAGCGGGCTGGTTCGGGCTATTGGTTTCAAGTTTCTGATTCGGAAGGATATACCTGGAATAAGAAGTAGACATCCTATAACGAAAGAGCAACAGGATGTCTTGATTACATAGATTGATTAATCACTGTAATCTCTATTTAATAATCGTTGTAATCAGGTAAAATTTTTGATTTTACCAGGAGGTGTAAAAATGACAGAACAAAGCAGTGAAAAAAAGACCTGCCTATGTTCAAAATCAGGCCTGAAAGTGATTGCGGGAATAGTGCTGGTTATCGCCGGATTGGCAGCGGTAATTAAATGGTGGCTGTTTTTGACAATTTTGCTCAAAGGCTGTATCGGTTTACTGCTGATTATGGCTGGAGCAATTGCCATTGCTATTGCTAAAGAATAGATTTTAATCAGGGTTATTTAAAGGGCAGGCTTACTTTAGTCTGCCCTTTTAGTTTGCTTTAATCAGAAAATTGCCTCTAACTGATTTTTTTATTCCTCTTTATTTTTGGTAATTTCCGTGATAAAATTAGGGCCTTATTAAAAAGAGATGTTTTTCTGCATAGAGGAGTGAGTCGGGTGTTGAAGAGAATATTTATTACCGGTTTAACGGCAACCATCCCTTTAGTGATCACCGTTTATGTTATAACCGGGCTTTTTCATTTTGCCGACGGTATTCTCGGTAAATATATAAATATTTTTTTCTACGAGTATATCGGCTATGAAATCCCCGGCCTGGGTATTCTCATTGTCATCTTACTTATATTTATCCTGGGGTTAGTTATCCGTCTTTCCCGGATGAGGATTTTTAGGTGGACTGAGAGAGTGTTTTTCAGAATTCCCCTGGTAAATAAAATTTACTTTCCAGTTAAACGGATAGTTGACTTTCTTTTCTTCCCCCCTCAGAAGAATTTTCGCAGTGCCGTCCTGGTAGAATACCCCCGCAAAGGAGTTTACTCTTTGGGTTTTCTTACTAATGAAAATACGATAACCTTTAAGGAAAAAGGAACCAAGAAGTTTTGTAATGTTTACGTTCCTTCATCACCTTCTCCGATAACCGGTTTTGTGATTATTGTTGAAGATAAGGATTTAACTTTTTTAGATATTGGGGTGGAGCAAGCATTAAGATTGATTGTTTCAGGAGGCCTGATCAACCCTTAAGAATAGTTAGCTATTATTATGAGTAAGCAATATTTACTTAAGAGTGACGGGAGTTTTGTGGTTAAAGATTATAATCAGGCCCAGCCTTTCTCTAATTTTCTCCCGGGAATTGCCGGTGCCTGGGGCGTGCCTCTCTGGGTGTTTTATGTAAATCGAGGCCAGGGAGTAGTAAGTTTCGGGCTCAAGGATAAAGACCACGCAATTGCCGAATTCTTTCCGGCTAATAAAGCCTATTCTTTTGCTTCCTCCTTAGGTTTTCGCACCTTCCTAAAAATTAATCCTGCCGGCCAAAGAAGTAAAAAAACATTTTATGAGCCATTTAAGCCTGCTTCTTCGGCTGGGGATGAGCAATCAATGGTGATCAAGAGCGCAACTTTGGAGATAAAGGAGACAATCTCTGATTTAGGTTTAAATATCAGCGTTAAGTATTTTACCCTGCCTAATACTGCTGTCGCCGGCCTGGTCAGAAAGGTAACTATTGAAAATACCACTAAGTCGCCAGTAGAACTAGAAGCCTTAGACGGGCTTAGCCGGATTATTCCTTTTGGTGCTGCTAATTATTTCCTTAAGGAGATGTCGCGTACCCTGGAAGCCTGGATGCAGGCAGAGGTTTCCGGTAACTTAGTTGTCTTTCGTCTAAAGGTTGATCCCCGGGATGTGAGCCAGACAAAATATATTGAGGGTGCCAATTTTAATTATTCATTCTATCCCGAGAAAGGTAAAAGCAAACCAACTTATCTGATTGTTGACCCCCGGGCGGTTTTCTCCCAGGATACTTCTTTCCAGCAGCCCTTGAACTTCTTAAAAAAGAGCTTTAAGGCTCCTTTAACTCAGGTAACTTGCGGCCAGACTCCCTGCGCTTTTAGTTTCTTTGAAATGCGTCTTGCTCCCGGCCAAAGCCGCAGTTTTTATAATGTTTTTGGTTCAGCCTTTAAACCTCAGTTGATTAAAGGTTTTGTTAAAGGATTAGGCGCTGATTTTCTCAATCAGAAGGAGGAGGAGAATAAGCGAATTATTGAAGCTATAAAGAATAATTGTTTTTGTGTCTCGGGTTTAAAAAATTTTAGCCAGTATGTAAAGAACACTTATCTGGATAATGTTTTAAGAGGAGGTTATCCTTACCGGGTAAACTCTCATGGATCAGCCCGGGTAGATGAGAACGGCAAGAGCATTTACTACATCTATTCCCGAAAGCACGGAGATTTAGAACGGGATTATAATCAGTTTCAGCTTCTGCCGTCTTACTTCTCGGAAGGCCAGGCTAATTATCGCGACATAAATCAGAACCGGCGTATGGATTTATTCTTTGAGCCGGCTTTAGGTACCAAGAATGTTGCTTACTTCCTCAATTTTCTTAAAATCGACGGCTACAACCCCTTGGTGATAAAGGGAGAAAAATTACATTTTAATAAGCCTAAGGCCATTAATATTTTAAAAGAGTTTAAGATTAAGAATCAAAAGTTACGTCAGCTTATGGTTCGGGGTTTTTATCTCGGTGGTTTCTTTAAACTGCTGGATGAGGAGGGAATAAAAACAAACCGCAGGGATGAACTGGCTTCAGTGTTGTTGAAGAAGGGTAAGCGGGAACCCCAGGCTGTCCATAGTGAAGGTTATTGGATAGATCACTGGTATTATAATCTGGATTTAATTGAAAGCTTCCTTTATTTTTATCCCGATAAGTGGGAGGAGTTATTCTTGAAGGAAAAATTTTTCTTCTGGGATGATGAGTATTGTCTAAAACCCCGAAGTTCCCGCTATATTTTAAAGGGAGAAAGAGTTTACCAGGCTGAAAGTCTGGGGTTGGATAAAGAAAAAAGAGTTTTGATTAAGAAACGGGATAAGCCTAAAAACTTCTTACGGACCAAAAAAGGCAAAGTCTATGAGACTAACCTTATCTGCAAACTCCTAACTTTAATTTTAAATAAAGCCGCCACCCTGGATCCGGAAGGAACTGGTATTGAGATGGAGGCTGATAAACCCGGTTGGTGCGACTCCTTAAACGGTTTACCGGCCCTTTTTGGTTCATCGATTTCTGAGACTTGGGAGTTAAAAAGAGCCGCAATTATTTTACTTAAAGCCCTAAAGCAGCTTGGCAGTAAGGCCGGGAGCCTATTGGTTCCGGTTGAGGCCTGGCTTTTTTTTGAAGGGTTAAGTAAGCTCTTAGACAGCGCCAGTGTCTCTAAACTTAAAAATCATGGTTATTTATGGTGGGATAAGTCTAACCTTTTGAAGGAGGAGTTTCGTCAGGATTGTTATTCCTGTCTTAAGGGAGAGGAGAGGCGAATTTCCCGGCAGAAAATCGAGAAGTTTTTAAAGAGTTTAATTGCTAAACTCAATCAGGGAATAGCTAAAGCCAGGGATAAGAAGAGCGGCCTCCCGCTGACTTACTTTACTTACCGGGTTAAGAAATATGATATTCGGAATAAACATATTATACCGCGGCAGTTTGTAAAAAGATCCTTACCTTTATATTTAGAGGGTGTTGTGCATGCTTTAAGGGTTGAAGGTAAGAGAAGCCTTCATCGTAATTTAAACAAGTCGGTTCTTTTTGACCGGAAACTAAAGATGTACCGGCTTAATGCCCCGCTTACCAGTGAGCCTTTAGAGATTGGGAGAAGCCGGATTTTTACTCCCGGCTGGCTGGAGAATGAATCAATATGGCTGCATATGGAGTATAAGTATCTTCTGGAGTTATTAAAGAAGGGATTTTACCAGGAGTTCTTCAAGGCCTTTTATAACTGCGGAGTCTGTTTCTTCGACCCTCAAGATTATGGAAGAAGTCCTTTGGAAAACTCTTCATTTATTGTCAGCAGCGTTTATCCGGACCAAAGTCTTTGGGGTAAAGGGTTTGTTGCCCGCCTCAGCGGAGCCACTGCTGAGCTGCTTAATATTTGGATTCTTCTTTGTTTAGGCGAGGAGCCTTTTTTTGTTGATAAGCATAAACGTCTTTGTTTGCGTTTTGTTCCGATTCTGAAAAGTGAGTTTTTTACTACTAAAGCGGAGACTATTGATTTTGAAGGCCAAAAAATTACTCTTCCGGCCAATATTTTTGCTTTTAAGTTATTTTCTAAGACTCTGGTTTGTTATCACAATCCTCAGCGAAAAAACACCTTTGTTAGGCGAAGCCATTCCTTGAGGGATAAGGGCTGCCAGGTGGAGAAGATTGCGGTTACCAGCCAAGAGGGAAAAATCACTTATTTTTCAAGCTTTATTCAGTCTTCACTTAATTTTGACCTTCGGAACCAAAGCATAGCCCGAATAGATGTTTATTGGCGATGAGTGGTTTATAACTCCTTAAAATTCAATTGATTAGCCTCAAAATAAATTATTGATAAAACCCTTGACAATTTAGCCATTTTTTGTTACAAAAGGTATAGGTTCTTTGTAAACGTTTCCAGTTGAAGTTATACATTCGAGGATAGTCTTAGACTCGGCAAAAAAGGAGGTGATGTTAAAGATAAAGGCCGGAGATTATCAAGAGGATGAATGATATAACTAATAGATGTAATAAACAAGGAGTGAAAACCTTGAGGTATAGATCCTTAAAATTATTAATCGAAAGGAGGATTTAAAAATGAAAAAGCTAATTGTAGCAATGGCAGTGTTATCCTTCGCTTTTGCCGGGGCAAGCTTCGCTGCTGTAGATAACATTAAGATTAGCGGTGACATCAGCACTGAAGCTGTCGCCAGAGACCTTACTCTCGGGAATAAGCCTCTTAACAACCAAGATCCTGATTCTGACCAGTTTTTGTTTTCCCAGATCAGAATACGATTTGATGCTGACTTAACTGAAGGCGTAAGCGCAGTTGTCCGCATACTCAATGAGAGAATCTGGGGTGGTGCTACCAGTGGTACAATCGGTGATAGCGAGAACGCTCAGGGTGATAGCGATATGACTTTGGATTTAGGTTATGTTGCGCTGAAAGAGTTTATGTATGATCCTTTGACCTTGGTAGTTGGACGTCAGGAACTTCGCTACGGTAACGCCTTAATTATCGGCGATGTGGATACAAACCGTCGTGCTTCCAACTCTAAAGTTCCGGTAGCCTTAAGAGATTTAACTTTGAGAAAGTCTTTTGATGCTGTTCGGGGTATTTTGGATTATGCTCCCTGGACAGTTGATCTGATTTTTGCTAAGGTTGAGGAAGCTACCACTGATCAGGATGACGATGTTACACTTATCGGCACCAATGCTGCTTATGATTGGAGTTCTTATAACGGCGTAACCGAGCTTTACTTATTGTATGTGGATAAAGCTCCTGGTTTTGTCCCGGCTGTTAATAACCCCGAGTCTAGAATCTATGTTATTGGCGGAAGAGCCCAAGCTGATTTAAGCGATAAATTGACTTTAGGCCTTGAAGGTGCTTATCAGTTTGGTAAGTACAATGTTGCTCTAAATCAAGATCGGCAGCTAAGAGCCTATGCTACTCAGGCAATAGCCGAGTATCGGCTGCTTGATGCTAAGAACACTAAACTTGGAGTGAATTACACCTATTTAAGCGGTGACAACAGTCAGGAAACCGGCAGTGCTTTTAATGGCTGGGATCCTTTGTTTGAAGATCAATCACCTGGTGAAGTTATCAACATCCTTTTTAATAATACCAACATGCAGTACCTAAAGGCTTCAGTATCAACAATGCCCCGCGAGGATATTACCTTAGGGCTAAATTATGTTTTTGCCGCATTAGCCACCGATAATACTGCAGCTACATTAGCAACCGCCAATAGTTCTGCTTCAGCTAGTGGCACGATTCGTTTGAATGCTGGTGCTAACAACAACAAAGCAATTGGTAATGAGGTTGATGTTTATGGAATTTATGATTACACCGAGGATGTCCAACTAAGCCTTACCGGTGGATGGTTTATGCCTGGTAAGATATTTATGGATGACAATATTGGCTACTCGATAAGAGGCGGCATAACAGTTGGCTTCTAAGGTCGGTTTAGGATTCGCCTAAACAAATAGTAGTCAACTTAGTTTAGCAAATTAACCCCGTACCTTAATTGGTACGGGGTTTTTTTAATGAGACTTGCACTTTTAGGAAGTAAAAATGCCTAGTCGAATTAATCCTGAGCGGCTTGCGATAAGCCAAGGAGAACCAAAGCGAAGGATATTCGATTGTTAACGGTTTAGGATTCGCCTAAACAGAAATCAAGGTTGCCTTTAGCTTAAATTTCAGTATAATATTTATGCACAGCCGGTTGAGGCTAAGCCTCAACCAGAGAAAAAGGGAGATAATAAATGGGGAAAAGAGTTACTCTTAAGAGCAAGCCTTTCACCGGTAAGCAGTTGAAAACGACTTTTAAGGATGACTTTATTACTACTGATACCTGGCGTATTTTCCGGATTATGAGCGAATTCGTGGAGGGTTTTGAAGGGCTTGCCCGGATCAAACGGGGAGTGACTTTTTTTGGCTCAAGATCTACCTCTAAGGCTCATCCTTACTATAAGTTAGCCTATAAAACTGCTTATACTCTGACTAAGAAGGGTTATACGGTAATTACCGGGGCCGGAGGCGGGATAATGGAAGCAGCTAATAAGGGGGCTAAGTGGGCCGGCGGAGCTTCGGTAGGTTTAAACATCCTGATTCCCCAGAAACAAGTCCCCAACCCCTATATCAATTATTTAATGGAATTTCGCTATTTTTTTGTCAGAAAAGTAATGTTCACCAAGCACTCATATGCGGTGGTGGTCTTCCCTGGCGGGTTTGGCACTCTTGATGAGTTATTTGAAACTCTCTCCTTAATCCAGACCCAGCGGATTGAACCGGTTCCGGTTGTCTTGGTAAATAAAGCCTACTGGGTTGAGCTGTTGAGCTGGTTTAAGACCCGCTTGATTAAGGAGGGGGCGATAAAGAAAGCTGACTTGGATTTATTTAGTATTGCTGAAGACCCAGAGGAAGTTCATCTGGCGATCAAGAGTTTCTATGACCATAAAAGAAGGTTGAAGCGATGAGAGGTTTTTTAAGGATTTGGCAGGAATTGGATTTAGCTGATGTTGAAAAGCACCTGATTGTGGCCGGTGACTTATCAGCTGAGTGTTTTTGCTGTCATAAGCTGGGTTTAGAGCTAAAGGCCCGGGCTTGCCCGGAGTGTGCAGCGATCTTTAAATATATGGGTTTTCGCCGTAAAGTTCAGTTTAATTATCTGCGTAAGGTAAAAGAGCAGCAGCCAAGGATTATTTTTATTGATTTTGAGGATTTTAAACGTTCTTTGGGCCAAAGAGAGGCCAGGAAGTTATTGGATCTTTAAAACCCACTCTTTATTTGTAGTTGATTTTCGAATATTATTTTTCGGAGAGGTCGCATAGCCCGGTTGAGTGCGCGCGCTTGGAGAGCGTGTTCCGCCTTTGGCGGACGGGAGTTCGAATCTCCCCCTCTCCGCCATACTTCGTCATCCTGAAAGAACTTCATAGGAGTAGACTTTGTATGGCAGGCCAGAGTGCTATTGTAGAAATAGGTTTACCTGGCGAAGCCCCCAAGGGCGTAGTAGGGCTTGTCAAATAATCAAAGCCGTGTTAGAATTTAGTGCTTATGAAACAAGTCTTTTATTGCTTAGATAAACCCACAAGGAAAAAAATCTCCCTGCCATTTGCTTTTGAGAAAATATCAAGAGTCAAGGATATCGCAGGCAGTAACCAGTCTTTGGTTATATTAGCCGAAGGGTTTTTCAAAAAAGGCAAGACAATAGATCCGGTCTATTTTCAGGGTAAAACCTGCCTGATCCACTTTGCCAGGGAGAATAAAGAAAACTTAAAAACAGTTAAAGAGTTTGGTTTTTTTGATTATTTTACCGACCAGGACAGCAAAGCCGATATTATCTTTAAACTGGAGCGAGCAAGCTCTTTGCTTGAGCTTAAAGGCCAGATCACCAATTTAGAAGGCCACCTTTTAACTAAAGATAAGAAAATCGAGAAGATAACCTTAGTTGATCCCCTAACCGGTTGTTATAGCTGGCGTTATCTCCTGCACCGCATCCGGCAGGAACTAAACAGCTCCCAGCATTACTCCCACGCGGTCTCTTTCATCGGTTGTGATATTGATCACTTCCGCCAGATCAATGAACTTTACGGAGTTAAAGTTGCTGATACGGTAATTAAAGAAATTGTAGCTATTTTAAAGCGAAACTTAAGGAAAGAGGATATACTGGCCCGCTGGCGGGATGATGAATTTTTTATTATTCTTCCTCATGCCGAGAGCACTGAGGCTTATGAGGAGGCTAAGCGAATCAGAGAACAAATAGAGTTTCATAAGTTTCGATACAGAGACTTAACCATTGGCATAAAGGTTAGTTTGGGAGTTGTGGCTTCTCCGGAAAATAATATTTTTAACACCCGCGATGTGGTCAGTGCCCTGGATCTTTGTCTTACCCGGGCCAAGCGCAAAGGCGGCAATCGGGTTATGTCTTATTCGCCTTTAGAAGGCAGGCGGCCTTCCGGTCCCAAGAAGAAGGGAAATATTCGTGAGTTGCAGAGGAAGATAGAGAAAATGAAAATTCTGCTAACCCGGGATCTTTTGGAGATGATTTACGGATTTGCCCGGGCCATTGAAGCTAAAGATTCCTATACCGGCAAACACGTTGAGCATACTGCGGATATTGCTGAGGCAATAGCTAAAAGCTTGAGTCTATCTAAGGGTGAGGTAGAAAATATTAAGAACGCGGCTGTTTTGCATGATTTAGGCAAGGTAGGGGTGGAGGAAAAAATCCTTTCTAAGAAAGGCAGGTTAAATGCTCGGGAGCGGGGATTAATCAGGCTGCATCCCTCGATTGCTGCCGGGATCTTACGCGACATACATGCTTTAAGAGGAGCAATTTCGGCAATTCTTTATCACCATGAGCGTTATGACGGCAAAGGTTACCCTCTGGGCTTAAAGGGCGAGGAAATCCCTTTAAGTGCCCAGATAATAGCTATTGCTGATGTTTACCAGGCCCTGATCTCGGAACGTCCTTATCGTAATGCTTATCCTTATAAAAAGGCTTTGAAAATTATCAAAAAAGAGTCGGGTAAACACTTTAACCCCCGGATAGTAAAGATCTTTTTGAAGGTTATTGACGCCATAAATGGCCAAAGATGAAGTTTATATGCAGCGGGCCCTGGCCTTGGCCGAGAGGGCTAAGGATAGTGATGAAGTCCCTATAGGCGCGATCATTGTTTATAAGGCTAAAATTATTGCCCAAGCTCATAACCAGGTCGAGTGCCTAAAGGATCCCACAGCCCACGCTGAGATGATTGCCATTACTCAGGCTGCGAGTTTTTTAAAATCAAAGTGGCTTAAGGGTTGCCGGCTTTATGTTACTGTTGAACCTTGTCTGATGTGTGCCGGAGCCTTGGTCCTTAGCCGTATTGATCAGGTTATCTTTGGAGTAGCTGACCCTAAGACCGGAGCCTTTGGTTCCAAGATAGATCTTAATCGTTTAAGATTGAATCATAAACTAAAGATCAAAAGAAAAATTTTAGAAAAAGATTGCGCCAAGATTTTACAAACGTTCTTTAAAGAGAAGAGGAATAAGGGCTAGATTTTGTTTTATAAATGATAAATAAAGACTTCTCACCCCGTAGGGCGGGGTTCGAAGTCCTCGAAATTTGCTTTGCAAATTTCTCGGAGAGGTCGCATAGCCCGGTTTTCCGCCACCTTAAATAAATATTAGGCGGATCCGCCTATGGCGGAAGTGCGGCGGTTTGCTAAACCGCTGTACGGGTGAAAACCCGTACCCAGGGTTCCCCGCCACCTTAATCATTATTTATTAAGGCGGGTCAGCCTTCGGCTGAAAATCCCCTGCGACGTAGTTTCTATCCTAGATTGCTAAAAAATATGCATTGGATATACGTACTGCAGAGTAAGAAAGATAATAAATTTTACATTGGCAGCACAGGAGATTTAAATCAACGCATAAAGTGTCACGATAAAGGTAAAGTTAGGTCTACAAAATCAAGAAGACCGCTTAAGTTGATTTACAGTGAAGAATATGATACAGTAACCCAAGCTCGCCAGCGTGAAAATTTTCTAAAAACTGGTCAGGGCAGGAAGTGGTTAAAGGATAATATACTGGATGTGGAGAGGTCGCATAGCCCGGTTTAGTGCGGCGGTTTGCTAAACCGCTGTACGGGTGAAAACCCGTACCCAGGGTTCAAATCCCTGCCTCTCCGTGTTTTTCGTAATTATAAGTTTGGATAGTATAATAAGATCGGTGCTGATGCGGTAGTAATTTTGGATGCAATTTAATACTTTTGTTTAGCTTCGCCTTCGGCGAAGATTGCATACAAATCCCTGCCTCTCCGCCAGTCTTTTTATTAAGCAGTTCTTCCTTAAAACTCTTTAAATGAAGCGCCTTGCTCATTCAGCAACAAATCCCCACAAGAATAAGCAATAATCCTTGCCGACCCTACTGATATATACTAAAATGTAAACAGGTAAAGACGATGGAAAGCTGCCTTTAGACAATATCCGAGGCTATTTCGAGAAAGCTTCCAGAAAGCCAAGTTCCTATCGCTTAAATGACGATTTAATTATTTTATAAGAATCATTATCAATAGATAAAACAGAAGGAGGTCCAAAAATGGATAAGAGGCGATTTTTATTCTTGGTTCCGGCTATTTTATACCTAGTAATTGCAACTACTTCTTTAGCTTTTGCTGAGACTATCATTTTTAAATCCGGCGAAAGCGTAGAGGGAAAGATATACAAAAAAAGAGGCAGGATGGTTGTAGTCGAATTACCAGAAGGAGATTTTGTTGTTTATTCCACCGATGAAATAAAAGAAATACAGGAAGAAGTGCCTTTTCCATCTAAAGATATCGGCCCCGAACCTTCTCCGGTTTTAGCTGAAGACGCTGCTTTCAAGCCTTCTGCAGTCCCGTTTGAAAAGTATATTGAAGAAACAAAAAAGTACTTATTAGATGAAAAATATGAAGATGCCCTGTTAATCTTAAAGAAAGTAAGGGAACTAGAGCCGAATAATCCTGAAATTTACACCGGTTTAGGCATACTCTATTATTATTTAGAACAGTTCGAAGAAGCCATAGCTTCTTTTCAAAAATCGCTAAGTTTTCAGCAGGATAACCCCGATGTTTATTTATTCTTAGGTATCATTTATGATTCTGCAAAACAAAAGCAAGAGGCAAAAAACAATTTAGAGAAAGCTCTTGAATTATATGAGAAAGAATTTGATATGCGAGATTTTTTTCTTGTAAAAGTTTTTCTTGAAAAAATAGATAAAAATAACCATGAAAAAAAATAAAATAGATGTTGTTGTATTAGGAGCCGGGTTGACCGGATTAGCTACTGCCGATTTTCTTTTAAAGAGCGGTTTTAAGGTTTTAGTTCTTGAAAAAGAAAAGGAAGCCGGCGGGTTAGCAAAAACTTTTACATTTGATGGATTTAAGTTTGACTTAGGAGGGCACAGATTATACTTTAACAACAAAAAATTGATAAACTATGTCCGTTCAATGGCTAAAAGCGAGCTTATATTCAAGCGAAGAAAAAGCAGCATTTTCTTGAAAGGCCAATATTTGAATTACCCACCAAGATTTTTTGACTGCTTCCGGCACAGTTTTAGCAGTATTTTTAAAATTATTTATGATCATTTTAGATTATTTGGAAAGAATAAAAAGGGCGGTAGCACTTTCAAAGAGTGGGTTATTTCTCGATTTGGTGTTACAGTGCATGATATTTATTTTCACGCTTATTCCTATAAGACCTGGGGCCTGCGCACAGATATGATTTCATCCTTATTGGCTAAAAGGAGAATAGGTATGTTAAATAGTTCTTTGATAATAAAGGAAATGTTTACACAGCATAGCAGAGTTAAGGAAAATGCACGATATTTTTATTATCCAACCGAAGGAATTGGGAGTTTATCAAGAGATTTAATGGAGTCGGTTTTAAAAAATAATGGAGAGGTAATTTTAGATGCCCGGATACAAAATATATCATATGAGAATAACAAGCTGCAATCGCTATTTTATTACAAAGGAGGCGAACAAATTAAGGTAGAGTTTTCTACGCTTATTTCTACTATACCTTTGCTAGCTCTTACCAAACTGCTCTTTTCAGAACAACAAAATGCGATGCACGATTTGTTTCAACTAATACGCTATAGAGATTTAATCCTTGTATTTTTAGTAATAGATAAAGAAAGCGTGTTTGATAGCCAATGGATATATTTCCCGGATTTTGATATCCCCTTTGCCAGAATTACCGAACCAAAGAATTGGAGCACTACAATGAGCAGAAAAAATATGACCTCTCTTTGCGTCGAAATTTTCTGCCAAGCAGGAGATAAATATTGGAACATGCCTGATGACGATTTGGTGAAGATGACCAGGGAAGCTCTTGAGAAGTTTAAAGCTGTTCTTAAATCTGAAGTAAAAGGTGCGTTGGTGAAACGAATCCCTTATGCCTATCCGTTGATGTACCTTGGTTACGAAAAAGATCTTACTATGGTGCTGAGCCAGGTATTAAAATTTAACAACCTGCAGTTATGCGGGAGAAACGGAACTCATTCCTATCTGGATATGGAAGAATGCCTTAGTGACGCACAGCAGACTGCAGCGAGTCTTGTAGGAGAGATAAGATGATTTATGCTTTTCGTCAATTTAATTTTGGAATTAGAGTCTTTTTTAACCGGTTATCTATCAGAAATTATTTGAAGATAATAAAATTTTTGTGGAAACGGTACATATTAGGAAAACCAATTCCATTTTCTGTTGTTTTTGCTTTAACTTATAAATGCCAGTGTAATTGCCTGCATTGTTTTGTAGATGATTATAAAAGAGAAAATGAGGATTTGTCAACAGAAGAGATAAAATCCGTAATTGATTTTATCAATTTATGGGGACCGGTTAAAGTAACCTTTTTTGGCGGAGAGCCGCTACTTAATAAGGATATAGCTCAGTTAGTAAATTATGCTTCCGGCAAAGGAATAAGAGTATCAATAGATACAAACGGCCTTTTATTAAATGAAGATATGGTTGTAGCCTTAAAAAAATCAGGAATAGCTAATATCAATGTAAGTATTGATAGCGGCAGTGAGCATAGCCATAATTCATTAAGACAAAAAGAAGGATGTTTTCAATCCGCAGTTAAGGGATTAAAACTTTGCGTTAAACATAAAATTCCTTGCCTTGTTTCAACTTATGCGTCAAAACGGGCTATTAAAGAAAAAGATTTAGAAAGCATAATTAATCTATCAAAACGAATCGGCGCTAGCGGGGTGAAGATTTTGTTTCCGATACTTTCAGGAAAGTGGCGAAGGAGTGAATCAGAAAAACTTAATTTGAAAGAAGAAGAATATTTAAAGAGCATATTAGACCCAGCTTATGTATATATCGAAGATGCTTTAGAAATGGTCAAGAAGAAAGGAAAAGGTTGTTCAGCTATAGATAGAAACCTTATTTATATTTCACCTTATGGGGATATACAGCCTTGTCCGGCAATTCCGATTACATTCGGTAATCTGCGTAGAAAAAGTATCGATGGCATAATTAAAGAAATGTCCAAGCATATTTTCTATAAAAAATATAAATCATGTAAAATATGTTTAATGAATGAGCAAAGCTTTAGAGAAAAATATTTTTCCGTTCAAGGCAACAAGGAGCTGCCATTAGATGTTAACCAGTTTAAATTATAAATTTGGCCAACTTCGCCTGACATCCAGGATATTTATGCGCTTGGTTCCTCATTATTTATATTGCAGAGTGATTAGCAATGGATTTCGAAATTTTTTGCGCATATATACCCCTTCGTCTGCGGTATTAGGCCTTACCTATAAATGCCAGTGTAAATGTGTTCATTGTTCCGCAGGCCATTACAAGAAAGAAGTTAAAAATGAGTTGGCTACAAAGGAATGGTTTAGAATATTAGATGAGATATACGATTTAGGCGTACCGCGGATTAACTTGAGTGGCGGAGAAGCTCTATTGAGAGAGGACATATTCGAAATCATTAAATACGCATCTAAAAAATTTGTAGTAATTTTAGAAAGTAATGGCCAATTGCTTACTGAAGATAGAATAAACTATTTAAAAAAAGCTAATGTTTCTTCGGTCGCTGTCAGTATCGACAGCTATGACCCTTCGGTTCATGATAACTTAAGAAATTTAAAAGGGTGTTTTCAGAGCGCAATCGGAGGAATATCAAATGTAGTGAAGAGGAAAATACCTTGTATCCTGTCTACTTATATTACTTCCCAGAGAGCAAACCGCAGGAACATCGAAAATATAATGGCTTTGGCTAAGCAATTAGGTGTACTAGCAGTGAGGATTATGCCGCCGCGCCCGGTTGGCAGTTTTTCCTGTCATATAAATTCTTTATTAAGCATAGAAAAAGAAAAGGAAATTTTACAGCTCATAGATCCCTACCGGGCCTATTTTAAAGGTATGCCGGCACCAAAGCAATGCGGGATATTTCACAAAGCAACTTTTTATGTCTCCCCATATGCTGAGATACAACTTTGTCCTTATCTTCCGCTTTCTTTTGGTAATATAAGAGAACAAAGTTTATCAGAGGTACTGGAAAGAATGTGGAATCACCCTATATTTAAAGTTAAGGACAGGAGCTGCCTTATATTGAATAGGGACTTTCGAAACAAATATATTTTACAAAATAGCCGTAATACTGCCGATCGTTTGTTACCAATAGAAGTTTAAAAATAATAAACGAAATATATTGTGCATATAACTTTTGTCCATAGCCACTATGAAAATCTGGGAATAGAATATATATCTGCATATTTAAAAAAAGCCGGCCATACTACCAGCTTACTTTTTGAACCAGCCCTATTTAGGACATTCTTTGCTCATAATAAAACACTAAACAAAGCTTTTAGTTTTAAAAAAGAGTTTTTAAGAAAAGTCATTAAAACTAGGCCGGATCTAGTGGCTTTTTCGGTGATATCGGATAATTATCAGTGGTCTTGTGAATTAGCACGTGAAATTAAAAACAACTTAGATGTAATAGTCGTATTCGGCGGCATTCATCCTACAGCTGTCCCGGAGCCTGTAATCAACGAGGATTTTGTCGATTTCGTCATAATCGGTGAGGGTGAAGAAACAATGCTGGAGCTTACAAGCGCACTTGCAGCAGCAAAAAATATTTCTACCATAAACAACTTATGTTTTAAAAATAATGGACAGATTATTAAAAATCCTCTAAGGCCGCCTATAGAAAAACTTGATTCAATCCCTTTTCCCGATAAAGATCTTTTTTTTAAAGAATGTCCTATGCTAGTTAGACAATCGTACATGGTTGTTGCCAGCCGGGGGTGTAAGAATAGCTGCAGTTATTGTGTAAATGATTTTATAAATAGGATTTATAAAAATAATTCTTATTATCGGCGGAGGAGCGTTAGAAATGTAATTGATGAATTGGCCTGGGCTAAGCAAAAATATGGTATAAAATCTGTCACATTTTACGATGAAGTTTTTACTGCTGATAAAGAATGGCTTAATCATTTTTTAATCGAATATAAAGATAAGATAAACAGACCTTTTTTTTGTTGTATCTACCCGAAAAATATTGATAAAAAGATGGTGGATAAGTTAGCAGCTGCCGGCTGCTCTTCGGTAAATATAGGCATCCAGACTATATCCGAGGAGATAAGGAAGAGCATATTAAACCGTTATGGAAACAATGATGAAATAAAACAGGCTATTAAATTATTAAAACAAGCCAACCTGTATATTTATGCTAATATAATGCTGGGATTGCCAACTCAAACAGAGGACGAGCTTATAAAAACTTTGTTTTTCTGTAGCGAAAATAAACCAGATATTTCAACAATATATTGGTTAAGATATTATCCCAAAACAGCAATTATCGATATAGCTCAAAAGCAGGGCCTGCTTTCTAAAAAAGATATCGATGATATAGAAGCAGGAAAATGCTATGCCCCTTATGCAATGAAAGGTAATACTTTTAATCCAAAATTGGCCAGGATCGGGAATCTGATGTTAATTAGCGGTGTTATCCCTACGCCGGTTATGCGTTTTATAATAAGACGAAAAATTTATAGACTCTTTCCAGCAGCGAATATGTTATTTCCGGCGCTGGTAATTATAGCCGTTTATAAAAGATTATTTTCAGGTAAGAAAAAAACTTTTCATTATTTCAATATATTTGATTATTTTAAGTTTTATCTGTTCTACATTATCAAGAAATTTAAAATAAGTAGAAAATATGCTTTGGGAGAAAAAATTTAAAAGATAGGTAACTGATTATAAAATGCGAAAAAAGGTAGATTTACTTTTGGTAATTCCCCGTCAGGCTAATACTGCAAAATTCCTTTCGCTGTCTTCTGGTATTACCCATCCTCTTGGGGCTGGGTATGTTGCAAACTATCTTATAAAACATGGTTTTAATGTTGAGATACTGGATAATGTTATTGAGCAGTTAAATCGCCAAGAATTTAGTAATTATATAGGTAAAATTCAACCATCCTGCGTGGGATTCAGCACGTTCACAACTTCTATAAATAATGCCTTTAATTTTGCATCGGCAATTAAAGAAGTAAATAAAAGCACCAAGGTTATTATGGGAGGGATGCATGCTTCGGCCTTGCCAGAAGATGTTTTGCGCCACGAGGAGGTAGATATTGTTGTGAAGGGAGAAGGGGAAGAAACAACACTGGAGCTGTTAAGAGTATTAGAAAATGGCGGAAATCTAAGGAATATTAAAGGAATTGTCTATAAGGATAGCGGACAAATAATAAATAACCCTGACCGTGAATTGATTAAGGGTATTGATAGCTTACCGCTTCCCGCCTATGAACTGCTGCCGATGGAGAAATACTATTTACCAGCTTCACGAAGAATGGGTACCGGCAGAGCCGGTTCAATAATTACCGGGCGAGGGTGCCCATATCAGTGTACTTTTTGCAGCCGCAGCATCTTTGGAAAAAAAATCAGGCTAAGAAGCCCGGAAAGTGTTGTGAAAGAGATAAAACATTTGGTAATAAATTATAAAATAAAAGAATTTTTAATCTGGGATGATGTTTTTACTATTGATCAAAAACGTGCCATTGAGATATGCCGTCTAATCAGGAAGAATAAGCTTAATATAATTTGGAGTTGCAGTAGCAGGGTCGATTGCATCTCGGATAAATTGTTTCAAGAGCTTTCTCTGGCCGGTTGCCGTGAGATCTTACTTGGTGCCGAATCAGGTTCACAAATTATTCTGGATTCTTTTCGAAAGGATACAACCTTGGCGCAGATAGAAGAGTCTGTAAGGTTATGCAAGAAACATAATATGTTAGCATTCTGCACTTTTGTATTGGGTTCTTCAGCTGAAACAAAAGAAACACTGGCTGAAACATTGAGATTTGTAAAAAAAATAGACCCTCACTATGCGATATTCTGCCTGCTTGCTCCTTTACCAGGTTCACAACTATTCAATGAGGCAGTGGCTAGCGGTAAAATTAATCTGATTGATACTAACTGGGATGATTATATAAGCATATTATCATCTGTGCCGCCCCCTATTCAGATAAGCGGACTAGACAGGAAAGAGTTAATAAAATGGCAAAAAAAAAGTTTTCGAGAATTCTATTTAAGGCCAAAATATATTTTGCGGCATTTATGCAACCTAAAATCATTAAACCATATTTTTGAATCATGGCGGGGATTTAGGGCTCTTATGGGACACCAGTTACATGTGTTTGATTTTCATAAATAATAATATTTAAAAACCTTGCACAATAATGGCTAAAGTTGTATGGGTATACTTTTAATTATTCCCCAAAACCCGGCTACTACCGGTATAGTTTCACAAGCCTATGGTGTTACTGGGCCTTTGGGAGTAGGCTATATCGCAGGTTATCTTAAAAAACATAATTTTGACGTAAGTATATTAGATAATAATATCGAGAGATTAAGCCGGGAAGATTTTAGAACTTATCTTAGAAAAATTAAACCCGGCTATATTGGATTAAGCTTGCTGACCTCGGCAGTAAATAATGCCCTTTCTTTTGCCGCAGCAGCTAAAGAAGTAAATAGCCAGATTAAGGTAATTGCCGGCGGCCCGCATGCTTCAGCTTTACCCCAGGATGTTCTAGGCCATGAAGCAATCGATGTGGTAGTTAAAGGAGAGGGGGA
>JBDRJF010000029.1:0-2318 GCA_043815185.1 Candidatus Omnitrophota bacterium | reverse complement strand
AAGGATATGTTGTCAACCTGGCTAAGGATGGCGAAGAGGCTATTGAAATAGCCCGCAGGAAGCCGGAGGATATTGTCTTCATAGATATGAAACTGCCGGCCCTGAATGGGCTGGAGACCTATCTGGCTTTAAAAAAGATCGATCCTAATATGAAGGCAGTAATGATGACCGCGTATCGGCAGGAAACGAAGGATTTGGTGCAGGAAGCATTAAAGAATAATGCCTATACCTGTATTTACAAACCATTCCCTCCACAGGAAGCGGTGGAGATCGTTGAGGAGATAATCAGGGAGAAGGGAAATAAAGGGGTAAGAGAAGAGGGGAGGGGGACTATGGCTAAGACGATTTTGATAATAGATGACAGGGAAACAATACGCACGAGTTTAGCTGATGTATTAGCGGAGAGCGGATACAGGGTTTTAGAAGCGGCAACGGGGGAAGAAGGTTTAGAGAAGGCCCGCGAGGAAAAGCCGGATTTAATGGTGGTGGATACGGCTATGCCCGGTATAGACGGCCATGAGGTTTGCCGACAGATTAAAGAGATAGAGAGATTGCCTATCAAGGTTCTGATCTACACAGGCGCTTTAAGCGCTATAAATCCATTAAAAGCAAGGCGTGCGGGAGCGGATGATTACATAGTGAAGGGTTTAAGCCCTTTGAATTTGATCGAGGCAATAGAAAAGCTCATCTAAAATATCAGGGGGATCAAGTACATATGTCTACAAAACCGAAGGATCTTCAGAAAGAAATAGCAGTTCTTAAGAAAGAATTGGAAGATAGAAAATGGGCAAGTAGGAAGACAGAAGAAGGGATTAAAATTTTATACAAAGATCTTGAGAAGAAAAATGAGGAATTAGAGAAACTGGATAGACTCAAATCTGACTTTATCGCGACCGTTTCCCATGAGCTGCGCACACCATTAACCACCATGAAAGTGTTTGCCTCTATTATCGCAGATGAGATTCCCGGTAAACTCACCAAGGACCAAAAAGAACATGTGGGTATAATCAACGGTAATATCGACCGCCTTGCTCGGTTAATTGAGGGTCTCCTGGATATCGCTAAGATCGAATCTGGAAAGGTATTGCCGAGAAGGACACTTGTAAATATGGTCAATTTAGCCAATGGCGTAATTTCTACCTTCAAACCGGAAATGGACGCGAAACATATTGAAGTAAAGGCCTCATTTAACACACCTTTACCAGACATTTATGTTGACTCAGACAAAATAACCCAGGTTTTCACCAATCTGATAGGAAATGCCATTAAATTTACAGCTGAGAAGGGAAAAGTCATTATTGAAATAGTAAACAAGAAAAAGATGATAGAGTGCAGTATCGCTGATACAGGTATAGGTATCGCTCCGGAGGATCTGGCTAAACTGTTTATCAGATTCCAACAGATTAACCGCGCGGCAGGCCCCGGGGCCAAAGGAACAGGTTTAGGTTTAGCTATAACTAAAGAACTGGTCGAGATGCATAACGGTAAAATCCGGGTAGAATCAAAATTGGGTGAGGGAAGCAGGTTTATCTTTACCCTGCCTAAACTAAGTAGTGAAATCGTTATTAAGGAATATATCGATAACGGGATCAAAGAGGCCATGGGTAAAGGAGCCGGGTTATCGATTATAGTTATTTCTATCAGTGATTTCCGAAGGAGCTTAAAAATACTTGGCAGGAAAAGGATGCGCGGGATTCTTGCCGGCCTGGAGGAAATAGCCCAAAAGATCTTTAGAAGAGCCACCGATACTACTGTAAGACATGGAACAGAGGTTGTTGTTATTTTGCCGGAAGCGAAAAAAGAAGATGCCTTTGCGGTGAAGAACCGCCTTGAAGAGGCTATCAAGGAATATATGAAAGATTTAACGGGAAAGATCCAGATAAATTTAGGGACTGCTACTTTCCCGGATGAGGCTGACAGCGGGGAGGTGTTGATCAATAAAGCAAAAACTCAACTTGAAGCGATCTACGCCGGCCTTGAGCTCGGAAAGAGTAAAAAAAAAGGAAAAGGGGGGACAGAAAGTGAGTAAGAAGCGAATATTACTAATTGATGACGAAACTGAACTTGTCAAGGCGATAGAGATCAGGCTAAAACACGCGGGCTACGAGGTCTTAACCGCTTGTGACGGCCGTGACGGGCTGGAAAAAGCGAAAAGCGAAAGACCTGATCTTATTCTTTTGGATATTCTTATGCCCAGGATGGACGGATACCAGACGCTTGTTGAATTAAAGGCGCTGGATAAGGTGAAGTCTATTCCTGTAATCATGCTTACAGCTGAAAGCATGATTGATGATGTATCTAAGGCCGCGGATTCAGGA
>JBDRJF010000028.1:0-14467 GCA_043815185.1 Candidatus Omnitrophota bacterium | reverse complement strand
GCTACTACCTGCCATTGGAAGGATTATCGAATTAATATTATTGATACTCCTGGCCATGTAGATTTTACCGCTGAGGTTGAGCGAAGCCTGCGGGTTTTAGACGGAGCTATAGCAGTTTTCTGTGCAGTCGGCGGGGTTGAACCCCAGTCTGAGACGGTTTGGCGTCAATCTAATAAGTATCAGGTTCCTAAGATTGCTTTTATTAATAAGATGGACCGGGTGGGAGCAGATTTTTTTGCAGTTCTTGAGAGCATTGAAAAAAAGTTGGGCGCTAATGCTTTAGCTTTACAGATTCCTATTGGTGCCGAAGAAAAATTCCAAGGAGTAATCGATCTAATTACCATGAAAGCTTATACTTATGATGATGATGATACTTTAGGTAAAAATTTTAAAGTTGAGGAGATACCTCAGGAGTATCAAGAAATTTGCACTAAGTATCGTCATACCCTGGTTGAAAAAGCAGCTGCTGAGGACAATGTTCTTACCGAGAAGTACTTAAAAGACGAGAGTTTAATTACTGGCGAGGAGTTAAAAAAAGCTCTTCGGCAGGGTGTCATAACTCAGAGGATTATTCCGGTGCTCTGCGGTTCAGCTTTTAAAAATAAGGGCGTCCAGAGTCTCCTGGATGCTATTAACTTCTACCTTCCGTCACCTTTGGATATTCCGGCAATTCAAGGCCATGATCCCCAGGATTCTCAGCAGATACTTGAACGTAAGGCCTCGGACAACGAGCCTTTCGCAGCCTTAGCTTTTAAGATTCAGGCTGATCAACATATTGGTAAGTTAGTTTATATCCGGATCTACTCTGGGTATTTGAAGGCCGGAACCTATATATTTAATGCTACTAAGAGTGAGAAAGAAAGAGTAGGAAGGATTGTCCAGATGCATGCTAATCAACGCCAAAATATGGAGGTTGCTTTTACCGGAGATATTGCGGCCGTAGTCGGCCTGAGCAGCACCTTAACCGGTGATACGCTTACGGCTATAGATAGCCCGATTATTTTAGAGTCAATTGAGTTTTCAGAGCCGGTAATTTCAATCAGCATCAAGCCTGAAAGCAGGAGCGAACAAGATAAACTAAGCAAGGGGTTGGCTAAACTCTCCGAGGAAGATCCGACCTTTAAAGCTCGGGTTGATGCGGAGACCTCAGAGACTATTCTTTCCGGTATGGGTGAGCTGCACCTGGAGATAATTGTCGATAGATTAAAAGAAGAATTTAAGGTCAAAGCTGTCGTGTCCCAGCCCAAGGTTGCTTATAAAGAAACAATCCTGGCTAGTGTAACTGAAGAGTATAAACACATTAAGCAGACCGGCGGCCGGGGTCAGTATGGTCATGTGGTAATTGAACTTTCACCTAATGAAGCCGGAGCCGGCTTTGAGTTTGATGATGCAATTACCGGCGGAACAATCCCCAGAAATTACATCCCGGCGGTGGAGAAGGGAATTATCCAAGCTATAAGTGACGGAGTTTATGCCGGATATCCGGTAGTCGACGTAAAGGTAAAGTTAATCGACGGCTCTTATCATGAGGTAGATTCGTCAGAATTAGCCTTTAAATTGACCGCCCGAAGTTGTTTTAAAAATGCCTTCCTGAAGTGTGAACCGGTATTGCTTGAGCCTTGTATGGAGTTAGAGATAGTTACACCGGAGGAGTATACCAGCAACCTTGTCGGCTATGTCTGTTCCAAACGGGGAAAGATTCTCGGTATGGAAACTAAAGTGAACCAGAAGGTGATTACAGCTGAAGCGCCGCTTTCGGAGATGTTCGGTTATGCCACTAATATGCGTTCGTTAAGTAGCGGCCGGGCTAATTGTTCGATGCACTTTAAGAAATACACTCAGGTTCCTAAAGAAATTGCCAAGAAGATTATCGAGGAGAAGGAAACTGCCAAGAAAGAATAGGCTGCTTAGCCAGACAGTATCGAACAAACATATTTCATTGCGTTTGAGCTGTGATATAATTTTATTATATGGATCAAGTTAAGCATATTCTGCTTATATCATCCGATAATCAGCTTAAAGAAGTACTTAGTTTTTGCTTTGATGGCTGGGGCTATGAGGTTTTCTTAATGGAACCCGGGCTGAGTTCAGACATCAAAACAATCAAAAAAGCTTCTCCCGATGTTATTGTAGTTGATATCCAGTCAGCCCGTAAAGAGCAGTTGGATATATGCCGGATATTAAAAGATGACTTTTCTACTGCTTTTATTCCGGTAATAACTTTAATTAATAAGCGCCATTTGCGGGCTCAGCTGCTTAATCTTAAACAAGGGGTAGATGATTATTTGATTAAGCCGCCGGACCCTCTGGATTTAAGGATTAGAATCGAGATGGCCATAAGGAGGGCAAATCATAGTATTCATGCCAGCCCTTTAACCGGTCTTCCGGGAGGAAAAATTCTTGAAGACGTGCTCAAGGAAAGGCTAAAATCCAATAATCTTTTTTCTTTTGGTTATATCGATATTGATAATTTTAAGTCTTTTAATGACATTTATGGTTACCTGAAAGGTGACCGGGTGATTTTACAAACCGCTTATCTGTTATTGTCAACTTTAAGAGAACAGGGTAATCAAGGCGATTTTATCAGCCATATCGGCGGTGATGACTTCGCTTTTATTACTACTCCCGATAAATATAAGAAGATTTGCGCCAACTTTATACAACTTTTCGATAAGGTTATTCCTTTTCACTACTCATACGATGACCGCAAGCAGGGATATGTAGTAGTTCGTGACCGGACTCGCAAGATAAAACAAACACCCTTAATGAGCGTATCGGTTGCCGTATTCAATAGATACCATAGTTCAGAAGTCAAAAATACGATTGAGGTTAATGAGCGGATTGTTGAAATAAAAAAGTATTTAAAAACTATCCCTGAGAGTATATTTATGGCCGAGCGAAGAGATGGGATATCTTTTACCAATAAGAAGCCTCAGATTCATCAGAAGAGTTCTCAAGTCTTGCCACAAGAGCCATTAGGCCAGATATTACTAAAGAAGCAAATAATTTCTTATGAACAGTTGGATCAGGCTTTGAATTTACATTGGAAAAAAGGTGTAATTTTAGGCGAGGTCTTAAAAGACCTGGGCTTTATCGGCGACGCCGAATTAAAACAGGCTTTAAGCGATCAAAAGGCCGATTTTGCGGATTCAAACATAAAGGGTTAAAAAGGAGGCAGATATGTTTGGGGATATTTTAGAAATCAAGTTTTTAAATAATCGAGTTTTAGATTACTTAATTTGCCTGGGAGTCTTTTTGCTCAGCGTTATTGTAATTAAGATATTTGAGCTTATTATTCTAAAAAAATTAAAGAAGTGGGCCCAGATGTCGGCAACTACTTTAGATGATTTTATAGTTAGTCTTCTTGAACGGGTGGTTACCCCCCTGCTTTATCTGGCGGCGCTTTATTTAAGTACTCAACTTTTAACTTTAAGCGGATTAGTTGCTAAGGGGCTTAATATTTTAGGCGTAGCATTATTGACATTTTTCACTACCCGGATTGCGGTAAGACTAATTACCTATGGTTTTCAAACCTATTCCCAAAAGACCAGGCAGAGCTCAGTTACGGACCATAGCCTTAAAGGCCTGCTTAAAGTAGTAAAATTTATTCTCTGGACCGGGGCGATTATTTTCTTTTTAGATAATTTAGGGTTTAAGATATCAGCAGTAATTGCTGGTTTAGGTATTGGCGGCGTAGCTATTGCTCTGGCAGCTCAGGCAGTCTTGCAGGATTTATTCAGTTATTTCTCCATACTCTTTGACCGGCCTTTTGAAGTTGGCGATTTTATTATTGTCGGAGACCTCCTGGGTACAATAGAGCATATCGGAATTAAAACTACCCGGATCCGCAGCTTAGGCGGTGAGCAGCTGGTCTTTTCTAACTCTGACCTCACTAACTCCCGGGTGCGTAATTATAAGCGGATGCAGAAGCGGAGAGTGGTTTTTAAATTAGGCGTGGTTTATAGCACTGCTCTTAAAACCTTAAAAGAAATACCTCAGATTATCGAGAAAGCTATTAAGAGTATTGAGGATACTGTATTTGACCGGGCTCATTTTTCCTCCTATGGTGATTTTAACCTTGTCTTTGAGGTTGTATACTATGTCTTAAGCAGTGACTATAATAAATATATGGATACTCAGCAGGAGATAAACTTCCTGATTAAGGAAGAGTTTGAAAAACAAAAAATCGAATTCGCTTTTCCTACTCAGACTATACATTTAAATAAGTAGGCTCTGAGTAGCTTAAATTCCTTTCTGCTAAAATTACATTATTTATGAGATACTCAAAATTCCTTCAGGTATTTTTTATTATTTTTCTTTGCCTTATAATTTATGGCCCTTCTCTTGGAAATGGATTTATCTGGGATGACGACACCCACTTCTATAAAAACCCTTTAGTCCAGAGTAATCAAGGCCTAAAGAATATCTGGTTCACTCACCAGACCTTTCAATATTACCCTCTTGTTTTTACAGCTTTTTGGATTGAGCATAAAATATGGGGATTTCATCCTTTTGGGTATCATCTTGTGAATTTACTCTTTCATATTTTAAACGCACTTTTACTCTTTTGGATTGTACGAAAATTATATCCCCGCATAGCCTTTGTAGTGGCCTTACTATTTGCCATTCACCCTATTCAGGTTGAAACTGTAGCCTGGATTACTGAGCTCAAGAATCTTCTTGTCCTAGCCTTCTTTTTATTGACTATCTTGGCTTACTTGCGTTTTGACCGGACCCAAAAGCGGAAGCATTACCTGCAGACAATTGCACTTTTTATCTGTGCGCTTCTTAGTAAAACCATTGCCGTATGTTTTGTGGCTGTGCCGATTTTATATGCCTGGTGGAAAAAAGGAAGAGTTAGGCGGCGGGAAGTTCGGCTTTCTATTCCATTTATGCTTATAGGATTTATCGCTGCGATTAATGGGCTTTATTTAGAACTTTACCAAGTTAGAGCAAGAGATGCGTGGAGCCTATCGTTCTTAGAGCGCTTTGTTCTTTCGGGAAGGATATTACTATTTTATATTTACAAACTCTGCCTCCCTTTTAAATTCATGTTTTTTTATCCACGTTGGACAATAGATGCCGGCCAATGGTGGCAATGGCTATTTCCATTTGCCTCGATGCTTTTATTAGTGCTCTTAGTTTATTACCGTCGCCGAATTGGGCGGGGAGCACCTACGCTTTTTCTTTTTTACATAATCTCTATTTTTCCTGTCCTTGGTTTCATCAATGTCTATGGTATGAAATTCTCATTTGTAGCTGATCATTTTAGCTACCTTTCCACGCCGGCTCTTTTGTTGTTACTTTGTGGCGGTGTGGTTTTTTTATTTGATAAACTAAAGCAAAAATTACCGTTATTAACGCTTACCCGATTTAGAATTTTCGCGCAGAGCATTCTGGTTATCGTAATAGTCTCTATGGGCACTAAAAGCATGGCTTTAACTAAAAGCTACAAAAATGATGTTATCCTTTGGGAGGATTTAATCCGCAAGAATCCAAAAACTTGGATAGCCTATAACAATCTCGGCACTGCCTATAGCGATATTGGCAAGAAGGAAGAAGCGGCACGCTTATTTAAGAAAGCAATAGAACTCAATCCAGATTGTATCATTGCATATTATGATCTTGCTAATCTATACAAAGATAGCGGGAAAACTGAAGAAGCCATAATCTTATATAAGAAAGTAATAAAAATTAAACCCGATTATATAGAGGCATATAATAATCTTGGTAACACCTACAACGATATTGGCGAACACAAAACAGCAATAACCTTATACAAGAAAGCAATAGAAATCAACCCCAGTTTTGCAGAGGCTTATTATAATCTTGGTAACGCCTATAGCAATATTAGTGATTCCAAAGCAGCAATAGCTTCATACAGGAAAGCAATAGAATTTAATCTAAACCATGCAGATGTGCATAATAATCTTGGTAATATATACAGCTACATCGGCGAATACAAAACAGCAATAACATCATATAAGAAAGCGATAGAAAATAACCCAAACCATGCCAATGTCTATAGTAATCTTGGCAATGTATCCGGCTATATTGGCGAATACAAAGCAGCAATAGCTGCATATAACAAAGCTCTGGAAATCGATCCGGATAGTGCCGCAGTTCATAATGGCTTAGCGGTTGCCCATTATCATGAAAAACAGTATGATCTAGCCCTTAAGCATTGTGACAGAGCAATTAGGCTTGGATACAAAGTCCATCCTGAGTTTTTAAAACTTCGTGACCGTTTTCGGCTAAAGGAGTGAACTAAAAAGAATTTACTTTTTATGCGATACTCAAAACTCCTTTAAGAGAAAAAGATGAATATCTATCTAGTAGTTATTTTAGCTATTCTTATTGGTAATTATATCCTAGATTTAATTATTGTAACCAATCACACTTCGTAGGTGTGATTGGTAATACCTGTATAAGGCGGAAGATGACAGATAAAAAGACATATAAATTTAATTGTCTGTTAGTAACTGGTGAGGTTTATCATATTTGTACTAAAAGCATTGCTGGGTTTAAAATATTCAATAGTGATTACGAATTTGCAAGAACACAGGATCTTTACAGATATTATGAATTTGAAAAACCTCTTATGAGATTTTCTTACTTTTCTAGGCGAAAACAGATAAAAGGTAAGGAAAAAGAAAATTATTTCAAAGGTAGTTTTGGAAATACAGAGAAAATCGTAGATATCTTAGCTTACTGTATTATGCCTACCCACATACATCTAATCCTTAAACAACTAAAAGAAAAAGGTATTTCAGTATTTATGAAAAATGTTTTAAATAGTTATACTCGATACTTTAATACAAAGCATAAGCGGAAAGGGCCCCTTTGGGAAGGAAGATTCAGGAGAGCCTGGGTTGGTACGGACGAGTATCTTCTTCATCTAACTAGATATATCCACTTAAACCCAGTTACAGCTTATTTAGCTAATAAGCCTGAGAAGTGGAAATGGTCTTCATATGGAGAATATATATCAAAAAGTAAAAGCAATAATATTTGCAGATATCAGGAGATTTTAGATATCAATTTGCGTAGTTACAAGAAGTTTGTAGAAGATAATAGAGATTATCAACGACAACTTGCAAAAATAAAGCATCTAACACTTGAATAACCAAATCACACTTCGTAGGTGTGATTGTAGGTAAAGGAGAGTATGAATATCTATCTAGTAGTTATTTTAGCTATCATTATTGGTAATTATATTTTAGATTTAATTATCGAATCTTTTAATCTAAGGGCTATAAAAGATAAATTACCAGGCGAGTTTGAAGGCTTTTATGATTCAGCTAAGTATAAGAAGTCTCAAGCCTATTTAAAGGATAATGCTTATTTTAAGCTAATCCAAGGCGCGGCTATAACCGTAGTAGTCTTGTTCCTTATTCTAAGCGGCGGATTTAACTTTATTGACAAAATAGCTAGAGGTTTTAGCCTCGGTATTATTCCTACCGGCCTTATCTTTTCGGGGATTTTATTCTTTTTCTTTCAGATTATTGGAATACCCTTTTCAATATATCATACCTTTGTTATTGAGGAAAAATACGGTTTTAATCGTACCAAGCCCAAAACTTTTATTTTAGACATTTTAAAGAGCTGGTTACTATCAATTATTATTGGCGGGATGCTTCTTTCTTTGATTCTTTGGTTTTTTATAAAGAGCGGTAACCTGGCTTGGGTCTTTTGTTGGTTGGGAGTAACTATATTTGAACTCTTTATAATTTTTATTGCTCCGCTAGTAATTATGCCTTTATTTAATAAGTTTACACCATTAGAGGAGGGAGAATTAAAACAATCGATCCAAACTTACGCTCAAAGTCAGAATTTTAAATTAAAGGGTTTATTTAAAATGGATGGTTCTCGGCGTTCATCTAAGTCTAATGCTTTTTTTACTGGTTTTGGTAAGTATCGGCGGATTGTTTTATTTGATACCTTGATTAAAAACCACAGTGTTGATGAGTTAGTTTCAGTATTAGCTCATGAGATGGGTCATTACAAGAAGAAGCATATTCTAAAGATGATGACTATCTCGGTCCTTACTAATGGTTTGATGTTTTTTATTCTTTCTCTGTTTATTAATAATCCCGGGATGTTTGCTGCTTTTAGAATCGAGCACTTTTCAATTTATGCTAGCCTCTTATTGTTTAGTTTTCTCTATACACCGATTAATGTAATTCTCTCTTTAGCCGGCAATGCTCTCTCACGAAAACACGAGTACGAAGCTGATAATTATGCAACCACTACTTACAGAAGGCCCAAGGCTTTTATTTCAGCTTTAAAAAAGTTAACTGTCGATAATCTGGCTAATTTGACTCCTCATCCTTTAAAGGTCTTTATTGCTTATAGCCACCCCCCGGTTCTAGCCAGAATTAAAGCCTTAGAAAAGAGCCTCTAAAATACCCTTATTTGGGGCAAAAAGGCAGGTTTTCAGGGGGCTAGGATGTATATATACTAATAGTATATATACTTGTGCGGAGAGCTAAAAAGCCTAAAATTAGCCTAATGACTCCTAATCGAGAAATGCGCTATATTATCCATGTAGATATGGATGCTTTTTTCGCGGCAATTGAGCAACGGGATAATCCTAAGCTTAAGGGTAAGCCGGTAGTAATCGGAGCTGACCCTAAAGCTGGCAAGGGTAGAGGGGTGGTTTCAACCTGCTCTTATGAGGCCAGAAAATTCGGCATCCACTCGGCTCAGCCAATATCGACAGCTTACAAAAAGTGTCCTCAAGCAGTGTTTCTGCCGGTAGATTCCGCCAAGTATAGCCGGGTATCGCAAGAAATTTATGAGATTTTTTATGACTTTACGCCGTTAGTTGAGATGATCAGTGTTGATGAAGCTTTCTTGGATATAACCGGAAGCTTCCACCTTTTCGGCTCTCCCTTAGATACTTGTAAGTTATTAAAATCCCGGATAAAAGCGAGAACTAAGTTAACTGCTTCAGTCGGTTTAGCTCCCACTAAGATGGCGGCCAAAATTGCTTCCGACATTAATAAACCTGACGGTCTGGTTGAGGTTAGCCAGGATAAACTAGTTGATTTTCTCTGGCCTCTGGATATTGGTAAGATTTGGGGGTTGGGTAAGAAGAGTAAACTTATTTTTAATAATTTAGGAATTAAGACTATCGGTGATTTAGCCAAGAAAGATTTAAAAGCGGTAGAAGCCTTATTAGGTAAGAACGGAGAATACTTCTGGGTATTGGCTCAAGGCATAGATGAACGGCAGGTAGAAGTTGAAGATGAAACTAAATCAATAAGCAATGAGCACACTTTCGCTCAAGATACCGGCGATAGAAAAATAATCGAAAGCATTTTAATCAGTCTTTCTGAGAAAGTATCCGGCCGCCTGCGCCAGGAGGGTTTTAAAGGTAAGACAATTACTTTAAAGCTACGATTGGAAGGTTTCCTGACTTATACCCGGGCTAAGACTATCGATAAGCCGACTAATTTTATGGATGTGATTTACAAGACGATACTAGAGTTATTAGATAAGTTTAACCTTAGAGGCAGAAGAGTGCGTTTGTTAGGGGTTAAGGTCTCAAATTTTTACCTGGGGCCGGTTCAGGCAACGCTTTTTGAGCAGAATGAGGAAGTCAGGCAAGAAAGAATCCATCAGGTTGTCGATAAGATTAAGAATAAATTCGGCAAGAGAGCGATTTTCAGGGCCGGAGGAGGAAAATTTTCTCAATAAACCGGACAGAAAGCTTGACTAAGCCAGTAGAGGTATATAGAATAATTTAATAGTAGTTTTTAGACAGCAAGAAGGTGTTTTAAAAAACCAGGAGGCGGAATGTTTGAGGTCAAAGAAATAAAAATCGAAGATTTGAAGCCGGAAGAATTTATTGAACAGCAGGTCAAAGAGATTTCCGATACTGTTGGTGATGGCTTAGCTATCAATGCTTTATCGGGAGGTGTTGACTCTTCGGCTGTTACCATGATTGCCCACAAAGCTTTGGGGCCGAGGCTTAAGACTTATTTTGTCGATAATGGCATAATGCGGGAAGGTGAGCCGCAGTGGATAGTTAAGCTTTTTAAGGGTTTGGGAGTGGAGGTAGGGCTGATTGATTCCCAAGCCGATTTTTTTAATGCTTTAAGCGGCTTAACCGATCCGGAGCAAAAGCGTAAGGCGATTACCGATGTTTTTTACAAGGATCTATTCAGCCGATTGGTGAGAGAAAGCGGTGCCAAATATCTTTTGCAAGGCACAAATTATACTGATGTGGAGGAGACTATAGCCGGAGTTAAGAGGCAACATAATATTTTAGAGCAATTAGGTATCGACACCCAGGCCGAATATGGGTATAAAGTTATCGAGCCTTTAATAGCTTTAAGAAAAACAGGAGTAAGGATGGTCGCAAAGGCTTTGGGGTTGCCGGAGGAGATATTCAACCGGCCGCCGTTTCCTGGACCAGCTCTTGCTGCTAGGGTAATTGGAGAGGTTACTCCGGAGCGAGTAGAGATCGTGCGTAAAGCTACAAAAATTGTCGAGGAAGAGCTGGCATTTTCTGGTGCTTTTCAGTATCTGGCAATTTTGCACCAGGATAGAGTTACCGGAGTAAGGGCCGGAAAGAGGGATTTTGGGCTGCAGATAGAGGTACGCTGTTGGGAGAGTAAAGACGCACTTATCGGTAAGCCGACAAGGCTTTCCTTTGATATTTTGGAGAAGTTAGGCTCAAGGATTACCAGCGAGGTGCCAGGAGTTGTTAGCGTTACCTACAATATAACCGCTAAGCCGCCTTCAACTATAGAAGCAATTTAGATTTAGGAACCGGTTAATTTAAATCTAAAAAGGAGGTAAAGTATGGGTCCAATAATTATTATTGCAGTAGTTATTCTGATACCGGTAATTCTTTATAACAGTCTTGTTGGCAAGAAAAACCAGGTAACAAATGTTTTCGCCAGTATAGACGCTATACTCAAGAAAAGGTATGATCTTATCCCGAATTTAATTTCAACCGTCAAGACTTACATGGAACATGAGCGGGGTACCTTAACCGAGATAACCGAGCTCAGAGCCAAAGCTACCTCTGGCCAGCTTTCAGATGATGATAAGGTTGAACTAGACAATAAAATTTCAAAAGCTTTAGGCGGGATAATGATTGCTGTTGAGAATTACCCTGACCTTAAGGCTAATCAGAATTTCTTACAACTTCAGGGTTCATTGAATGAGATTGAAGAACAGATTTCAGCTGCCCGGCGTGCCTATAATACTGTTGTTACTGACTACAATAATGCTATTGAGATGTTTCCTACTAATCTGATGGCTTCAATGATGAACTATAGGTTCAAGAAAGTATTTGAGATCGCCGAGGCTGAAAGAAAAAACGTAGACGTAAAAGGCCTCTTCAGTAACCAATAATTAACCTGCCTTAGGTAGATGAAAACCTTAGAGGAACTTAAGGAATATTACCGGATTACTCTCTTACCAGAATTAAGGCTTTTAGAACAAGAACGCAAAAAGTCTCTTAATAAAATTATTCTTTCGGCTGCAATTATCGTACCTTTAGCAGCCTTGCTTAGCTACATATCTAAACATCACTTTCCGGCTATATTGGGTATTATCGGTATATTTGGCGCAAGCCGGCTTTTTACCCGCGAGTATGTCAGTAATTTTAAGACTGGTATAATCGAGAAAATAATCACTTGCGTTGATGAAAACCTTAAATATTCCAGGAACAGCTATATTCCCCGGAGTCTTTTTACAGATAGTAAGCTCTTCAGGCAGGGTATAGACTGTTATCAGGGGGATGATTATGTTACCGGGAAGATAGGTAAAACTCAGGTGGAATTATCTGAAATCCATGCCCAGTACATAACCAGGGATAGCAAGGGTAATCGGCGCTACCATACTATATTCAAGGGGCTTTTTTTCGTAGCTGATTTTAACAAGGAATTTAAAGGTATGACCATTGTATTGCCGGATGTTGCCGAGAAGATGCTTGGTGGCCTGGGAGCGATGTTTCAGTCCTGGAATAAGGGTAGGGGGCAGCTGGTGAAACTAGAGGACCCTGAATTTGAGAAGATGTTTGTAGTCTATGGGGAAGATCAGATTGAGTCCCGCTATATCCTGTCCACAAGCCTTATGAAGCGGATAACTGACTTTAAGAAGAAGACCCAGCGGCAAATTCACCTATCTTTTGTAGGTTCCCATATATTTATTGCCATATCCTACCGGAGGGACCTTTTTGAGCCCCGGATATTCAGAACCTTGCTGAGTTTTGACCCTATCCATCAGTATTTCGAGGATCTGCAGTTAGCTGTGGGTATTGTTGAAGATCTTAATCTAAATACCCGGATATGGAGCAAACAATAATAAGGGAGGAGGAGAATGTCCAAGGTAAATTTAAAGAAAATAAGCGTAAATAAGATCAAGATTTTCAAGATTAAGAACCGCAAGGGCTATGCTGCTCTATGCCTTAACAATCTTACCGAAGGCAGGACTACTTATCAGGCCTACGATCGGATGCTCAAAGCCTTAAAGAGGAAGGGGCTGGGTATAAAAACCAAACCCGCTAGCCTTAAGCGGCTGCTAGTATCAAACATCTAAATTCCCATAAAATCTATCCTTGAATATCGCAGAGGAGAGAGCTGTTTAAGCTCTGTTCTCCGGCCGTTTTTCCAGTCGATTTTCCGTGTTTTTTTGTGTTTTTTTGTATACTTGAAAATATTTTAAATTGTGGTATACTATTACTTAATTAATAAATTTCAGAAAGGAAGAAAAAAAAGGAGGAAAATGGTCAAAACAACCATCAAGAAAGGTAGGCCCAAAAAGGCAGTAAAATACACCAAAACTATCAATGTCCGGCTAACCCAAAGTCAATGGGTTCAGGTCTTAAATTGGGCCCAAAAAGCTAATCTAGACCCCTCAGTATATATCCGAAAAGTGCTCCTGGATTTCCTTAATATTGAGCATGAAATAACCCTCCGAAAGCCAAATCGCTAAGGTTCGGCGGAGGAGCTAAATTCTTCCCAATTTTAATCCAACTCCTCTACAAAATCTAAAAAATTTTGCCACCAACAAAAATTTTTAGATTTATCTTTAGATTTATGATCGAGAAGACATAAATGCCCAAAAAAAAGAGAATATGTCACCCGTTAAAGACTAAAATTCCCGGGGAAGTGGCTGTGGAGGTAGCTTCCGATAATATACCTTATGTTAACTTTTGAATATGGGTAAAATAGGGGTTTCCCCTTGGAATATAAGGACATATTGGATTTCATTAACAAGCTGTGAATATCTCCGGGGTTTCTTACTTATTATTATATTACCTATAATATAGGGCAAATAACTTATATCTGGGGATAACCCAGTATTGCCTTATTATGCCTTTTATAAGGGCCTATAAATAGGCATAAAAATGACCTCGATTTTCTCCCCCTTAACCCCTTAACTTACCTTTGGTAAAGTGCCAAAACCAGCTCAACTTTGAGGCTAAATTAGGGGTCGAATTTTGATTGTTTGGGAAAGTTAGGGTTGAACTCTGGTTTGAGGTTTAAGGGGTCTGGAATCGTCTTCCAGGGGCATTTTGAGGGTCATTATAAGCTGCTTTTAGAGGTTTGTTTCGCCTAAACACTGCCTCTTAATTGCCTCTGTTTAGGCGAATCCTAAACAGGTATTAGGGTGCGATTTGGGCCAGGGATTGGATCAATTTATCCATCCCCTTTTTGGTGCTAATTTGGGTTATTTGGGCCCGCAAGGGCTGAACCTTGGTAAAACCCCTGGTGTACCAGATATAGAACTTACGGAAGCGGACAATACCGGTTCTCTCGCCGTAATGCTTAAGGTTTAAATCAAGGTGTTTTCGCATCATCTGAGTTATTTCAAGAATGTCTGGCCGGGGTACTATTTTGCCCCTTAACATCCCCTTGATTTCCTGGATTAGCCAGGGGTTGCCTAAGGCTCCTCTGGCTACAGCTATTGCGTCTACTCCGGTCTCATTAAGCATCTTTTTAGCCAGCTCAGGGCTTAGGATATCCCCGCTGCCAATGATTGGGATTTTAAGGGCTTTTTTGATTTTAGCGATGGCCTTATAATCGACCCCTTCGCGGAAGCCTTGGATTTTGGTCCGGCCATGAACACAGATGGCTGATACCCCAATATCTTCAGCTCCTAAGGCTATCTTCAGGGCATCTTTGGCGCTATCCCAGCCCAGGCGCATCTTTAAAGTTACCGGCTTATCCGTATGCTTAATCAGGCACTTCAGTAAGGCCAGGAGCTTTTTGGGCTCTTTGAGCAGAAAAGTTCCTTTGCCATTATTAACGATTTTTTTTAAAGGACAGGCAGCATTAAAATCTAAAGTATCAAAAGAATAGTTTTCCAGCCGCTCCAGAGCCTTTAATAGATAATAAGGGTCTTTGCCTAAGAGTTGGATTCCTAAAGGCCGGTCTCCCGGCCCGCTGCGCAGCCTTTCCTTAGTTCCTGGGCTTAGATAACTCAAAGCCCGGGCGCTGATCAT
>JBDRJF010000027.1:0-13537 GCA_043815185.1 Candidatus Omnitrophota bacterium | reverse complement strand
ACTGCCAAAAAGAATTATGAAGGCAGAAAAAGAAAAATTCTCAATTCTTATTCCGGTACATAATGAGGCAAAGAAAATAAGGCGTAATTTAAAAGAGGTTAAAGAAACCCTCGATGATTTAGGGTGTAACTATGAGATTATTGCTATTGATGATGGTTCTAGTGATAATTCCTACCAAGTTTTAGAAGAGTTAGAAAAAGAAATCCCCCAGCTTATTGTTAAAAAAAGTTCTCAAAACTTTGGTAAAGGCCGGGCTTTAAAAAAAGCATTTAAATACGCCAGTGGTGATTTAATTGTCTGGCTCGATGCTGATTTAGATCTACATCCTTATCAGATAAAAACCTTTTACGATATTATGATATTAAATAATGCTGATATTGTGATTGGTTCAAAGATGCACCCTAACTCTAAAGTAAGCTATCCTCTAACAAGAAGAATAATAAGCCTTGGTTATTATTTTGTTACCCGGGTTCTCTTTAACCTTCCCTGCCATGATACTCAAACTGGCCTGAAATTATTTAAGCGCAAGGTGATGGAGGAAGTATTCCCCCGGATTTTAGTGAAACAGTTTGCCTTTGATTTAGAGGTTTTAGTTAATGCTCATCATTTAGGCTTTAGGTTGGCAGAAGCCCCGATTGTTCTGGATAGTAAGCGCGATTATGGGCGGATTGGTATGAGTTCAATAAAGACTACCTTTATTGATACTTTGGCAATTTGGTATCGGATGTATGTTTTAAAATACTATGACCGTATCGATTATCATCGCCGTAAAGGCTTATTGCGAGAATTTAAAAGAGTGCGTAAATAATGGGACTGTTGTTTTGCAACAGTCCTTGATTACAGCGATTAAAACTTGATTTCAGCGATTAAAATTATTAATATTGTCAATCCTTGTAATCCTTTAACAATCATTGTAATTAGGCGTTGGCGCATATACAATAGGGCCATAAGTGGGGGAAAAGCTAAAAAGGTAGCTATTACTACTTATAAGTAGTAATAGGGTTTCTCTGGGCATATTTTTAGGGTTGACAAATACTACCTAAAAGTAGTATAATTTATATAGAGGATGGCAATGCGAAATAATATTAATTATATTAGAAAGTGGCAGAAAAAAATAACCGCAATGGTAACAAAAAAGTTCGATGATTACTATTTAACTGGCGGAACAGCCCTATCTTTTTATTTGAACCACCGCTTCTCGGAAGATTTGGATTTCTTCAGTCAGGAATACAGAAACGAAGATCCAGGCCGTATAATGGATTTTATAAATAAAATGACCGGTTTTGAATTTAAACTTGAAGCAGAGCAAAACTCCCCGGGGTTAATTCCTATGAAGGTATATTTTTTAGAGCTTAAAAAAAACTGTGTTTTGAAGATAGATTTTGTCCAGGATTTTGAAAAAAATATCGAAAAAACGAAAAAGGGGTTACATTCTATTAAAGATATCTATTACAGAAAAATTGTGGCTGCTATAGGAGAAACCAAGAAACAAGATGTTGTTGGCAGAGTAATTCATGCTGGCAGGCAAAGCGTAAAGGATTTGTTTGACATTTATTATTTATCAAGATTTTACTGTGCATTATCAAAGTTCTTCTTTGAATATTTTTCATATGATAGATTGGAATCTCTTATTGGATGGTATAAAGGATTCGGCCGAACAGATTTAAAAATCGAACTCCTGGATTTAATTCCGGAGACAGATACTGCCCGGGTAATAAAATATTTGGATATCGAGATTTTAGAAAAATTACCGGATAAATTAATATGAGGTATTGAAAATGAAAATAAATTGGTTATGGGATAGCCATTTATCAGAAGCAGAGGCAAGAAAGATTGTAAAAGATGAAAATAATCCCAAATTTAACATTTATGCCCAAAAGCTTTTTTCACGCGTAAATGACCCCAAAGTAGCTTTCGATGTTATCGACGAGATTACTTTTTGCAGAAAATGGCCGGTTATAAAGAAACAGATGCAAAAAGACCGTTGGTTAAGTAACCGGTTGGTTTTTTGGCAAACGATATACGAAAGAATCCTTGAGAGGTTTAAAAAACAAGGTATTAAAATAAGGCAGTTTCAAGGTATGGCTGTTCCACCGGAAAGAGAAAAGATAGCTCAACAAATCAAAAACTTAAGACTGAATTTAGGGTATACGCAAAAGGATTTGGCTGAAAAATTAGGGGTTATTCAACAATATATTTCTAAAATTGAGAATGGGCGTGAGAACATTTCCATAGATACTTTAAAGAAGATAGCGGATGCTTTAGATAAAAGGCTGATTGTTAAGTTTAGCTAAGACTAAAAAGGGTTCATTTAGGAATTTGGTATCGGATGTATATTTTAAAATACTATGACCGTATCGATTATCATCGCCGTAAAGGCTTATTGCGAGAATTTAAAAGAGTGCGTAAATAAGTGTCTGGAACTTGATTCTGAAGCTGAAGACTATGAGATAATAATCTTGCCAGACTCAAGTTTCTCTGCTGAAAGTTTTCTGTCCGATCCAAAAATAAAAATAATCCCCACCGGTGTGGTTACTCCGCCCAAGAAGCGGGATATTGGAGCTGAAGCGGCAAGCGGCGATATCCTTGCTTTTTTAGATGACGACACTTACCCAACTAAAACTTGGCTTAAAGAAGCGGCTAAGATATTTAATGAAGATACTGTTATCGGCTGTGTATGCGGCCCGGCTATAACTCCCAAAAGCGATTCAATTTTGCAAAAGGGAAGTGGTTTAGTTTATACTTCACCTTTGGTGTCGGGAAATTATGGCTTCAGATACATTCCTGGAAAGAGAAGAGAAGTAAGGGATTTCCCTAGCTGTAATTTTCTGATAAAAAAAGACCTGTTTTTTGCTGTTGGCGGCTTTGATAAACCTTTCTGGCCAGGGGAAGATACTTTTTTATGTTTAAAGGTTCTCGGTGCCGGTAAAACTATGGTCTATAGCCCAAAGGTTTTAGCTTTTCATCATCGCCGGAGTTTGTTTAAAGGACATCTTGATCAAATCAAAAGTTATGCTTTACATCGCGGATATTTTGCCAAAAAATATCCCAAAACCTCTTTACAAATTGAATATTTTATTCCCTCTGTCTTTGTCGCGGGCTTACTGGCCGGAAGCTTCTTAAGCTTACTTTTTCCATTAGTTAAGTTTTTTTATACTTTTATCTCGGCTCTCTACTTGACTTTAGTTTTTGGCAGTAGCCTTATCTTGGCGTCTGAGACTAAAGAGAATTGTATAAATAAAGTTAAGTTATTCTTGTTTACTATTTTTGGTATAATTGCCACCCATATCGCATACGGCCTTTATTTCATAAAAGGTTTGTGGGTTAAAAAAATGCCTGAAGAGGCACGCTCATCTGACATGGACCGGCCAATATCAGGGAGAGGCTAGGATAAAGAATAAGGAGATTGATAAGGTGAAAGGTATAATTTTAGCTGGCGGTAGGGCGACAAGGCTATATCCGATTACTAAGGGAGTATGTAAACAGCTGCTTCCTGTGTATGATAAACCGATGATTTATTATCCCTTATCGGTTTTAATGCTTATCGGTATCAGGGATATCCTGATAATTTCTACCGAAAAAGACATTCCCAGATTCAAAGATGTATTGGGAGACGGTAGGGATTTAGGTATCAGGTTTGTTTATGCTGTTCAGAAGGAACCTAAGGGTATTGCGGAATCTCTGATCATCGGAGCCGATTTTATCGGCAATGACAGTGTCTGCCTTATCCTGGGAGATAACATATTTTATGGCCATAATTTAGGAGGTTTTTTACGCGAATATGCTTATTTAAAAGATGGGGCTGTAGTTTTCGGTTACTACGTTAAAAATCCTCAACGTTACGGTGTAATTGAGTTGGGCGAAAGGAGCGAAATAATTTCTATAAAAGAAAAGCCAAAGCAGCCAAAATCTAATTTTGCGGTTACCGGTTTATATTTTTACGATCATAAAGCCGTTGAGCTGGCTAAGCAAATCCAGCCTTCGAAAAGAGGGGAATTAGAGATAACTGATTTAAACAATCGATATCTTAAGCGAAATAAACTCAAGGTAAAACTATTAAGTCGCGGGTTTACATGGCTTGATATGGGAGATTGCGACTCATTAATCGATGCCTCTTTATTTATTAAAACTATTGAAGAAAGACAAGGCTTAAAAATCGGCTGTATTGAAGAAGTTGCCTTTAGAATGGGGTATATAACCAAGAGCCAGCTAAGGAAGGTAATCAAAAAGGAAAGAGCCGGTTATAGTGATTATTTAAAAAGAATATTAACCGATGAATAAAAAGATTCTCATTTTAGGAGAGGGATTTATTGGCCGGAGACTGCAGGAGGAACTGAGATGCCCTATATCTGGTAATAGAATACATTCTTTTAGGGATGCTGAGAGGCAAATAAAGAAATTTAAGCCGAAAATCATTATTAACTGTATTGGTTATACTGGTAGAGATAATGTTGACGGTTGTGAATTTGACATAGACAAGACTTTGGCCGCCAATACTTTTAGTCCGATAATATTAACGGAAGCCGCATTACGGAATAAAATTAAATTAGTTCACATTAGCAGCGGCTGCATTTATCATTATGACTTTGAAAAAAATATGCCTAAAAGAGAAAAAGATATTCCTGATTTCTCTGAGCTATATTATAGCAGAAGTAAAATTTATGCTGAAAGGGTATTAGATGTTTTCTCCGAAAGGACTAAGGCTTTAATCCTAAGAATCAGGATTCCTCTTGATAACCGTCCGCACCCCAAAAATATACTTACCAAGCTAATCAAATACAGAAAAGTAATTGATCTTGAGAATTCTATAACCTATATACCTGATTTTATTCAAGCGCTAAAACATTTGATTAAGATTGATGCCTGGGGAATATATAATCTGGTGAATGCCGGAAGGCTAAGCTATCCGGTTTTGCTGGATTTTTATAAAAAATATGTTCCTGATTTTGAGTATGAAGTCATAGATTTTGAAAAGCTAAATTTAACCAGAACCAATTTGATCTTGTCTACTAAAAAACTTAAAAACACAGGATTCAAAGTAAGAAGTATCCATGAGGTTTTAGACCAATGCGTGCGAAGTTATCTAAAATATTAGTTACCGGCGGAGCAGGATTCATCGGCAGTGAGTTTATCAGGCAGATAATTAATGGGGGCGGTTCCGGTAAAGAGGCACTATTAAAATATCGGGTTATAGTGGTTGATAAGCTTACCTATGCTGCTGACTTAGATAGGTTAAATGAGGTCGAGGATAAATTCAGGTTCTATAAAGCTGATATCTGCCATAGAGATAAAATCGCCGCAATTCTGAAAAAAGAAAAGCCAGAAGTAATAGTAAATTTTGCTGCTGAGTCTCATGTTGACCGGAGCATCATCGATAGTGATTCTTTTATCGAGACTAATATCAAGGGTGTTAAAACCTTGCTAGACCTATCGCGAGAATTTGCGGTTGAGCGATTTATCCATATCTCTACCGATGAAATTTACGGCGAGATAAAAAAGGGTAAATTTTGCGAGAACTCACCCCTCCATCCCAATAACCCTTATGCAGTTTCAAAAGCCGCTGCAGATTTATTGATCAAAGCTTATATCAGGATTTATAAGTTTCCGGCAATTATTATCAGGCCTTCCAATAACTACGGGCCATGGCAATATCCGGAAAAGCTAATTCCTTTAGCCACGTTACTGGCATTAGGCAATAGAAAGGTGCCGCTTTACGCTAAAGGAAATAATATCAGAGAGTGGCTTTATGTAGCTGATTGTGTTCAGGCAATATTGGGGATTCTTAAAAAAGGAAAGATTGGTGAAGTCTATAATGTTGGCAGCGGCCAAGAAAGACGGAATATAGAAGTAGTAAGAACAATCCTTGCTATGTTAGGCAAGCCAAAGAGTTTAATCAAATTCGTAAAAGATCGGCCCGGCCATGACCTAAGGTATTCTTTAAATTCAGCAAAAATAAAAAAAAGATTAGGATGGAAGGCCAAGACAGAATTTTCTCAAGGTATTAAGTATACTATTGGTTGGGCGATTGATAATCGTAGCTGGATAGATAAGCATAAAAAAAAGAAATTATCCATAAAGTTTTAATAAAGGTTTAAGAGCAATGTATATAATCTCCGCCAAAGGCGGAGTGGTTCGAAGAACCTTATTATATCCATCATTGCTATTATTGGACAATAAAGTTTTAAAAGAGAAAAGGGAGTAATCAAGACATAGAAAACTATTATAGATAAAAGATGAAGATTCTGATCTGTTTTCCGCCTTTAAGTTCCGAGAAAGGATGGCCGACTTTAGGCCAAAATCGGCAGTTTCAATACTTTAAAGAACCAACCTATATCTATCCGGTAGTTCCGGCTCAGGCTGCGACCTTGCTTAACCAAAATGGTTTTGAGGTAAAATGGCTTGATTGCATTGCTGAGAATATATCCCCTCAGCAATTTTTAGCGATAATAAAAGAGGAAAATCCTGATTTAATTGCCATGGAGGCAAAGACCCCGGTAATCAAACAAGAATGGAAAATTATCAACGATTTAAAAAAAATTAGGATTTATAATGGGCAGGGGCAAGCCCTGTCCCTACTGATTGTTTTATTCGGCGATCACGTGACTGCTTTGCCGGAAGAATCGTTTGCCAATTCTTCGGTTGATTTTGTTTTAACTGGCGGTGATTATGACTCCCTCTTGCTCAATCTCTGCAATGTTCTTAAAGAAGCTAAATTATCAATTATCAATTATCAATTATCATCTAAATTAGAGCCTGGTATCTGGTACCGTGATGGAGAACAAATCAAAAATACCGGCCGTTTTCAATTGAATCATGATTTAAATTCGCTTCCTTTCATTGACCGGGATTTGACCAAATGGAAGCTCTATGCTTATAAAAACGGAAATTACCGTTGCCGGCCCGGTACTTATATTATGAGCGGCCGTGACTGCTGGTGGGGAAAATGCCGATTTTGCAGTTGGGTTACATTGTATAATAAATTTCGAGCGAGAAAGGTAGAAAATGTTTTAGACGAAATCGGATACTTGGTGAATAATTATCCGATTAAGGAAATTATGGATGATACCGGGACTTTTCCTGTAGGCGGTTGGCTGCAGGAGTTTTGTAAGGGGATGATTAATAGACGGTTAAATAAAAGAATCAATCTTGATTGCAATATGCGTTTTGGCGCCCTAGATTTTCAAGGGTATAAATTAATGAGAAAAGCCGGCTTTAGATTTCTACTTTTCGGTATTGAATCAGCAAATCAAAACACCTTAAATCGAATAGATAAGAATTTAAAAGTAGAGGATATTATTCAATCCTGCAAAGATGCCAGGCGGGCCGGCCTTTACCCTCATATAACCATAATGTTTGGCTATCCCTGGGAGAGTTATGAAGATGCTAAGAAAACTTTAGATTTAGGCAGATGGTTGTTGAAAAAAGATTATGCCTATACAATGCAAGCCACGATTGTGATTCCCTATCCGGGAACACTATTGTTTAAGGAATGTAAAGAAAACGATTTACTTTATAGTCTTGATTGGCCATACTATGACATGAAAAATCCTGTTATGAAATTGGATTATGAGCCTCAGAAACTGCTTAAGCTTGTTCAGGGTATGTATTCAGTAAGCTTTAACCCCGAATTTATCTTACGCAAGATAATCAGCATCCGTGAGATAGATGACATTAGATACTTTTCTAGGGCATTTTTAAAAGTTATCGGCCATATAATCGATTTTAAGAAGAGAAAGAGATGCGACAAAAAATAAAAAGACTTCTTAAAGACGATTTTATCCTACACACGGCAATTGTTTTTTTAGGTACAACCTTGGTAGGAGTATTTAATCTTCTTTATCATCTGGTTACGGTAAGATTGCTGAGCCCTGAGGATTATGGAACATTTAATGCCTTGGTTTCTTTTATTATGCTTACCTCTATGGCTATCTCACCTCTGGGGACAACCTTAACCCGTTTTTTTACTGAGTATATTGCTAAGGGGAACCTTGCTACCCTTTTTTTTAGCTTTAAAAAGCTGATAAAAAGACTGTTTATTATTGCCGGCGTGATTACAGGGTTATGTTTTGCAATTTCTCCCTTTTTAGCCGGATTCCTTAAGACTAAGATTTTGTACGTTTTTATTTGTGGAGGGGTAATCGTGTTATCGTTGTTTTCCCCGCCGCTTATATCACTCTTCCAAAGCTTTCAGAAATTTACGGTTTATTCCTTATTAGGCATAACTTCTTCTCTGGGAAAGTTAATCTTTGGCGGGTTATTGATGTTATTAGGTGCAAAACTCCTGGGAGCTCTGTTGGGTTTTTTAGCCGGTCCAGTGGTGATTGTTTTGGCTGCCTTATTTTTTATCCCCGCTATATTGCAAAAGGAAATGGGCCACATTGATAAAACAGCTACTTTAACTGTAAATTTAGTTCCGATATATAAATATTTCTTCCCGGTAGGCGTTATTATGGTTTCATTTACCTTTCTGACTACTATTGATGTTATTTTGGTTAAACACTTTTTTTCACCTCTTGATGCCGGTTATTATTCTATTGCTCAAATGGTGGGCAAGATTGCTCTTTTTCTGCCATCAGCCTTAGCAATTGTAATTTTGCCTAAGACCACTAAAGCTCATGTAACCGAGGGTTCTTCGATAAAGCTTCTTTATAAATCACTTTTTTTAGCCGGAGTATGCTGTTTTTTCTTTACTCTTTTTTCGTTTTTATTCCCGGATTTACTGCTTACAATTCTTACTGGTAAGCTTAATCCGATAAGTAGGGAATTAGTAGGTTTATTTGCTTTGGCCATGAGCTTTTATGCCCTTACCTGGATAGTAATTAACTATTCTTTAGCCACCCATAATCTGAAAATCACTCTTCCCTTAGTGCTGATAACGGCCCTGGAGATCATTATTATTTACAATTGTCATCCTAGTTTAGCTATGGTATTATACATTCTTTTAATTTTCGGGATAATTTCCTTATTTAGTTCACTTTTAGCGGTGCGAGCTACCCAAAAGAGGATAATATTGCCGGTTTAAGCCTGGCTTAAACCGAGGAACATTCAAATTATAACTTGACGCTACTGACTAAATATTGTATAATTTAGTCAGTTGATTGACCAAATTACAGATAATGTAGTCTATATGTATATTCCACAAGAACAATTAAGCAATTTGAGTAGGTTTTTGCAACCGCAAAAGGCAGTTATTGTTTATGGGCCGAGACGGTGTGGGAAGACAACTCTTTTGAATAAGATGCTGGAAAGCATAAAGGAAAAATATTTATTGGTAAGTGGAGAAGATATAACCGTTCAAGATTATTTAAGCAGCCAGTCAATTGAGAAACTGAAGAATTTTATCGGAGACAATAAGTTTTTAGTAATTGATGAAGCCCAAAAGATTAAAAATATAGGTTTAAATATTAAATTACTTCTTGATAATGTGGATATGCTAAAAGTAGTTGCTACCGGTTCTTCATCTTTTGATCTAGCTCGACAAATCGGAGAACCGCTTACCGGCAGAAAGTATACTTTAAAGATGTTCCCCTTGGCTCAGCTTGAGCTTAATAAGATTCAAAATAAACCTGAAACTGATGCTAGTCTTGAGCAACGATTGATTTATGGTTCTTATCCGGAAGTTATACTGACTAAAAGTAACACCAAAAGAATAGTGTATCTGAAAGAGATGGTAACTTCTTATCTTTATAAAGATATATTAGAACTTGAAGGAATTCGACATTCAGATAAAATAGTTAGATTATTACAGTTATTAGCTTTTCAGATTGGCAAAGAAGTTTCCTTTAATGAATTTGGGCAACAATTAGGTATGAGTAAAAATACCGTAGACAGATATTGTGATCTTTTAGAAAAGAGTTTCGTTCTCTTTAAGTTAAGAGGTTTCAGCCGTAATCTGCGTAAAGAAATCTCCAAAAATCCGCGTTACTACTTTTATGATATTGGTATACGGAACGCTTTAATTAATAATTTCAATTCGTTATCAATGCGTAATGATATTGGAATGCTTTGGGAAAATTATATAATTATTGAACGTATTAAGAAGCAGGAATATTTAGGGATAAGCGCAAACAATTATTTCTGGAGAACATATAACCAAAAAGAGATAGATTTCGTTGAAGAGCGTCAGGGCAAATTATATGGATATGAGATAAAATGGTCTGATGATAAGTGTAAACCGCCTAAAGGGTGGTGTGATGTTTATAAGGGCTCAGAGTTTAATATTATAACAAAAGAAAATTATCTAACTTTCATTACCTAAAATATGAGTGGAAAACTTGCTTTAATTACCGGCTCTTCAGGCCTTATTGGCTCTCAGGCTGTAGAGTTTTTTATTGAAAAAGGCTTTAAAGTGATCGGGATTGATAATGATATGCGGGCCTACTTTTTTGGCCAAGAAGCTAGTACTAAAGCTAATAAAACTCGCCTCAAAAAGGCCTCTGGTGATAAGTATATACATTTAAATATAGATATTCGTGATAAGAGGAAAGTTGAAGCAATTTTTAAAAAGTATCGTTTTGATCTTATAATCCATGCTGCGGCTCAGCCCTCTCATGATTGGGCTGCCCGAGAGCCTTTTACTGATTTTGAGATTAATGCTAATGGAACTTTGAATTTATTAGAATGTTGCCGGACATACTCTCCTCAGGCTGTATTTATATTTACTTCTACCAATAAAGTTTACGGAGATACTCCTAATAATTTACCTTTGGTAGAATTAGAAACACGTTGGGAAATATCCGAGGACCATCGTTTTTACAACGGCATAGATGAAAGTATGTCCATTGATAACTCTACCCATAGTCTTTTTGGTTCTTCCAAGCTAGCTGCTGATATTCTCGTCCAGGAGTATGGAAGATATTTCGGCCTTAAATCAGCCAGCTTTAGAGGCGGCTGTCTTACCGGTCCTTTACATCAAGGGGCCCAGCTCCATGGATTTTTAGCCTATCTGGCTAAATGTATTGCTATTGGCAGACAATATACCGTTTACGGTTATAACCGGAAGCAAGTAAGGGATAATATTCATTCTTTTGATTTAGTAAATGCTTTTTGGCATTTTTACAATAACCCTAGAGCCGGAGAAGTTTATAATATCGGAGGAAGCAGGTTTTCTAATATCTCGATGAAAGAATCAATTGCTTATTTTGAAAAAGTATTTAAGAAAAAGGCTGATATTGCCTATTGCGAAAAGAATCGTATCGGTGATCATATTTGGTATATATCTAGTGTAGATAAATTCAAATCTCACTATCCAAAGTGGGATTATAAGTATGATATTTATAAAATTATGGATGAAATTTGTTGTGTATATGGGTAAAAGCAGGGAAAACAGAGATTTTGAGGTAATTAATATTGGGATTAAGGATGCTTAAGCGCCTTGCATTTTAGCCAAAAATAGGTTAAAATAACCCATAATAGTAGCCATTATAAATATAAACGGATATGAAAAGAGATATTGAAAAAGAATTATTGTTGTGGGTAAAGCAAAAAGAGCGTTATCCTTTAATAGTCAGAGGGGCGAGACAGGTCGGTAAAAGTTATCTTGTAGAAGAATTTGCGAAAACTCATTTTCAAAACAGCATTATTATTGATTTTGAATTTCAGCCGCAGCTAAAAGAATGTTTTGTTACGCTTTCTCCTGATGAGATTATTAATAGAATTCAATTAGTCTTGGGTGTTCAAATTAATCCAAGCAATACATTATTGGTTTTTGATGAAATACAGGCATGTCCGCAAGCTATCATGTCGTTACGGTATTTTAAAGAAAAAATGCCGCAGCTTGCGGTTATCGGAGCAGGGTCTTTGCTGGAATTTGTGCTGCAGGCTCCGGATTTTAAAATGCCTGTAGGAAGGGTTCAGTTTGTTTATTTAGGGCCTTTGTCTTTTTCTGAGTTTCTTGATGCTTCAGGCAATCAACAATTGCGGCAATATTTGTTATCATTAAAAATTAGCGATAAAATTGAAGGCATAATCCATGAAAAATTACTTGAACTATTGCGTTTGTATCTTATTTTAGGCGGTATGCCCGCTGTTTTAAAAGAATATTTTAATAGTAAGGATTTGTTAGTTTGTCAGCATCTCCAGAGCAGCCTTTTACAGACTTATCGTAATGATTTTGGAAAATATGCTAAAACATCGCAGCATAAGTATTTGCTTAAAGTTTTTGATTTCGCGCCGCGATTAATAGGCCAAAGGGTTAAATATTCCAATATTGATCCGGAATTCAAATCAAGAGATCTTAAAAACGCATTGGAATTATTAACATTGGCGGGAATTCTAAAGCCAATTTATTCATCACATGCCTCAGGATTGCCTTTAGGCGCGCAATTGAATGAGCAAAAATATAAAGTAAATTTTTTAGATATCGGCCTTATGCAAAATGCTTGCGGTTTGCAAAGTCAGATTAGTTTAGAGAAAGATTTTATGCAGATTAACGCCGGTTCTGTCGTTGAACAATTTGTAGGGCAGGAATTAATTTTATACAATGATAAACATCAGCCGGGGGCTTTGTTTTTCTGGGCAAGAGACAAGAGGGGCAGCTCTGCGGAAGTAGACTATGTTATTAATATTGGGCCGGATATTTTACCTTTGGAAGCTAAGGCAGGCAAAACCGGTAAATTGAAGTCCTTAAAGATATTTTTGGAGGAAAAGAAAGCAAAATTTGGTATTCGCGTTTCACAAGAGAAACTTTCTTATTATGAGCGGGTTCTTTCAGTGCCTCTATATATGATCGAGCAGATACCGCGTTTAGCAGGCGAAATTTTAGGCCAAAATTTCGGAAAGAAAGGGTGGAAAGCAGGGGAATAGTTATGAACTATAAAAATATACTTATAACCGGCGGTTGTGGATTTATTGGCAGTAATCTTGCTGTCTTGCTTAAAGCAAAATATCCTTCCTCAAAAATAACTTCTTTAGACAACCTGATAAGAAAAGGTTCTGAGTTGAATGTAGATAGGCTTCAGAATAACAAGATTGAGTTTATTAAAGGAGATATTAGAAACGAGAGTGATTTAGGATCAATTTCAAATATAGATCTACTTATTGAGTGTTCTGCCGAACCTTCGGTTTTAGCTGGTTATAATGAGAGCCCCCGCTATATAATTGATACTAACCTTATAGGTACAATTAATTGTTTGGAACTGGCTCGCAAGAACAAAGCTGATGTAGTATTTCTTTCAACCAGCAGGGTATATCCTTATGACGCGATTAATCAGCTTAAAGTTAAAGAAGAAGCTAGTAGATTTGTTTGGGAAAAATCAAGAGATGGTATTGGCCTAGATTTTCCTCTTTTTCCGGGAGTACGTTCTATGTATGGGGCAACAAAGCTTTGTTCGGAAATTCTCCTCAATGAATACATCGCAATGTATGGCTTAAAGGGAGTAACCAATAGATGCGGGGTTGTGGCCGGTCCCTGGCAATTTGGCAAAGTTGACCAGGGTATATTTACCTTTTGGATGTTGAAACATTATTTTAAAAAGCCGCTTAGTTATATTGGTTTTAATGGTAAGGGTAAGCAAGTAAGAGACCTTCTTCATGTTGA
>JBDRJF010000026.1:0-65595 GCA_043815185.1 Candidatus Omnitrophota bacterium | reverse complement strand
TCTAAGCTAAGCCTGGCCTTGGTTGTCTCTATTGGTTTACCTGGGGTCTTTCTGGCTATTTTTTTCTTTGATTCTGTTTTCTTCCTCTTTGATCCTGTTTTGGCCTTTTCTGAACCCCTAACCTTAGCTTCCTTTTTCTTTGGCCTTACTTTAGTCTTAGGAGTTGGCCGGGTTTTGGCTAAAGCCTTGGCTGAGGTTTTAATCTTCGCTACGATATTGGATTTAAGGCCAGTTTTTACAGCCAGAGCTGCTGGTTTTTCCTTTATTATCTGGTTTAAAGTAGTGAAACCGGCTTTACGTAATTTATCAACTACTGCCTGGCCCTCTCCACTCATATGCCCAATTAAAGCTATGTTATCCATTTACACCACCTCCATAGTTATTAACTTTTATTTTTAAGGCTGTTTGTATTTTATCAAGATATCGATTAAGCTTCTTCTTTTCAACTGGTTTTAGCGAGAAGTACTGCAATTTAACATTATATTTAGAAGTTTCGGGTATTTTTTCTTGCTTAATTAATTTTCCCCGCAGCACAAGGGGTAGAGAAGAACCAAAAAATATTAAACTCATTCTGCAGGATTGGGGAATATTAAGCTCTTTATCAGACTCAAAAGAAATACCACTAAAACTTATCCTTTTTAGGGGTACAATGGGGCCCTTGGGCTCTATTCTCAACCAAACTCCTTCCTCATTCAAGGGTGTTAAATCTATTGAAGCAGATTTCTCATCTTTAGGGCGTTGCTTTTGCAATTTTGCTCTAGCAGCTGACTCATCTTCCTTTTGCACCTTTTGCCGCATTAAGGATAATTGGTCTTGCAGCTTGCCGATCAACTCTCTTTTAGATGATAATTCCTCCTTTAAATTCTCCTTATGTTCCTTAAGGCCGATGAGTGACCCTTCTTTTTCCTTTAAAGATTGCTCAAGAGTCTGATAGCTGGCTTTTAATTCTTGGAATTCCTTATTAACCCCCTCTATAACCCTGCTTTTTTGCGATAATTCTTCTAAGACTGCTTCTTTTTCTTGAAATTGCTGTTCCTTTTGAACCAGTTTTTGTTCTAAATGAGCGGCTAAAGTAAAGGTTTCTTCTGCTTCCTTATTGGTCTTGTTAAGTTGTTCTTGGAGTTGCTGGCTTTGACTCTGCTGCTCTTGGATGATTTGATTTTTCTCGGCTAAACGCTGTTCTAAGTTTTTATACTTATTAAGTTCCTCTCTTAAACAGGCATCTTTTTGTCTCAATTGGCTTACATAGTCTTGAACTTCTTTCACTATTCCTTTAGAGGTCAAATTTGTCTTTTTCTTATTTTTTTGCCTTTGAAACTTCCACAGCAAGGCACCTAGAGCACCAATTAAAGCACCAATGCCGGTAAAAAATATTAAAAAAATTACTTCTTTAAAGGAACCGGGGTGTATTTTAGAAGGAATCGAGGGTCTTTTTATTTTTTTTTTATCTAAGGCCGGAATTATTTCTTTTGCCTTCTCCGGGCTGGCTAAAACTTCAGCAGGAACTAATGCTTCACTTTTAAGTTCTCCTCTAATTTTCTTCTTTTCTTCTTCTAGCTTGATTTCGGCTTCTAATATAGCTTCCTGAAGTGCCTTTTTCTTCTCATTTAATTCCTCCCCGGTTCGTACTGTATCAGTTATTTCCACTTCACCTCCAGACACTTCTTCAACCTTTAAGTCAACTGGATTTTCTATCTCCACAATAATTGAATTATCGGTTTGAACAATCCTATAGACAGAAGACTGCAGCAATTCAAAAGTCAAAGACTTCAAGGGATATACTCTCTTTCCCTTTATGCTTCCGGCTCTTCGATAATATTGAGCCTGGATACTTTTTACTACTCCTTGTTTGACTATCGCCTCTTTCTCTATCTGACTGATTACATTGCGAGTTTTGAATTCTATCACTAAACCAGGCGGTTTTTCTTTTTGGTAGTGTTTATACTTAGCCGGACCAGAAACGGAAATCACAATTCTTGTTATATCAGGTCTTCCTTTACTCTCTTGCGCAAAGATAGCCTTCTGTTCTTGGGCAACAATAGGTGTTATAAAAATCCCTATCCCCAAAAGAAAACAAAATAAGCACTTAGAATAGCTTAACAATATCATCCTCGCTAATTTCATTCCACCTTAATTCATGGAGTATGGTTGCTGCTGATAAAGTTTCCCGGACTTCCACAATCCTGGCTCTTCCAATAAGATCATTATTACGATAAACAGCCAACACCTCTCCAATCTCTAACTTATCTTTACTGCCTAAATCCACCAATATAAATTCTTGCTCCCGATTTATCAGTACTACTCTGCCTTCTAAGGGCGGCCTGGCTGTTACCACAATCTTTTCAAGCTCTATCACTCCAATAGAGTTGGTTTGCAATTCTTTATATTTGGCTTCGATTTCAGCTTTGGCTTTTATAGCCAAAGTTAATTTCTCCTCTGTCTCCTTTACTTCTTGCTCTAAGCCGCCTCTGTGCCGCTGCTCTTGGGCTAGTTGTTGTGCTATTTTATCCAGTTTTGCGGCAATCTGTTGCCTCCTGCGAATTTCATTATCTAATTTTTCTGTCAAAACTTGCGCTTTTGCTCTTTCTCCTTCCCACTGTTTAGTCCTCGCGGTCAAGTTATTCTCAACAACCTTCTTAGCCTCGATTGTCGTTTCGAGCTTTCCTTCGGTTATGATTCTCTTTTGTCTCTCTATTTGTTTCTGGATAAAAAAAACGCTTGCCAGCGTAATACCCGCTAGGCTCACAACCAAGAGAATAGCCCGAACCCTCTTTAGTTTATTAAACTTCTTTTTATGTAGAGCTAATAAATCAGGCGGCATCTGTTCAAACTCCCTCATTTCGGCAATTATCCTACAATCCTTCTCAGTTAGGCTTCTATTTCCTTTATTTTTATACCCTTTTTATGCTTTTTTTAAACATTAAACTGCCTTTATCGATAAAAAATCAGCTATCCTCTTTGGGCATTTTGCTTTCCGATAACCATTTTTCAATCTCTTGCCTATTAAATACCCAATTATTTCCTTGTTTCTCAGCTGGGATTTTCCCTTCCTGGGCCCATTTTCTCACCCTCGATATATCAACTTCTAAGTATTCTGTTACTTCCCTGGTATTTAAAAATCCTTCACCTACTCCGATCTCCTCAAAAAAGTCATTTTCAACTCCCATATCGCAAGTTCCTTTGAATAGAGCTCCTTCCTTTATTGTTAAAGAAGGAGTAATAATAGACCCAATTACTTTTGCTGACGGGATAAGCTCAATAGATTTTCTGGCGTTAATATCACCCTTAACCATCCCTTCAATAATAACCGCATCACCGTTTATTTTAGCCTTAACTTTGGCATTCCTACCGATAGTTAAACTCCCTTTAATATCTAATTCCCCCTCAAAGGAACCATTTATCCTTAAATTAACCGGCTCGCTGAATTTAAGGTCTCCCCGCATAGAGACGTCTACATCAATTATCTTATCTTGGGAAACATTCTTTTTTCTATCTTTCTCTTTTTTAAACATAGAGATAAAATTAAAAATACGCCGGCAAAGGTAAAAGCAAAAATCTTTGCCAGTCCTTTACTAGGTGATAAAATGTCTTTTTCTTTATTCTCAAAAAAAGGGGTCTTATTTATAAGAACAAATTAGCTTACTTAAGTTTCTTATAAGTTTGCTGTCTATTTTTAAATACTTTAAAATTCTTATTCAATCCTGTAAGCTCAAGAAACCTCTTTACTTTTGATTTATTGTAAATAAGCCAAAGGTCTCCCTTTTTTTCTCGGGTCTTCTTAAGTGCGCCTAAGAGGATTCCTACTCCCACGCTGTCAATACAACTAACTTTTTCAACATCAACGATTAACTTATACTTTCTTCTTTTGATTAAAGCCTCTACCTCTTTTTTAAACCCCTTGGAAGTATAAGCATCCATATCTCCTACCAACTCAATAAGAATATATCCTTGTTGAAGTTCTTCAACCCTAACTTTTAAATCCATGATTTTCTCCTTTCGTTATAAATGGTTAATCAGATTCTTTCGCTACCCTTTTAATAATACCTTTCTTAAAATCTGGACTGGTTAAGGCTGCATCAAGTATCTTTTTCTTAAACTTCGGGTCATCTTCTAAAATATCAACAAGTTTATCAGCAACTTCTTTGGCTAATTCATCCATCGCCTTAGGGCTATCCAAAACTCTCTTGATAATCTCATCCATCAATTTCGTATCTTGAACTAACTTCTGGACATCAAGTTTCTTAATCTTCACTCCCATCTCTCACCTCCTTCCACAATTATTTTTTGTCTGCGCAAGATTTCCTTTATAAAACTAAGCTATTTATCGAAAAGTATCTCAGTAAATAGCCAATCGAAATGCTGATGAAAATAATAAATCCCGCTCAAAATGTCCAATGCCAAAATTTCCCGCTTCTTTCCTCCGCTTCAAGAGTCTTATAATGCCTGGCCATTGCCTGATAACCTCTTAAGGCAATTATCTTCTTTAAATTTAACTCTTGATCAGCCATTTAATAAATTCATCATAGGCTAGCCATCTCTTTCTAAAATTATGCTCATCTATTTCTATCTGCACAATTTGTTGATATAGTTGTTCAAGAACATTTTCCGGTTGATAATTGAAAAACTGAGAATCATTCCATTTCACCGATTCACTTTGTTTACAATCGGGCGATTTAACCACTATGTCTTTTAGCCTTCCTTTAAACCAGATAAGAATAATATGGTCTGATTTGTTTTGGAAATGGAAATGTATACGGCCTGAAGTACGTTGGGCATCTCTAAAAAGAACTCTATTTAACCTTTTTACTAAATAATTAGGGTTAAAACAGGCTTCTGATAATTCTTTAATAATACTTTCCTTAGCTGGCATTACCTTTCATAATTGAGCCAATAAAAAACCGCCATTGGAATTAATGGCGGGCCTGATTTCATACAAATTATTTATTAAATATAACATTAAGCGAGTCTTTTATTTAGCATAAATATAAAGTTATTACTTAATCAATACAGTGATCTTAAGTGTCTCAGCTATTAATGAAATTATCCTATCCAGATCAAAAGGTTTTGCTATATAATCCTGAGCGCCCAATTTCATCGCCTTAATCACAGTATTCAGCGTGCCATAGGCGGTAACCATAATAACTGCTACATCTTTATCAAATCTTTTAATTAAACGCAAGGTTTCAATGCCGCTTATCCCGGGCAATTTTAAGTCTAGAAGAACCACGGCCGGCTTCTCTTTTTTTATAATCCTTAAACCCTCCTCTCCTGAGTTAGCAGAAAAAATCTTACAGTCTAAATCTTTAAGGACTGTCTTAAATAGCGCAATAATTCCCGGGTCATCATCCACCACTAAAACTTTATTATTTCTTTTCTTCACTTTATATATTACAAACCGGCTCCTCTTCTTACCTATTCTGACACCCTTTGACGTCCAATCCTCGAGAAGTTCCTTATCAAACCTCCATTTGCCGCTTATTTTTATTCCCGGCAACTCTCCCCTGCGAGCTAACTTATAAATAGTCATTCGATGCATTTGCAAATACTTAGCTACAGCTTGAACATCCAACATTTTATTTTTGCGGCTTTAAATTTTAATTATTGGGTCTAAACTAAAGAAATTTACTGATAGTATAAGATAGTTATAGACATCGTCCTTCCTGAATTTTACCTATTTTTAATATAATAATATCTAAGTTTATCTTTATGTCAAGGAAAATGTTTTCACCATCGTCTGACCAGAGTATTTATTAAGGTTTATGGGGGAAAATCGGCGGAGGCAGGAAAGAAAAAAGTTAAGTAATACTTAACTTTATCGGCAAAAAAATAGCCGGCCTATGTTTTTGATCGGCGGGTTTGAACATAATTTATAATTTTCTCCTGATCTATTTTATGAATTCTTGAAAAATATACTCCTATTCTGTACTTGTTATTACCCTGCTCAAATTGCCCGCTGTCTATTTTATTTACCCAAACTACCCTAGCTATAATTGGCATAGAAAAAATTATCTCTTTTGAATGGGTCAGCGGTTGATATATCTCAACTTCCATCTCACTGAACGGTAACAACCTTGTTTCTGATTCAAAGCAGAAACCACTGGCACTTACGTCTTGAGTGATGGCCTTGCAATCTTTTGCGACAGAGGCCAAAAAGCGGTAAAAAATAAATAAATTATCCTTTAAGCGCGGGAACCGCCTTCTTTCGATAAATTTACCCTTATCAATATTAGTTTTCATAAATCACCTTCCTCGCTTTTAAAAGGTTAAGCTGATGAAACCCTCCTAAGGATTACCCAAAGAAGCTGAGATTTGTTTTTACTCTGATTAATTATCTTGTAGGGCAAAGTTGTATTACTGCAATAGATACTGTCGCCCTTTTCAAGCTTTAATTGTTTCTCTTGGAAAAAAAATTCTAATGTTCCTTTAAGCACCATGCCCAGTTTTTCTCCTCTTAAAGGGCCCAATTCTTTTGTTAACTTAGCACCTCCAGCTATATGAAAAATCTGCGGCTGCATTCCGATATTTAAAAGGCCGGAAGCCAAGGTCTGGCATAATATCTTTTTCTTCTGGTCAAAAACTTCCCGATCATTTCTTTTTTTAATAAAGATTAATGGTTTATCTTCTTTATCCTCAAAAAAACAAGCTACTTTTGTATCTAAAGCCTGGGCTATTTTCTCTAAGGAATTTACTGAAGGAGATGTACGCCCCCTTTCTAACTGGGAAAGAAAACTTTTAGTCAAACTTACCTTTTGGGATAGTTCTTTCAAGGTCATTCTTTTATTGAGGCGGATATTTCTTATCTTATTTCCTATTTTCATTTTTTCATTCTTTTACTGCCTCAAGGTCAAAACTGGGCATTTTTTTTAACTCTAAAAGCTAACTTTAGCTTAACACTTATCTGAGCTTTTTGCTACTTTTTTTTTGGTCCAAGCGGCAACCTAATCCTAAACATAGCCCCTTGGCCCAGTTTACTTGCAACCTTGATACTGCCTTTATAGGCTGTAATAATGCCATGAGATATACTTAAACCTAACCCTACCCCTTTACCTGGCTTTTTAGTAGTAAAGAAAGGATCGAATAGCCTATCGAGATTCTCTTTGTAAATACCGTGGCCGGTATCAGTAAAATCAATTTCTACCTTTTTCTTATTTTTGTCATAAGAAGTTTCGACAGTCAAAACCCCGCCCTGAGCCATGGCATCTTGAGCATTGAGAATTATGTTCATGAAAACTTGTCTTAGCTGACCTGAATGGCCCAATACCTTTGGCAATCTGGTGAATAACTTTTGATTTACCTCAACCTTGGCCAATGATAAATTATGTTCAGTAACCGCTAAGACAGTAGCTAATTCCTGGTTAATATCTAACAGTGATAATTTATCTTCGCCCCTTCTGGTAAATTGCAGAAGCCCGGAAGTTATCTTGCCGCATCTTTCTGCTTCCTCAGCAATCCTTCCTAAAATTCCAGCACACTCCTTAATCTCATCTTTTCCAAACTTTTTTGATGATAATAATAGCTGCAACTTTTTCTGCATATATTGAGCATTGCCTTTAATAATAGCTATGGGATTATTGATCTCGTGGGCTAATCCTGCGGCCATTTCTCCCACTGAAGCCAACTTATCTGCTTGGATTATCCTCTCTTGCAATTCTTTTTTTTCGGTAATATCGTTCAGGAGCAGTAAAACTTCTTCTTTTCCTGCATGAGATATGCCAACTATTTTAAGGTTTAATACTTTCGCTCCTGTTTTGGGAAAATTATGTCTGATTTGCATTTCTTGGGATGGCTCTTTTGTCTTGAAAACTTCCCAAATCTTCTTATCCAATTCTTCATTTTTAATCACTTTGGGACCTAATATTTCAGATAGGTGTTTTCCGACATGACCGCTTTTCTTTCGGCCACAAATGGTACATCGGGCTTTATTGATTGATTTTATTATTAATTTTTTATCGCAGGTTATAATAACTGTGGGGATACTTGTCATTATATTTTCATTATATTCTTTTAGACTCCTGTTTTCCTCTTCTCTCTTTCTACGTGCGGTGATATCATTAAAATATCCCATGATTGAAATTACTTTCTTTCCCTCTATTAACGGGGCGGCATTTACCCTAACGTATATCATGGAGCCGTTTTTCTTTCCTAAACGCAACTCAAAGTTTTCAGCTACCTCTCCACCTGCTACTTTAGTAAATATTCTTAATGCCTTTTGGTGATCTACTAATTGAACGTAGTTAGTGAAGTGTTTACCCTTTACCTCCTCAACAGTATATCCTAAGATCTTATTTGTCGCCGGGGAGGCATATTCAACAAATCCTCTAACATCAAGCATGAATATTACGTCAAAGCTTCTCTCGATTATCTGCGTATTAAACTCCTCGCTCTTGCGTAGCCCTTTCGTACGTTCTGCAACCCGTATTTCCAACTCGTCGTGGGCCTGCTGCAGCGCATTTTGAGCCTGCTTGCGCCGGTTGGTATTTTCAATAACCATAGCCACATCATCCACTATGCCTTTGAGGTATTCAACCAGTCTTTCGCTAAAGGCAAAAGGCCTACTGCTGTAAATCAAAAATGCACTCTTGCATTTACCATCCATAATAAACGGAATTGCTTGATTTGAACGATACCCGTATTGCAAGGCAAAAGCACGCCATTTTTCAAAATCTTTATCGTGTTCAAGATCGGCATAGCCAAAGGGTTCTTTCGTCAAAATTGCAATACTCATAGCACATTTAGCATCTTTTTTATCGCTCTCATATTCAAGCCGCAATCCATCGAGGTATTTTTCGTATTTTCCAGCCCACAACTTGGGAAGGATTACTCCTTCTTTCTCTATCAATTCGGCAAACCAAGCCATATAATAACCAAATTCTTCAATAATTAAATTAAGTGTTTTCTGAATCATCTGTTCAAAAGTAGCATCTGCTAGATAAAACTTACGCAGCTCAGAAATCGCCTGTTGATACGATGCAAATATTCTATAATATTCTTCGTTTTCTTTCAGCAACTCCATTGTCTGCTTGCGCTCGCTGATGTCTTTAATCTTTTCTTTCATTGATTCCCTTCTAAAATAATTTGTAACTCTATTTTGTCGTTTTGACCGCCTTTCTTACTAAGGCTATTATTTTATCATTATCAAAAGGTTTAGCGATGTAGTCATAAGCCCCTAATTTCATTGCCTCAATTGCAGTATTCATAGTAGCATAGGCGGTAATTACTATAACCGCTATTTTTTTATTGTAACTTTTGATTAAACGCAAAGTATCTATTCCGTCAATATCAGCCATTTTTAAATCAAGTAAAACAACGTTAGGATTATATTCTTTTATTAACTCCATACACTCTTTGCCCGAAGATGCAATATATACCTTTTGGCCATCATCTTTTAAAAGCTTTATAAATAAATCTCTTATGCCCGGATCATCATCTACTATTAACACCTTCTCTTTCTGGGTCTTTTTAGATATTCTGCCTTGCGGTCTCTTGATTCCTGTATGCCCATTTAGCCAGTCTTGAAGTTTGTCTTTATCAAATCTCCATTCACTTCCGATTTTTACACCGGGAAGCTTTCCAGATTTAACCAGCTTATAAATAGTCATTCTATTCATCTGGAGAAACTTAGCCACTTGATTTACTTTAAGCATTTTTGCATGCTCCATTGCTTTTCCTCCTTTAATCGGCCTCAAACCCTTATATTATTCAGAATAAATACAGCAAATGCAGGACAAATTATTTTTATTGTCCTCCAGGAATCACTTTTTGTCAAGAGATAATATTAGATAATATTAGATAGGAAATTTATGTTAAAGGGGTCAACTCCCTTTTTTTTAACTCCTCTATCGTTTCAAAAAATTTTAAAAAATGAAAGAATTCTGCCGCTTAAAACGTCTATTATGTAAAGGAGGTAACACATGCCGCGACAAGTCAGAATAGTCATACCCGATGAAGCCCACCATATAACTCAGCGAGGAAATTACCAACAAAAGATATTTAAAGAACCTAAAGATTTTAGACAGTACCTTTTTTGGCTCGAGGAATATTCAAAGAAATATCATATAGATATACTTGCTTACTGTTTGATGAATAATCATACGCATATTATAGTAATTCCTCACGATAAGAAATCATTGGGAATGGTTTTAAATACCCTTACCATGAGATATTCCCAATATGTAAATCGAAAGCGAAAACAACATGGTCATGTGTGGCAGGGGCGTTATTTTTCATGCCTGTTAGACGAAACACATTTATACCGTGCCATACGCTATGTAGAAAGAAACCCTGTACGGGCAAAGGTAGTGGATAATGCCTGGAATTATGACTGGTCGAGCGCACCTATTCATACAGAAATACCGGTTAAAGAATTTATCGCATTAAAGGATTCATTGGATATGAATGCGAGAGAATGGAAAACGTATCTTTGTGAAGAAGATAATGTGATGGTGAATGAGATGCGCTTAAAAACAAAAAGGGGTTTAGTAGTAGGATCAGAGATATTTATTAAAAACGCGGAAAAAATATTAAACCGGTCATTGAAATGTTTGAATCCAGGAAGACCCAAAAAGAAGGAAGAAAAAGGGAGGTGACCCCTTTTCTCTACCCCTTTTCTCTGTGCTATCTCTACCACTCTCCGGATATCTCAAACCCCTCAAATAACCACTATATCGGGAGAGCGGGATTTGAACCCGCGACCCCTTGAACCCCATTCAAGTGCGCTAATCCGAGCTGCGCCACCTCCCGAACAAAAAGCAATTATTCAGGGTTATTCCTTGTTTTTTTCGGCATCAAGGATAGATATCCGAGATGCCTTTAAAAACATCTTAAACCCCGGAATCTAAACCCAATTATACTCGCTTTTTTTACGGCTGTAAAGTAAGGTTTTTTGAGGTGTTTTGAGGTTTAGATAAGTCTTTGATTTGAAATCTAACGCTTAATATGCTACATTTTAATCGGAGGTGTTTTGTGAACTGGGATAGTAAAGAAAGAAGAAAATTCGTAAGGATAAAATGTCCTTGTGAGATAGTTATCCCAGGGCCTAAAAAACATATACTACCTACCTATATCGAAAATATTAGCGCCGGCGGCATAAGGTTTATAATTGAGGAAAAGATAAAGCTCTCCTCAACGGTCGAACTTAACCTCTATGGAATAGACCAAAATCCAATAATCTGTAAGGGCCGGGTAAGATGGGTATTTACCAAAAAGGACCCCTGTATTCAAAGCCGCTTTCTTTATGATACCGGCATAGAATTCTCCCAGATAAAAAAAGAAGATCTGGATGCAATTAAAAACCTTGTAGTAGAAATTAGTTCTAGTTAACCTGCAGCTAGTGAAAAATGAGTTGATTCAAGGCCCTATCTTTCTGAGCTAGCAATTCTTAATAATAGTGAAAGGTTGGGTTTAGAATGTCGTGCCTTCCCGCCACGCCCATAAGTTTATCCTTATCGAAAATAGGATACTCGCGGATTATATCTTCCGGGAATATCTTTACTATTTATTGTTTAATCTCGTTCCCAGAGACGGGGGTTTTTTTGAAGCAAATCTAAAAATACACTTACCGCGGAGTGGTCGAGCTGACCTCCAGAGATTCTTTTAAGTTCCGATAAAATAGCCGCTTGAGACAGAGGCTTTCTATATGACCGCGCTGAATTCATAGCATCAAAAGTATCGGCAACTGCCATAATTCGTGCTCCTATATGTATCTGTTCTCCCTTGATTCCATCAGGGTACCCCCCTCCATCATATCTTTCATGGTGATGAAGAATTATTTCTTTCTCAATAGGTAAAAATTTTAGAGGTTCTAGTATATCCAGTGCTCTTTGGGGATGCTCCCTCATGACCTGCCACTCTTCGTCGTTAAGTTTGCCGGGTTTGTTTAAAATGCTATCGACTATACCTAGCTTTCCTAAATCATGTAACATACCAGCCCGTTCGATAATCCGTTGTTGCTCCCTGGAAAGATTCATCGCCGCTGCCAAAGCTAAAGAATATTGAGCTACTCTCCGGGAATGGCCGCGCACATAAGGATCTTTTGCTTCCTCAGTTAAAATCAAAACAGTAATAGTATCAACCTCGGCCTGCTGTAATTGCTTCTGGGCAGCGATAAGAGCATTATTTAATGTTTGCAGCCTATAGCGGTCTCTAAGTTCTTGAAACCAAAGGTAAGCAATAAGAACCAATACTACGCTTAGGATAATTTCGCTGGATATTATAGTGGTATCAGGATATGCGGTTATAGCATAGAGGTATAAAACAACAATAAGAAAGATAATCGCCACAATCCATAGCTTAAAGGTATTACTTAAAAAAGGCTGATTATTTTTATCTTGTTTAATCATCAGTTTATTAAATTTTATCACGATTTAAAGGCAGCATCAAGACAAAATAACTGGAAGCTGCAACAATTGAAAACGCTTTTATAAACTTTCAAATCCTGGCTTGAAAGAACGAATTAAACTATGGTATATTTGACTTACAAGAGGGTTTGAAGGTTCAACCAAACCAAGGGGGCGAGGAGCCCCCTCCTTTATTTTCCGGCCCTTTTCCTCAATTAACTCTTTATCTGTTTAATTTTTTAGCTTGTTTTCTCGGCTTTTAAAGGCCGCTGCATCAAATCAACCACTGCTTTCTTAGGTGATTTGCCGCGGTAAAGAACTAAATACACTTCCCGAGTTATCGGCATATCGATATTTAATTTTTTGCTTAGACTGAAAGCAGACTTTACTGTTTCAACACCTTCGGCAACCATCTTCATCTTTAGGGTAACATCCTTTATTTTCTCCCCCCTGCCTATTGCCTCTCCTACTACCCGGTTACGAGAGTAAGGGGAAAAACAAGTAGTTACTAAATCCCCCAATCCGCTTATGCCCCAAAAAGTTGAAGCCTTTGCTCCTATTTTTTCTCCTAACCGGGTAATTTCCGCCAGGCCCCTGGTAACTAAAGCAGCTTTGGTATTAGTTCCAAATTTAAGCCCGTCGGAGATTCCGCAAGCAAGAGCAATTACATTCTTCAAAGCGCCTCCTAACTCTACCCCCACGACATCTTGATGTAAATAGACTCTAAAACTGGGAGTATTAAACAATGACTGCAGCTTTCTTCCTATGCTTTTATTCTTACAGGCAAGAATAGATGTCGAAGGAACTTCGTTTAATACCTCCCAGGCAATATTGGGGCCGGAAAGAACAGCGATTCTTGAAACTGCCAACTCCTCTTTGAGCAACTGGGATACCCGCTTTAAGGATTTCGCCTCTATGCCCTTGCTAACGCTGACAAAAATCTTATTTTTAAACAAAATCTTTTGTCTTTTGATTTTCTTTAACACCTTTAAGGTAAACTTAACTGGGATTGCGATTATTATTACTTTATTATCAAGGGTTTCTTTAAGCGAAGGGTTTATTTGCAACTGCTGAGGGAATTTTACGCCTTTGAGAAACAGTTTATTTTCTCTTAAGCGCTGCATCTGGAGATTATGTTCTCTAAACACACTGTGCAGCTCTACAGCCACACCTTTTTTAGAGAGTATGACCCCTAAAGTCGTCCCCCAATTTCCAGCACCGATTATCGAAACCTTTTCTTTCATCTGCTTATAATCTATAAAGAATTAATTCAACTAATGACTTTTATCCGCTCCCTTCGGGAGCTTAAAAAGTCTAAGTTTCATTAAGCGGGCGATCGGGATCGAACCGACATAACAGGCTTGGAAGGCCTGTGTTCTACCATTGAACTACACCCGCGAAAAAATAATGGTGAGCAGGAAAGGATTTGTAGGCAATCTCCGCTGAAGGCGGAGCCGGTTGAGGCTTAGCCTCAACCGCATATTGCATCCAAATGAATGTCACCTTGTCAAACCAATCACCCTGTTTTCATCAAACAACCTTAGGCCTCAAAGAAAACTATGGGCAGGGAAGGATTTGAACCTTCGAAGTGCAAGCACAACAGATTTCAAGTACTCCTAAGTTACCTTAGGGCTTGGACTATCTCATCACCATATCCCGCTAAAAGCAGGATTTAGGTGGTAGGCGCTTCGACCGACAATCGCCGGGCTACTCCCTTACGGGATAGTCTCTGCACCCTTTCTAAACCATACGATTTAGAACTCGGCTCAGGATTACCCTTACCATTAAAAATGTTAAGGGTTTCCCTGAATTCACCCACTTTTCCATCCTGCCTTTCAGCAAGACGCTGCGTTTTACACAGTCTGTCCCCTTTGACCACTAGGGTACCTGCCCATTTTATTAATATATCATTCTTGAACTCTTTAATCCAATTAAGAACTAATTCCAATAAACGCTTATCGCAATACCTAATATGCACCAATCCATAAGGTAATTTTCTTTCGCTTAAATTAGGACTACCTTCCCTAACATAGGGTTTAAAAAACTGGCTTTGAGAGATGCCTGTTAGTCTACTCCAATAATCTTTTAATTTATCTATCTCTTGATAAGAATAAGAGTATAAATACAGCCTAAGCCTATCTTCTTTCACTCCACATATCTGACGTAGAAATTTTAGGAAAAGCTTTATCATGTCGGGATCGCTATTAATGAAATCTAACATATTAGACTTTAGATTCTTAGAGCCTTCTGCCCAGTATAACATAATTCCGGCAATCTTCAGCTCTCTGTCTTTCTTTGTCAATTCATTTTTTACCTCAAAGTGTAACTTATGTTTATTTCCTACATAGTTTGCTTCCGAACGTCTTCGCCGGGGAATATTGTTTTTGCTCATAAACTTATATAATGACCAAAATGAAACGCCTAAGCTCTCAGAAACTTCTTTTAGATTATATTTTTTATTCCAATATAAATCTTTAATTTTGTCAAGGTCTAAAAAAACTTTCATTTTTGTTTTAATTTTACACTAATCTAATTAATAACTGGAGCCGGCGAGAGGAATCGAACCCCCAACATCCTCATTACAAATGAGGCGCTCTACCGGATTGAGCTACGCCGGCATCACCACTTATATATTCAGTCTTTTATAATAAACCCTTAATTGCTCGTGGTAAATACTCAATTATATCCGAAGCAATTAAGCAATTTTCGGTTTTGTCTTCCGCCGCGTAATCTCCGGCCAGGCCGTGTAAATAGACAGCGAATTTTGCTGCCTCAAATTGGTCTATTCCCTGGGAAGCTAATCCGGCTACTATTCCCGAAAGAACATCTCCGCTGCCGGCAGTTGCCATGCCGGGATTTCCGGTTTTATTTTCATAGGTTTCTTTACCGTTACTCACTAAAGTATGGTGGCCTTTGAGGACAAGGGTTAAATTATGTCTAAGCGCAAACTCTTTGACAAGTTCTTTTCTATTCTTCTTGATTTTACCTATATCTAACCTCAACAAGCGAGAAAATTCACCCAAATGTGGGGTTAAAATAAGTGTTTTTGTCTTCCTTTTAGATAAAACTTCTAAGTTCGTTGCTAAAGCAGTTAAAGCGTCAGCATCTACTATTAGCGGTTTATCTATCTCGCTGATAACCCTAATAATTAATTTTTTGGTTGAAACTCTAAGGCCTGCCCCGGGACCAACTACAATAAGATCAACCTTCTTTAGAAATTTCTTTATCGCTCCAAAGGCTTCCTGACTAAGAGCGCCTCCTTTATCAGCTAAAGGTAAACTCATTACCTCGGTAAGTTTAAGCTCGAAGATATTATTTAAGCTCCTGGGAACCCCTACGGTTACTAACCCTGTTCCAATCTTTAAGGCTGCACGGGCAGCAAGACAAACTGCTCCGCTAAGACCCCGGGAACCTCCTAAAACTAAGAGGTGTCCATAGTCTCCCTTATGGGTGTCAGGCTTTCTTTTGAGCAACTGCACAGGCAACTGCATAATCTTCGATATGGGTTATTGAAAGAAATATATCAATATCAATATTTTTTTTGAATTTACAGTAAGGAGCGCCATTTTCCCGGTTAAGAATCAAAATGTCGGTTAAAGCTAAAGGATGTTCCTTAGAAATTGACTTTATTACTGCTTCTTTGGCTGCAAAACGGGCAGCCAGACGCTGGTAATACATTTTGCCTCTGGTGATATTGGTTAACTCTTCGGCATTAAATACCCGGTCTAAAAAACCACTCTTCCACTTCTCGATTGAGTTTTTAATCTTGGCTATTTGTATTATGTCTATACCTACGCCCACAACCATCTTTTAGCTCTTCCCCTTAAGTAGCGAAAGCATCTCCTCTACTGCCGCAACAATTCCCAGAAAAACAGAACGGCAAATTATCGAATGACCGATATTAAACTCTTTTATCTCTTTTATCCTTATTATTTGCTTTAAATTTTCATAGTCAAGGCCATGCCCGGCAGCAACAAAAAATCCCTGTTCTTCTCCAAACTTTGCTGCCGCTTTTATTTTTTTAATCTCGCGATCTAAAGCTACTTTAGTTTTTGCTTCCGAAAAAGCGCTGGTATTAATCTCGATGGTGTCAGCACCTAAATCTTTCGCCGCTTTAATCTGCCGCTTAAAAGGGTCAATGAACAAGCTTACTCTTATCCCGGCTTTTTTCAGTCTCTTTATAACCGCGCCCACTTTCTTATGATTTTTTATAAGATTAAGCCCCCCTTCAGTAGTCAGTTCCTGTCTTTTTTCAGGAACCAAAGTTGCCTGATCGGGAATTACTTTACAAGCAAAACTAACAATATCTTTATAGGTAGACATCTCTAAATTCAAAGGCACCTTTACGGCCTCCTTAATAAAAATTACATCCCGTTCCTTTATGTGCCGCCGATCCTCCCTTAAATGGACAACTATTGAATTACACCCGGCATACTCGGCCAGTAAAGCTGCCACCACTGGATCCGGGTAAAGCGTACCGCGGGCCTCTCTTAAAGTTGCTACGTGGTCAACATTGACCCCTAACTTCATATGCTCCTGCCGCCGCCAGTAATTGTGCCGCTCACATAAAACCAGACAAAAATAGCAATAATCAAAGCAATGAATTTAAGCCAGAAATTATAAGTAATCGCCCGCTTAAGGCTTATTTTCTTTAAAAATTCCATATTTTTGCCCTCCATCGATAAACTAAAGCCTGGTGCCAATTTTCCGCTCTCTATTTTCGACTTTTAATGATCTTTAGTGGGGTTTTGTTAATTGTCCTTTAAGGATAGTTAATAAATCATTAGGTGTCAAGTTCCGTGTCAACTGTCCATTTATAGCTAAGGATATCGCCCCATCCTCTTCCGAGACCACGATGACCAGTGCATCTGAATTCTCAGAAAGACCTACTGCTGCCCGATGGCGCATCCCTACAGCTCTCTCTAAACCAGGATTGTCGCTAAGCGGAAAGAGGCAAGAAGCAGCCAATACTGTTGTCTCATCAACTATTACCCCTCCATCATGCAGGGGGGCTGAAGGATAAAAAATATTCTGCAATAACTCGGAGGTAATTTCTGCGTTCAAAACTACTCCGCTCTCAATATAGCGTTTAAGTCCTATTTCTCGCTTTACGGCAATAAGAGCACCGGTCTTTCTCCGTGAGAGAGCCCCTACGGCAGAAACAATTTCCCTTAGAGTTTTCTCAATTTCTTCCCGCTTCGGTTCAATAGAAAAAATATGCCGCTTACCTAAGTGTATGAGCCCGTCCCTTAACTCCGGCTGGAAAATTATAACCACAAAAATTAAAAAGAAAGCAAAAAGGTAAGTAAGCAGCCGAGTTAGAACAGGTAAACCTAACATTTGAAAAGCAAATAGAGAAATTACCAGAATAATTATCCCTCTTAACAGATAAACCGCTTTTGTGCCCTTTAAGAAAAGAAATATCCTATAGACAACAAACCAAAGAATTAATATCTCAATGACAGCTTTCCACATTATAAACTTCATGAATTCCATCAATTATTAGTAATTTTTGAGACCACCTTTATGGCCTGAGCGGTCTCTCTTACGTCATGCACTCTTAAAATGTTAGCGCCATTAACTAAAGATACTGTGCTAGCTGCAATTGTCCCGATTAAACGCTCACCAACCTCTGCCTTGAGTATCTTACCAATAAAAGATTTACGCGACAACCCTAAAAAAATCGGCCGGCCTAAAACCTTAAATTTATAGAGTTCGCTGATAATCTTATTATTGTCTTCTGGGCGCTTACCAAAACCAATCCCGGGATCAATCAGGATCTGTGTTTTTTTGATGCCTTTTGAACTGCAAAATTCCAGCCTTTCTTTAAAGAAATCCATTATCTCAGCGGTCACATCCTTATAACCGGGATTTATCTGCATAGTCCGAGGCCTACCTTGCATATGCATTAATATACAGCCCAATTTATATTTCTTAATCAGGGTTGCTATCCGAGGGCTGCTCCTCAAAGCTGTAATATCATTAATTATATCAGCTCCCTCAGCCACTGCTGCTTTTGCTACTGAATACTTATAGGTATCGACAGAAAGAGGAGTTTTTTTAAACTCCTTTCGCAGAACTCTTAAGATGGGTATAACTCTCCTTATTTCATCTTGCGGCCTAAGCGGCTTTGAGAAAGGCCGGGTTGACTCTCCGCCGATATCAATTATTTTTGCACCGGCTTTTATCATCGCTTCGGCCTTGCCTAAGGCTAAACTTGCTATAGAGGTTAAAATCTTAGCTTTAGTAAACCCTTTTCTTAACAGTCCGTCTCCGGAAAAAGAATCAGTAGTTGTATTTATTATCCCGCAGATGATTGGTTTACTGATCTTCAATACTTTGTTTCTAGCCCGAAAAATAAAGCTCTCCTTATTCAAATTATCTAAGAAAGCTGTAATATTTTCGGATATTTCTCTTAAACTAAAAGGCTGGGTTTTTAATTTTTCAGAGAGCTTTCTTAACTGGCTTAAATTGCCAAAGATTAAAACCGAAGTCTTTATATCTTTTACCAAAGCTCTTCGCTCTATCGCTGCATCGCTCCCTAAAGAAAGAAGGTGCTGCTTTATTATATTTGCTTCCCAAGATTTGATCCCTTCAATTTTAAAAGCTGTTTGTATAGTTTTGGGAGATAAAATTCTTACACCTTCGGGGCTTACCCCTAAGGAAGATATTAACTTTCGAGACTCGGTTTCATTTTTTACTCTTAGGGGGGATATTCTCATCTTTAAAGGCGACTATGTTTTTGACCTCTTCAACATCTAAAACTTCCTTTTCCAGCAAAGCATTAGCTAATAATTTCAATTTCTTCTTGTTGTCTTCAATCAGGTTCTTAGCCCGTTCGTAACACTCAGCAACAATACGTTTTACTTCCTGATCAACAATATTAGCAGTTTCTTCGCTGTAATCTTTCTCCTGAACGAAATCCCGGCCTAAAAATATCGGACCGTGGCTGTGGCCTAAGGCATAGTTACCTAAACGTTCGCTCATCCCGTAATCACAAACCATTTTTCTAGCTATACGGGTAACCTCAATTAAATCATTCATGGCTCCGGTAGTAATATCAGCTAAATTAATTTCCTCAGATGCTCTACCTCCCAAAGCAACGGTTATTAAACCTAAAAGTTCTTTTTTAGACTTATACCAACGATCCTCCTTAGGAGGAGTAAATGTATATCCACCAGCCATCCCCCGGGGTATAATTGAAACCTTAGTCAGAGAATCAACCTCAGGAATTAATAAAGACAATAAGGCATGGCCAGCCTCGTGAAATGCGGTCAGTTCTTTCTCGTGTTTAGAAATTATCCGACTTTTTTTCTCCGGCCCCATCATGACCCTTTCTACGGACTCTTCCAGCTCGGACTGTTCTACAGCTACCTTATCGTGACGAGCCGCTAAAAGAGCGGCTTCATTACAAAGATTCTCCAAATCGGCTCCCGAGAAACCGGGAGTTTTTTTGGCCACTGCGCTTAAATCCACATCTTTAGCTAGTTTTATCTTCTTGGTATGAACTTTTAAAACCTCTTCCCTTCCTTTAATATCCGGGAAGTAGATTACAATGTGGCGATCGAATCTACCCGGCCTAAGCAGCGCCGGATCTAAAACATCGGGCCGGTTGGTTGCAGCCATAACGATTATCCCCGCTTCGGTCTGAAAACCATCCATCTCAGTAAGAAGTTGATTCAAAGTCTGCTCTCGCTCATCATGCCCCCCTCCTAATCCGGCAAAACGCTGCCGGCCTACAGCATCTATCTCGTCGATAAAAATAATACATCCTTTATTCTCTATCCGCGCCGCCTTTTTGGCCTGACCAAAAAGATCTCTCACCCGGGAAGCCCCTACGCCCACAAACATCTCCACAAAATCAGAGCCGCTGATACTAAAAAAGGGGACTTTGGCTTCACCAGCAACTGCTTTGGCTAAAAGAGTTTTGCCGCAACCGGGAGGGCCTACCAGTAAAACCCCTTTGGGAAACCTTCCCCCTAAACGCTGAAATTTCTTAGGGTCTCTTAAAAACTCGATTACCTCCTGCAACTCCTCTTTAGCTTCGTCTATGCCGGCCACATCCTTAAAGGTAACCCGGGGCGCATTTTCTTTATCTAAAGATGCTGTTCTTGCCTTCCCAAAAGACCAGACCTTTGAACCCATCTGGTTGCCCCGGCGGGAAAAATACCAGAGGAAGAGAACGAAGAGAAGCATCGGGCCAAAAAAATAGAAAAGGTTAGACCAAACATTCTTAGCCGACACTACTTCGAATTTGCTAATGTTCTTCCTCAAAAGTTGAATAATGTCTTTATCTTCGGAAGGAATATAAAGATAAAAACGGCCTCCCCCTTTACTAGGGGTAAAACCCCCTTGGATGAAATCTTCACTTAACTTAACCCATTCAATAGCAGGCTCTTCTAAATTATGCTCCAGAAAATAGTAAAACTCATTATAGGTTAATTTCTTTACCAGCCCACCCATTTCACCGCTAAAAAGACTCATAAACCAAATTAGACCGAGAAAAATAAGGACCAGGAAGAAGGCTTTCCTCAAAAGATCCGGATTGGGGGGAGTTTTTTTCTTAGCCATCGTTAGATATTATACTGTATCGGATTATAAAATCAAGGATTGAATAAAAAGCGTTTCTTCTTCCTTTTTTGCCAGAAGATTGGGCAAATCCACAATGCTTCCGCTGGGACGATGAAAGATTAAGTCTTGTAATTCATTTAAGTGTCTAGACTCTAATCTCCGGGTATTCCCCTTTAGCTCTTCAATGGCGATACGAATTACATTATTAAATATCGCCGGAGCTAGCTCCTTTAAGCCTCCTAAGTCTAAATAAAGACTATTTCTGGCTTCTTTCTTCTTCAAGGTGCGAAATTTACTATAGGAAAAAGAGCGGATGAAATCATAATCCCAGGAAATATTAACGGCGAGATTATATATGTTGTTTACTATATTGGGGTTTAGCTCAGACAATACCGGTAGCAATTTTAATCTTAGGCGATTGCGAAAAAACTTATCTTCAAAATTACTCTTATCTATACAGTAAGGTATCTTCTTATCCTCTAACCACTTAATGATCTCTTGCTTCCTAAGCTCGATCAGCGGCCTAATAATAGTCAGGCTCTTAAACTTAGTTTTAGGTAAAAACCCCCTTAAACCCTTTAAGCCTGAACCACGTACCAGACGCATTAGGACTGTTTCAATGAGATCGTCTTTATGGTGAGCCAGGGCGATTTTCTTAATTTTAATCTGACGCGATACTTTTAAGAAAAAATCCAAACGCAAATTCCTGGCAGTCTGTTCCAAGGAATCTCCATTAAAAAAACTCTGCACATCTTTCTTCTCGCTTATAAACTTTATTCCTAATTTTGCGCAAATTCCCCGAGTAAACTCCTCTTCCCTATCTGCTTCATCCCTTAGGCCATGGTTAAAATGAGCACATACTAATTTTAGCTTATAGTCCTTATAAATCTTCCAGAATTGATAAAGCATACCCATTGAATCCGGGCCGCCTGAAACTCCCAGAATTACCTTGTCTTTCTTCTTCAACAAGCTATACTTCTTCAATGACTCTTTAAAGGTTTCTTCTAACATCATTAAGCTTTAGAAACAAAAGGATTGTCTTTAATGTAAAATCGCAAGGGCAAATCCTTACAGTTTACAGCATAATCAACGCCTATTCTTTTAGTTTGAACTATCTTAGCCCTCTTAGTGGTACCGCGGGAAACAAAAGTCTCATTACTCAATATGCTCTCACCGGAAAGATTCCTGTTGATAGAAAAGCTCATGGTCCAACGGCAGGGACCGCCGGTTAACCGCCTTAAATCAGATATGCCGCGTGTTTTTTTCATAATTTCAATGCCAGCAACCGGCTCAAGCGCTCTGATAAGTACTGCCTGGGGGTCATTTTCTCTGGAAACCACGATATTAAAACACCAAAATTTTCCATAAATAAAATAAGTGTAGATTAAGCCTCCGTCTTTATACATAACCGCATTACGCGGAGTAATTTTTCCGCCAAAACTGTGAGCAGCATCGTCATCTACGCCAAAATAAGCTTCAGTTTCAACTATCCTTCCGATTAAAGTATGTTTTTTATTTTTAAAGACTAAATAGTCGCCGAGAATGTTTTTTGCTACGTATCCGGCTTGGTGGCGAAAAAATTTTTTAGTTCTCTTACTTGCTCTTATCCCCTTCATATCGTGAAAAGCTCCAGTCCCTCAGGCGCCCGTCCCTAAGAAACAGCTCTATTCTTCTTCCGTCGTATAGCCAGCATTCATCACCGTCTAAGCCCATTTCAATCCTGGCCGGAAGGCCGATTTTAAAAATAACTTCTCTTTCGGTATCACCAATAATTATAGCTGCATCCTCGCCGATCAAATGGTAATCTTTACCCCTAGCCCCGGTATCAAAACCGCTCTTTACATCCAGCCCAAAAGCGCCATCTTTTATGCCGGTGTAATCTCGCATCTGCACGCAGCTAACCATAAAAATTATCAAAAAGATAACTAGGTATTTGGAATAAATAAAGTTGGTTATCATTTCTTATCCCCCACAAATAAAAGTGGAAATATAATATCACTTACACAACAAGGAATCCATACTGCCAAAAATAAAAATATAAATACAGTAAGACAAGAAAACCAATCCCAAACTAATGCCCCAGCCATAATGATATGAAAAAGTGATGCCCAGGTGCTTAATAAAACGTGGCCATAGTGGGAAAATTTAGTTGAAGGCCTGAAATAAGCTATAACGATTCCGATTATTGCTAAAGGACTTATAAGCCACCACTTCTCAATAAATCCGATATGAGCATCCCGCTCTGGCATACCGAGTAAAGTTTCGCCAATATAAGGAATTACTGAATCACTCAAGGTGGCTATGCCGATTGAGCCTAAGCAACCGATTACCAGCAAAACAAAAAGATTACACTTTTTTCTTGTAGCCGGACATTTATGTAATTCATACATCGAAGCCGTGGCTAAGGCGCTTAACAAAACATGCAAGGGGTGAAAAACGTAAAAAGCATTAAAGGCGGCCTTGGCTGAAATATTACGAAAAATTATTATAATAACAATTCCGGTAATTGCTCCGAAGGCTGTAAAAGGGGCATGGTGTTTTAATTCTTCATAAATGCCCTTAAGCATTCTTCCCTCCTTGCAGTAATATTTTATTGGAAAGAAAGGTTATAATTCAATCTCACTGCCAACCTTTATGTCCCAAAAATTATCAGGATAAGCTTCTCTAAAGATATTTATAGCTTCAAACCCGGTGCAATGCGAAGGGCCAACATTCCCGATACCGTATTTTTTGAACTCCTCCACAAGATATCTTATTGTTCGGTTGTCTTTATCGATAAGATGAAATCCTCCCAGGACCGCGTAGATCTTATTTTCAGGAAAAGCCTCCTTTGCTTTATCAATAAATTTAAGGATTCCTGGATGAGAACAACCACAGATAATCGAAATGCCCTTGTCGGTCTTCAGCAATAAAACTTGCTCGCTTATTTCTTTATCCTTGTGACGAATCTTAAAAGGCCCGCTAGTATAAATATTGTCGCATATTCGATAAAAACTATCTACTAATTTAAAATTATAGGGGGTAAGCTTATCCTTAAACTCAGCCGCGAAATCTGAACAAGCAAAAATTTCCAGATTATTATTAATTTTTAATAAATCCCAAAGCCCCCCTAAATGGTTCCAATGGTTATGGGAGATAACTACTCTTTCTATTCCCTGTATATCTATTTCCAAGGCTTTTAAGTTATCGAGGGTATACTCTGACTTCTCTCCGGTATCAAATAGGGTCTTTCCGCCGATTAGATAAGCCAGCCCCCAACCGATAGAATATTTATCATCAGCGGTCTCTTTATCGAAGATAACTTTAAGCTTCACCTTTTCTGAATTACTCCTTAATATTTTCTGGGGCCAAAAATTGCCGTGCCCAGCCTTACCAAATTAGCTCCTTCTTCTATGGCTATTTGGTAGGATGTGCTCATCCCCATAGAAAGGTAAATCCACTCTAATTTTTCCCGATAATTATCTTTAATCCTGATGAATAAATCTTTTGTCTTCCTGAAAAAAGGACGTATTTCTTCAGTCTGTTCGAGCCAAGGCCCCATAGTCATAAGCCCCATAGGCTTTAAATTGGTAAGTTGTAAAATTTTCTGCACGAACGGTTCAACATTCTCAATTAGCAAACCTTGTTTCTGAGATTCGCCTGCAGAATTAACTTCAATCAGAACCGGCATAACCTTATTTATCTTTTTACACTCCTTATCAATAATTGCCGCTAAAGATAAGGAATCGAGAGTTTCAATCATATCAAACATTTTTACTGCTTTCACAGCTTTATTCTTCTGGAGATAACCGATAAGATGCCATTTAATACTACTTCCCAGAATAGCAAATTTTTCTTGAGCTTCTTTTATGTAATTTTCACCAATTATTCTTACCCCGCCCGCCATAGCTTCCTTAATCTGAGCAGTACTTCTCTCTTTGGTGGCTGCAACTAACTCAACTCCCGGAGGTAAGCTCCTTAAAATATTTTGAGTATTCTCTTTAATCATTGATGATAAAATATTTAATCTTGCCAACCCTATGCTCACTTATTAATTTTTGCTTAAGAAGCAAAGAGAGTTGCTTAGATATTTGCTTCGGGCTTACAGCTTGGGATATTGCTAAATCTTTTAGGCTTCCCGGCCTTACCCTTAAAAAATTTAAAATATTTAAGCCTAAATCGCTGCAAATCTTATTTTTTAGTTTCCGATAGGAAAACTTTACCGCAGCTTCTTTTTTCCCGGCAAAAATTTTTCCTATCTTAGCCACTTTTTCTTGACTCGGTGATGATACCTTTGTCCTCCCCGGCCTTACCGGAAGATTAAGCTGAAGCTTATCGGGATTAATCTTATCGATTATGCTTTTAAATTTCTTTATCTCTTTGGTACAATCATTTACTCCGGCTACAAGCATTATCTCCAGCCAAATTTTACCCTTAAATTCTTTTCTTAATTGAATCAGGCCCGCCACTATTCTTTTAAATGATACCCCCTTACAGGGGTAATTAATCTTAGCGAAAGTCTTGGCTGTAGCAGCATCTAAAGAAGGGATGATTAAGTCCGCCTTGGCTAACTCTTGTCTCACCTTCCTTCTGTAGAGAAGCGATGAGTTGGTGATTACTGCGATTGGATACTTATGCTTAGTAACTTTTCTTATGGTGGCGATTATCTGATCTAAATCTTTATGTAAGGTCGGCTCTCCTGAACCAGAAATAGTTATATAATCAATTTTAGGTTTTTTTTTGATAATTTCGCTTAATTCTCTTCTAAACTTACCCCTATTTACGAAAGAAGACCTTCTGGCAGTCCTCTTACTGCTTGTGCCTAACTGACAATATAGACAATTAAAGGAGCAGGTCTTTCGGGGAAATAAATCTACACCCAGAGAAAAGCCCAACCTTCTCGAGGGAACCGGGCCGTAACAATAGTTCCTTATCGGCATCGTTTAAATTTTCCTAAGGCCCGCTTAAGATTGTCAAGCTGGGTACGAGTAGCCAGGAGGGTAAAATTTTCTGTATCGATGAAGAATGTATCTTTTAGGCCTAAAACTAAAGCTTTTTTCTTTAAGTTTCCTAAAAAGATCAGATTATTCTTGCCCTCGTGGATAAAGGAATTGCCTTTGGTTACATTACCTTTTTTATCTTTAGCTAAAACTTCATAAATAGCCTGCCAGGAACCAAAATCAGTCCAGAAAAAACTTCCTTTAACCAGCTTCGCCTTTTTGGTCTTCTCCATTATGGCTTTATCAAAGGGGAGATTGGGTATTTTCCTGTAGAGTGTGGATATTTTCTTTCCAGAGAAGTTTCTGGCAAAATAGGTATAGTCAGGATAATACCGCTTATACTGATTAATAAGCGTAGAGATCGAAGCCACAAACATCCCGCTATTATAAAAACAATTTCCTGAAGCGATAAGCTTCTTAGCATAAGCTACCCCTGGCTTCTCGATAAAACGTTTAACCGAAAAAATACCTCCTTTAGCCGGCTTCTTGACCTGAATATATCCCAGATTTGGTGTCGCTGAGCAAGGCTTTATGCCTAAAGTGCAGATAAAGCCCTCATTAGCCGCTACTAAGGATTTAGTTAATGTCCGGTAAAACTCTGCTTTCCTCTTGATCAGAGTATCTACCGGTGAAATAATCAAGTTTCTCTGGGAATATTTATTAAGGTTCAGAAGAGACAAAAGGATTGCTGCTGCGGTATTTCTGCTAGCCGGTTCAAAGAAAATATTCTTCTTAGGTATAGATTTAAGCTTCAATAGGGCTGTTTTCTCGTTCCTGTTGGCAACTAAAAATATATTGTTAGCAGTTGTAACCTTTAAAAATCTTTTTATAGTCAACTCTAAGGGAGAAAATCCAAAAATATCCAAAAAATTTTTACTTATCTTCTCGGATAATGGCCAGAGACGCAGGGATTTCCCGCCACAAAGGATTAAAACTAAAGGCCTATCTTGCTTCACTCTGTTTCCTCGTCTGTTGAGAGAGATATCCACCGGTATAACCATCAATAATCGCTGTTAACTCTGCCAACCTTAGCTTCTTCTTGAACAGGTCATCCACGGATAAGTTACTGGTATCAATCTCCCTTTTCAAACGCAGCCTTTCGAAATAAACCCGGTTTATTTCATCAAGGATATCCAGCCGCAGCTGGGTATTGAGACGAGCTCTGGTGTCTACATCGTCTTGGTAAGAGTTCCAAAGTAAATCGCCGACATTCCACTTAAGATTAACTCCCCAATCCTGAGGGCCAATCTGCACTCGATCATAAGTAGCCCCTAAAGCTGTAGTAACTGTTTTATCAAAATCCAAACTTACTTCAGGAAATAATGCCCGATACTTTAAACCTTGCTTCCACTGCCTTATCTTATCCGGATGAACTTCATTATAGTACAAAGCTGTCTCTTGAATCTCTTCGGCGCTGGGTTCTCCTTCTAAAACTATTTCCAGATTATCCTGAAAATGGTTAGAGGTAAAATACTTATTTTCGAACAACCCTTTAGAAGTTGCCAGGTAAATTTTGCCTTGGGGAGTAAACTCGGCCCAATAAATGTAAGAAGAATATAGCCCTTCGAAAAGCTGTTTTGAGCTATTTCTCTTCAGATCAACCACAAAAAATCCTTTAGATGTACCTAAATAAATAGTCTCAGCCTGTAACTTAGTCTGAGCGATACAGTTAATAGAAAGATTGTCTATACCCGCTATATAAAGCTTGCGCCAATTAATACCCTTATCTTCAGAAACAAACAAACCTTGATTTGTCCCTAACCAAAGGTGATCTTCGTTGAAAATATCAACCTTAATAATCTGTGCAGCTAAACCCTCTTCGCCGCTTTCCTCCTCTTTTCGCATCACAAACAGCCTCTCAATGCCTCTATCACCGTTAAGAAGGTAGGCGCCGCTTTCGGTGGCAAGATAAAGAGTTTCCTCAGATGTATCCAGGAAATAAATCGAAATATCATCTAAAGCTTTCACCCTTTGCCAAATTAAACTACTCTCATCAGCAGACCTAAGCCCCTTGCTTGTTCCCAGATAAAGTACTCCCTTATGTTTTGCAGCAGTAAAGACTGTCTGATCATCGGAAGAAGAAAACAACTCTTCCAGCCTATCCTTGAATCTGTAAAGATGCCGGCTGGTAACAATATAGAGAGTATCAGCTACTACTGAATCGAAGAAAATATGCTGGATTTCCTCATCCTTAAATACAGCTACTCTTTTAAAAATCCTAATCCCATCTTGACTCTTATATAAGGAATTCCTGGAAGCAACACCAATAACCTCGGGGTTAAAAGGTGACACCACTACCCTTTTGATATAGCCACTTTCTAATCCTGGGATTTGCTGGAAAAGAGGAAAGCTATTATAAAAAGGGATGAGCAGAAAAAAGGCAAGAAGTGTAATTACTTTCTTCACTTATAGAACTCACAAATTATCAATTAATAAAAGTGCCGAGGTAACGATTCTTTGCCGAAGGCAAAGCTTTCTTCTTAATCATTCCCTCGCTGTTCGAAAAGTATATATATGTCTATAAAACAAATAGGCCTTCTTTTATGACCACACAGTATTCATAATATGCCGAGGAAGGGAGTTGTATCCAATCTCCGCCGAAGGTGGAGCCGGTTGAGGCTTAGCCTCAACCGTCGTTTCTTTACACATTTAGATGAACCTCGGCTCATAGAACAAACTTTTATCAAAAAGACGATGGTGCCGAGGAAGGGAGTTGAACCCCTGACGCAGGGATTTTCAGTCCCTCGCTCTACCGCCTGAGCTACCTCGGCAATTAAATATCTACCAGCGTAAAGCAACTGGCAAACAGAAGAAAATTATAGCATAGAAACCAAAGATGACAATATTTTTTTAAGATGAATTTTCCAATATTTACAAGCTTATTTTGACTATAGCCCCCACCATTTTAGCGATAGCCAGAGAGCTGGTTAAGCCCGGTGACTCAATCCCAACAAGGTTTATTAAGCCGGGGGAGCCATTATCGGTTTCGTCCTTGATTAAGAAATCTCTAAAACTTTCTCCCGGCCCCTGGAGTTTAGGTCTTATTCCTGATGTGTCCGGACCTAAATCTTCCAAGTTAATAAAGGGCAGCATCGCTTTAACATCTTCATAAAAAGCCTTGTTTTTCGATTGATCAATATCATAATTGATCTCATCGATATACTCATCGTCAGGCCCCAGACGCAAGCCTCCAGCTAAGTCTAAAGTAGCATGTATCCCCAGCCCTGAACCCTCTTGCTTGGGAAGCGGATAGATTAATCTATTAATCAATTTTGCTTTATTATTATGAACCCGGAAGTAATCGCCTTTGGAGTATTTTATTTTGTATTCTTCTCGTTTAATACCCGCCATTGCGGCTACTTTGTGGGAATTTAAGCCAGCGGCATTAATAAAAATTCGGGTCGATAAGCTAAATAATCCCTCTTGCTTATCCTCCACCGAAAGCTCAAAGCCATCACTAATTTTATCTACAGCTACTAATTCCGTATTATAAACTATTTCACCGCTCCGTTCTTTAAACTCTGAAAGCAGCTGCTTGAGTAAAGCGTGGGAATCTATAATGCCGGTAGAAGGCGAGAATATGGCTGACTCTGCTTTTATCCGGGGCTCAATTTTCTTTACCTGGGCTCGGGAAAGGATTTTTAAGTCCCTTAGGCCATTGGCTAAACCATTCTGAAAAAGTTTTTCTAACTCAGTTTGTTTCCTGCTGCTAGTTGTGACAATAAGTTTTCCGGTTTTTTTATACCCGATATTATTTTTCTGACAATAGGCATAGATCAATTCTTTACCCTCAAGACAGGTCTTTGCTTTAAGAGAATTTTCGGGGTAATAAATTCCAGCGTGGATTACTTCGCTATTGCGTGAACTTGTCTCCTGGCCAAAGGAAGGATTTTTTTCAACTACTAAAATATCTTTACAGTCTTTTGAAAGCTCTCTGGCTACGGCTAATCCAATGATTCCTGCACCGACGATAGTAATCTCTACTTTCTCCATGATGTCAATAATTTTGCTTATTGCTTAAGACTTGGCTCTCCTTCCAGCTCAAGATTAGGGGATATTTTTCCTTCCAGGCGGTCAAAAATCGCTGATGCCGCAAACTCAGCAAGTAAGTAATTAAGCGATGCTACTTCTACCTGGGTTTTCAGCTGATCTAATTTACTAAAAAATATTGCCACCTCAGTTGCTTCGGCAGATTGTGCAAAAACGCTACTAAAATTATAAACCACGATAAAACCTTCTTTCTGGCTACCCCGGTAAAAGTTAGTCTCCATTTCTTTCAGTTGGCTGATAATTTGTTCATAACAGGCAGAAAGGTCTTGATCAAAAACTTTGCTGTACACCTTACCTTGTTGTTTAAACGGTTTGGTTCCGGCACCGAAGAGGCGGCTTAATTCCAGCGGCGAGCAACCCAGAGAAAAAAAAAGAAAAAGAAAAATTAATTTCTTCATTCTACCTCAGTCTTTACTCTTTCTCTTCTGTAAACTAATACAATGATAAACACCAAAGTAAAAAGAACAAAATTTATAATGTTAAATGTCCGCCAAACTAAATCTTCAGACACAAAACCAGCCGGGGCCATCAAGACAAAACATAGCCAGACACCTACCGCCCAATAGATACTAATATCCCGGGATGATTTCCGTTTTATTATTCTCAGGATCAACGGTATATTCCAGAAAGGTAGGATAATTGCTGCGATAAGTGCTACTTTTTCTGCCATTTACTAGTTTCGTTTTAGATAAATTTGTTTCATTGAAGACAGCAAACCTATTAATCGTTTCATCTCAAACCGGATTACTTTTTAAGTAAAGTTAATATTTCTTCGAGTTGTTGGGATATCTTCAGTAGAATACCCATCTGCTCGCGTTGGGAACGCTCCTGCTTTTCCTGGAGCTGTTTGGCCTGGCTAGCCATTTTTGACAAATCCCCTAATTTGCCTAGGTCAAACATAGATCCTCCTTTTGAGCTGATTCGGTTTAGGCGAATCCCTGCCTGCCGGCAGGCAGGCTAAACCGGGCCTTATTGACTGATCAAAAGCTGATAAACTTCATTTAGCTTTAGTGAAAGATTTAAGTGACTTGCGGTAATTACGATAATTAGAAATTATCTCTCCTAAACTATCAGACCCAAATTTATCCAAAAAACTCTCAGTTATGGCAATTGCTGACATACTTTCAGCGATAAGGCCGCAAGCAACTATCGCGCAAACATCTGAACGCACAACCGGCGCTTTTTGAGCTTTCTTGGTAACAATATTTACTGAATCAAGGGGTTTAGCCAAAGTAGCAATCGGTTTCATAGCCAGTCTTAAGATAATTGGCAATCCTGTCGAAATACCCCCCTCGATGCCGCCGGAATTATTGGTCTTTCTGGTAAAACCTTTATTGGCCGTGTAATATATCGCATCGTGAGTAAGAGACCCCCTTTCTTTTGCGTAGTCAAAACCTAAACCTATCTCAACCCCTTTAACCGCAGGAATACCCATTAAATAAGCGCTAAGCTTGGCATCCAAGCGGCGGTCAAAATGCATGAAACTCCCTAGTCCTGCAGGCGTACCTTCTACCCAAAGTTCAACTACCCCTCCTAAACTGTCCCCGGCCTCTTTTGCTTCAACAATCTCCTTAATCATCGCCTGCTCTTTATTCTGATCGAGACAATTTAATTTTGACCCTTTAACTTTATTAATAATCTCATCTATGCTTCTCGGGGCCTTCTGAGCAGAAATACCTCCCAGGCTGAGAGTGAAGCTGGCAATCTTTACTCCAAAATTTAAAAGAAATTGTTTACAGATAGCGCCGGCAGCGACTCTGGCTACTGTCTCCCGGGCTGAAGCTCTTTCGAGAATATTCCTGATATCTGTTTCTTGATACTTTAAGGCCCCGGCTAAATCAGCATGCGAAGGCCTCGGCACAGAAAGACAAGGTAAGCGATCTTTGGCTTGAGTAAATATCTTGGCATCTTTATTTTTGACCAGCATAGCTATCGGGCTGCCTAAAGTTATTTTATTGCGCAGACCGGATACAATATTAACTGTATCCTGCTCTATCGACATCCGTTTCCCTCTTCCTTCACCAGAGGCCCGTTTTTTTAATTCCTCATTGATGAATTTCAGGTCAACCTTTACTCCTTTGGGAAATCCTTCCAGAATCGCTACAATATACTCCCCATGGGATTCACCAGCAGTTAAAATTCGCATTTTTAACCTCCTCAATGATCCGCCTTAGGCGGAGAATTGAATCCCGCCGAGTGTAGGTAAATTATCGTAGAGAATTTACCTACTATATAGCGAGGCGGGACATATTTTCAAAATATAAAACTCACTATTCTGTTTTCCCAGAAAAATACAACCACAGTAGCTAAGGACAAATAGGGTAAATAAGGTATCAAGTGTGATCTTTTAAAGATCAGGGCAAAGATCGAGTAGAATAAGGCTATAAAAGGCGCGATAAAAAACACCAGGACTACCGCTTTTATGCCTAAAAATACACCGATCATTCCCATAAAATCCACATCACCTAAACCCAAAGATTCCCGCTCTCCTTCGATTGATTCTTTTCTCCGCAGCTTAAGATACAAATCAATAAAGATATCACCAAAAAACTTAAAAAGATAAGTAAAACCAAAGCCAAAAAGCAGCCCTTTAAACGCCGCATAAAGAGGCAATGCTTCTAAGTCAAAGACTCCTGTTTTAAGCAGCTGCAAGGTAGGCCAAAGGCTAACCAGCAGGCCGGCGACGATTCCTAAAAAACATAGCTGCACAGGAATAGCATGGTAATCAATATCAATAAAAGAAACTACTACTAATAGAGCGAAAAGAAATATATATTTTAATAGTTCCAGGCCAAAACCTAAATTTAGATAAAGGGCCAAAAAGAATGCGCCGCTGATAAACTCGACTAAAAAGTATCTCAAGGGTATTTTTTTCTGACAACTGCGGCAGCGGCCGGCTAAAAGAAGATAGCTAATTAAAGGAATATTGTCATGCCATTTAACCGGAGTTTTACACTGGGGACAAAAAGAGCCGGGAGTAATAATCGATTTTTCTTGGGGTAAGCGATGAATACAGACATTTAAAAAACTACCCAGGCAACTACCAAAAATAAACATCGATATCTTCGTAATCATCTCTTTGTAAACCTGTCTTCGATTGCTTCCCACATTGTTGCTACTATTTTAGTATAAGGTACTTTAGTTTCTGTGAAATAAATAAAAGAAAAAGCTCCTTGATAAACTAACATCCCCAAGCCATTAGAATGCTGCAAACCTTTAGCTTTGGCCAGTGACAATAACTTAGTTGAAGCCGGATTATAGATAAGGTCATAAACAAATAAATCTTCGTGCAGCATACTCTCATCTACCAGGCAAGGATCATCACCTTTTAAGCCTACGGGAGTTGCATTTACCAGCAAGTCTTTATGGCTGATATCTAATCCTTCGACCGTATCCACTATTGATACACTAAGATTCGGGAAAATTTTTTCCAGCAGCTTAGAAACACTCTCTGACTTATCCCGGTCAAGGTCAAAAATGGCTATCTCGCCTGCACCTTTCTTGGCTAGAGAGTAAGCTACGGCCTTTCCAGCTCCTCCGGCACCCAATAAGGCTATCCGCTTCTTAAGCGGTGTAAAACCTACTTTGTTTAAATGCCTCAAGAATCCGGCCACATCGGTATTATATCCTTTTAATCTTCCGTCTTTTCTCACGATGGTATTCACAACTCTTATCTCCTTGGCGTAAAGAGATGTATTATCCATCTCGATGATATTTAAATCCAAAACTTTTTCTTTATAAGGAACAGTAACGTTTAATCCCCAGATATTCTCCTCTTCTAAACTCTCCAAAAAAGACTTAAGTTCCTCCGGTTGCTTTTGAAATAGCTGGTATTCGCCAGGCATATTTAATTTTCTGAAAACATTATTATGCATCCGGGGGGAGAAAGAATGTTCCAAAGGATAACCAAGCAAACCGTATATTTTAGAAGAACTCATATTTTTTCCTTAAAGACAATACTCCAAAAATAATTCCAGTGCTCCTTTTTAAAATAAGAAAAAGGGTTGGAATAATTGTATCTAAGATAGGCTTGTATCTCTTCCTGGGTGCGGTAGCGCTTAACTTTCGAAGACCCTTGTTTTTCTTCAATAGGGTCATAAATTAAATTCCAGAATTTTTCCCATTGAGGCGGGGTGAATTGGCCAAATACATCTTTAGCTAAATGGATAAGTTCACTTTCTCTGTTGATAAAGCTCAAAGGGCGTTTCCTTTGGGGATTAAAGGAAAAAGAGACGTCTTGTTTAAAAAATTCTACCTTTCCTTTGATAAATTCCCGCAAGATACCAATCTTTGATCTTACAAAACTTAACTTCTCTGTTTTATGAAAGTTAATTATAGCTAGGGCCAGTAAAATAACCGTGGCTATTCCGATTAAATTCTTAAGATACTTCATCCAATTCGATTGAGAGCATCCAGATAGGCTTTCACCGAAGATTCTAAAATATCTGTGCTCGAACCCCGGCCGTTAACCGTTTTGCCCTTAACGGTAATTTCCACTCTTACCCGGCCTTGAGCATCTTTGCCGCTGGTAATTGCATCAAGCTTATACCCAAACAGTTTGGTTTTTATCCCGGTAATCTTATCAATTGCTTTATAACAGGCGTCTACCGGTCCATCGCCGGTAGATTGAGCTTCGCGGACCTTTCCCTTATACCTAATTTTAATTTCGGCTTGAGGCAAAGCTCCGGTCTCGGTAACTACTTTTACTGAAACCAAATCATAAACCTTAACTTTCGGCTTTACCTGCTCTTCGGCTAAAGCAATTAAATCATCATCAAAAACCTCTTTTTTCTTATCAGCCAGTTGTTTAAACTGTTTAAAAAATACATCGATTTTATCTTTAGTAAAATTAAAGCCCAGTTTTCCCAGCCTCTTGGCAAGGGCATGTCTTCCGGAATGTTTTCCCAAAACTATCTGAGTTTTATCCACCCCTACATCCTTAGGGTTCATTATTTCGTAAGTACTTCTCTTCTTAAGTATGGCATCTTGGTGAATCCCCGACTCATGCGCAAAGGCGTTTCTACCCACAATCGCTTTATTAGGCGGAACAATGAATCCAGTAAGATTGCTTACCAGACGGGAGGTATGAATAATCTCTTTGGTCTTTATGCCAGTTACCAGATTCGTAAAAACATCCTTACGGGTATTCAGAGCCATTACTATCTCCTCCAATGATGCATTACCGGCTCGCTCACCAATGCCGTTTATTGTGCAATGAACTTGGCGGACTCCGGCTAAGACTGCCGAGAGAGAATTTGCAACAGCCATGCCCAAATCATCATGACAGTGTATGGCAATAACTGCCTTTTCGATATTAGGAACATTATCGCGGATATCAGAAATCAAACTGTAGATTTCTTGAGGGTAAGAGTAGCCGACTGTATCGGGAATATTTATTGTTCTTGCCCCGTAAGCTATAGCTGTCTCAATTACCCGAAAAAGAAATTCTTTCCTTGAACGAGTAGCATCTTCGGGAGAAAACTCAATATCTCCACATAAATTGCGAGCTAATTTAGTAGCTTCTTTAGCCAAAACTAGAATCTCATCCTCAGCTTTTTTAAATTTGTACTTGAGGTGAATTTTTGAAGTAGCTAAAAAAATGTGGATGCGGGGATTGGTTGCCCTCTTTAACGAATTTTGAGCTGCCGCAATATCCTTAGGCAAACATCTTGCCAAAGCGCAGATAGTACTTCCCTTAATATTCCGGGCAATAAGATCTACGGCCCGGGAGTCATCAGGGCTGGCAATCGGAAAACCAGCCTCAATCACGTCCACCCCTAATTTGGCCAGTTGGTAGGCAATCTCTAGCTTCTGCTCAGAAGTCAAAGCTGCTCCCGGAGCCTGCTCCCCGTCTCTTAAGGTAGTATCAAAAATAACAATTTTTTCTTTTGCCACTTATCGCACCGGTTATTCCATCCAGGGCATCATTCCGCGGAGTTCCTTTCCAATTTTTTCAATCGGATGGTTTTTTTCTTCCTCGGTTATCTTATTGTAGTTTGGCCTACCTTCTTGATTTTCTTTTATCCACTCCCGGGCAAAAGAACCTGATTGAACCTCGCCAAGAATCTTCTTCATCTCCTCGCGAGTTTGTTTATTGATTATCCGTTTACCTCTGGTTATGTCGCCATATTCAGCAGTATCCGAAACTCTTTTTCTCATACCATAAATACCGGTCTTGTAAATAAGATCGGTAATCAGTTTAAGTTCATGTAAACATTCAAAGTAAGCGATTTCCGGTTGATACCCGGCTTCGACTAAAGTATCAAAACCGGCTTTTATCAACTCTGAAGTACCCCCACAAAGAACTGCCTGTTCACCAAAAAGATCAGTCTCGGTCTCTTCTTTAAAGGTAGTTTCAATAACACCGGCTCTGGTCCCGCCGATAGCCTTAGCATAAGCTAAAGCTTTATCTTTAGCTTTGCCGCTAAAGTCCTGAAATACTGCGATTAAACAAGGAACTCCCTTGCCTTGTTCATACATCTCCCTTACCAAAGCACCCGGCCCCTTAGGCGCAACCATAAAAACATCAACATTTTCTGGAGGCACAATTTGCTTAAAATGAATGTTAAATCCGTGAGAAAACACCAGCGAATTGCCTTGTTTAAGGTTAGCTACTATAGAATTTTCATAAACCCTACCCTGGACATGATCCTGGGTTAATATCTGGATGATATCGGCTGCTGCTGCAGCATCCTCAGCAGACACAACCTCAAATCCGTCTTGTTTAGCTTGTTCATAGTTTGGTGTGCCTTTAAGTTCACTGACTAAAACTCCAACTCCGCTATCTCTTAAATTTAAAGCCTGACCCCGGCCCTGTATGCCATAACCGATAATAGCTATTTTAAGATTCTTAATTACATCCAGATTAGCATCCTTGTCGTAATACATCTTAGCCATTCCTATACCCCCTTCTTATGATTAATAAATGATAAATGATAAATGATAATAAAGGATACTTAGAATCTTAATTATCAATTATAAATTATCGATTGTTTCTGCTTACTTTCCGATTGCAATTCTCCCGGTCCTTACTAATTCTTTTATCCCTAAGCCCTTCAATCCTTTTAGAATTTCTTCTTCCTGGTAGCGATCCGAACAAATCTCCAAGAAATAATCCTCTTTAGTTTCTCCAATGATCTTTACTGGAAACTTCTTGACTAGTTTTTCTATGATCTTTTCGCTTTTTTTATCTTTAAGTATTCTGGCTAAAATCAGGTCTCGATCAATATAATCCCGACGGGTAAAATCGATGACTGTAATTACATCGATTAACTTATGGAGTTGCTTTTTTATCTGTTCCAGAACCTTCTCGTCCTGAGCGTCTACAACAATAGTCATACACGAAACAGAAGAATCCTCAGTTTCACCGACTGCTAAAGATTCAATGTTATAGCCGCGGGCGCTAAACAAAGAAGAAACCCTTGCTAAAACTCCAAACCTGTTTTCAACTAATGCTTGTATGGTGTGCCTCATTTCATCGCTCCACTCTTATAAAAATCAAATATTAAAAATTAAATCTTAAATACCAAAAACACAAACAAAAAATTTAAAAATTTTAATGTTTTTAATACCTGTATTTAGTTTTTTATTTTTGGTTTTTAATTTTTTTCAAGCCATACCTCCAATCATTCGGTTAATGGCCTCTCCGGCCGGCACCATAGGAAATACGTTCTCTTCGGGTTCAATCAAAAAATCAGCCAAAACAGAACCTTTAAATTTAAGGATTCCCTGTATTGCTGGCTTTACTTCGCTTACTTTCTTTACCTGTATACCTTTTATTCCATAACCTTGGGCAATTTTCACGAAATCAGGATTCTTCAAGGTCGTTCCTGAATAACGCCGGTCATAAAAAAGTTCCTGCCATTGCCTGACCATTCCCAAATAACCGTTATTCAAAATGATTATCTTGATCTTTAAATTATAAGTACTCACTGTAGCTAATTCCTGAATATTCATCTGTATCGAACCATCACCGGCGATAACAATTACTTCTTGCTTGGGGTTAGCTATTTTTGCCCCGATTGCTGCCGGGAAACCGTAACCCATTGTTCCCAAACCTCCACTGGATAGAAAATGACGGGGATAATCAAACTTATAAAACTGTGATGTCCACATCTGATTTTGCCCCACCTCAGTAGTAATGATAGCCTTACCTTTTGTTTGCCGGTAAATTTCCTCAATAACGTATTGCGGCTTAATCTTACCGGTCTTCTTAAGCTTATACTTAAGCGGATGCTTCTTCTTCCATTCTTTTATTTTCTTATGCCAGTTTTCCAGATCAGCTAGTTTAGTTGCGTCTACCTCTTCGGTGAGCTGACCAACGATATTCTTAGCATCTCCGACAATCGGAACATCAACATTTATAGTTTTACTTATAGATGTAGGGTCAATATCAATATGAACTATCTTTGCCCCGGGGGCAAAAGCATCTACTTTTCCGGTAACTCGGTCATCGAAACGGGAACCAACCGAAATTAAAAGGTCGCTCTCGGTGACTGCCAAGTTAGCATATACAGTTCCGTGCATGCCCGGCATACCTAAAGATAGTCGATGGGTAGAGGGAAATCCCCCCAATCCCATAAGGGTAGTCGTGACCGGAATATTGGTTTTTTCAGCAAATCTTAATAACTCCTCACTAGCTCCGGCTATAATACCCCCTCCTCCGGCCATAATCACCGGCTGCTGAGAATTATAGATAAGTTTAAGTACTTTTTTTATTTGGCCGGGATGTCCAAAATGAGTTGGATTATAACTTCTCATCTTTATTTTCTTAGGGTAGTTAAAATCTGCCTCTTGCATCTGCACATCAACCGGTAAATCAATAACTATTGGTCCGGGCCTTCCGGTACTAGCTAGATAAAAAGCTTCTTTTACAACATAAGCAATATCCTTGGCATCCTTGATCAGATAATTATACTTGCTTATCGAACGAGTTATCCCGGTTATATCGGCTTCCTGAAACGCATCATTACCGATTAAAGATGTTTTTACCTGTCCGGTAATAGCTATAATCGGCACAGAATCCATGTGGGCAGTTGCAATACCGGTAGTTAAGTTAGTCGCCCCGGGCCCGGATGTAGCTACACAAACTCCTACCTTGCCGGTAGAACGGGCATAACCATCAGCAGCATGAGCGGCTGCCTGCTCATGACGGGTCAAAATAAATTTTATCGGAGAATCATAGAGGCAATCAAAAAGAGGGATGACTGTCCCGCCGGGATAGCCAAAAATCACCTCTACCCTTTCCTGAATCAAGCTCTCAATTAGAATTTTAGCACCTTTCATCTCTATCCTTTCCCTATCTTTAGACTGGGCCACAGCTAACCCCAATTATATCATTGCTTATTAAAAAAACAATAAGCAAGGATAAGCTTTAATTATCCTTATTTAGGAGAGTCTTTAAGCAGTTTATACTCAACGCTATCGGATAAAGCCTGCCAAGATGCCTCAATAATATTTCCTGAAACACCAATAGTTGACCAGTTATCTTCCTTGTCCTGGGATTGAATCAAAACTCTCACCTTTGTGGCAGTCCCGCCTTTCTCATCAAGCACTCTAACCTTAAAATCAGTAAGGTGCATCTCAGAGAGTGTTGGATAAAACTTAGATAAAGCCTTTCTCAAAGCGTTGTCCAAAGCGTTAACCGGACCATCGCCAAGAGAAGCTGTATGCTCTAATTTCCCGTTAATCTTCAGCCTTATTATTGCCTCTGAAACCAACTTGTTATCTTCGCCTTTCTCAACAACAACTTTAAATCCCAGCAGATCAAAAAAGTTTTTATATTTCTTAAATTCTTTCTGAAGCAGCAGTTTAAAAGAACCTTCGGCAGCTTCAAACTGATATCCTTCTTTTTCTAGCTTTTGGATAAGTTTATGTAAATTCTTAGCCTGATCTGACTTTTTATCTAAATCAAACTCTAACTCTCTAGCCTTTACTACTAAAGTAGACTTACCAGCTAGCTCTGAAACAATAAGCTTCCGTTTGTTTCCCACTAAAGCCGGATCAATATGCTCATAGGCCCGAGGATTTTTTATAACTGCATCAATATGCACTCCTCCCTTATGAGCAAAAGCGCTGTGGCCTACAAAAGGATGATTATCGCGATGGGCCATATTGCAGACTTCACTTACAAAATAGGAAAGATGCGCTAACTCAGCTAACTTCTTGGAAGATATAACCTTTTTTCCCATCTTAAGCTGCAATATGCTGATTATCGTCACTAAGTCAGTATTTCCGCACCTTTCCCCATAACCATTAATAGTTCCCTGGATGTGCCTACAACCTTCATCTACACAAACTATCGAATTTGCCACTGCCAACCCCAAATCATTGTGGCAATGCACTCCAAAACTGGCCAAAGAAAGTTTACTCTTTACCTCTTGAATTATTGTCTTAACTCGCCGAGGCAAGGTTCCGCCATTGGTATCACAAAAAACAATTAGCTCAGCTCCCGACTCCCTGGCTACTCTTAAAGTCTTAAGGGCGTAACTGGGATTAGCCTTGTATCCGTCAAAGAAGTGTTCAGCATCATAGAAGACACGCCTTCCTTTACTTTTTAAGAAACTTATGCTGTCAGAGATAATCCTAAGATTATCATCGGGTTTTATCTTCAAAACTTCTTTTACATGCAAATCCCAGGTTTTACCGAAAATAGTAACGCACTCAGTCTCTGAATCAAGTAAGCTGATAAGATTTTTATCCTCCTTAGCCGGCTTTGAGGGATGAGCTGTAGAGCCAAAAGGAGTAAGTTTGCTCTTTTTTAAAGGATGTTTCTTAAAATATTCAAAAAGTTCTTTATCTTTAGGATTAGAATAGGGCCAGCCCCCTTCGATAAAATCAATGCCAAAATCATCTAACTTTTTGGCGATATTGATCTTATCCTGACAACTCAAAGAGATCCCCGGAGTTTGAGTTCCATCCCTTAGAGTTGTATCGTAAATATATACTTTTTTCATCTAACCTTTATCCTTTAGCTCTTATGAATTTATTTTATCCAATTTAAATCCCTCATGAAGCACCTTTAAAGCTCTCTTGCCTACCCCTTTCTTTACCACGCAAGAGATACTAATCTCTGAAGTTGAAATCATATCAATATTAATTTTATTCTTGGCTAAAATTGAGAAACACTTTGCTGCTACTCCGGAATGAGTCCTCATCCCCACTCCCACTACGGAAACCTTAGCTATAGTCTCATCAGAAATAACTTCTCCGGCGCCAATGCGCTTGGAAATTTCCTTTGAAATTTTAAGCGTCTTGATCAGATTATTTTTGGGGACGGTAAAAGAGATATCAGTCGCTTTTCTATGGCTTACATTCTGAACAATCATATCTATATTAATGTTCTGCCGGCTCAACTCTTTAAACATATGGGCGGCGATTCCCGGCTTATCCGGAACGTTACACAAAGTTATTTTGGCCTCATTACTGGCAAGAGTTACTCCCCTTACCACAGGTTCCTCTATTAATGGTCTCTTTCCCATAATTATTGTTCCCTCCTTTTTAGTAAAGCTGCCCTTCACATGTATCGGGATATTAAACTTCTTAGCCACCTCAACTGCCCTGGTATGCATAACTTGGGCTCCACGAGATGCCAGCTCCAGCATTTCATCAAAGGTAATATATTTTAATTTTTTTGCCGCCGGCACAATTCGCGGATCAGCAGTATAGATGCCTTCGACATCGGTATAAATCTCACATAAATCTGCCTTCAAAGCTACAGCTAAAGCTACAGCGCTTAGGTCTGAGCCGCCACGGCCCAAAGTAGTTATTTCCATGGCTGTACTTAAACCTTGAAATCCGGCCACAATAACAATATTACCGCTTCGCAATTCTCTCTTGATGCGATCGGTCTTGATCTTTAAAATCTTAGCCTGGGTATGATCGGTGTCGGTGATGATTCCAACCTGAGGCCCGGTAAATGATATTGCTCCTTTACCTCTCTTATGAATCGCCATAGCCAACAAGGAACAAGAAATCTGCTCTCCGGTAGACATTAACATATCCATTTCGCGTTCCGAAGGATAAGGATTAATCTTCTTGGCCAAACTAACTAAATCATTAGTAGTATCCCCCATTGCCGAAATAACAACTACTACCCTGTTGCCCCGCTTAGCGTAAGCAACAACTTTCTGGGCAGCTTTTTCTATCTTTGCGATATCAGCTACTGAGCTACCGCCGTATTTCTGAATGACCAATTTATTTTTTAATTCGCTCGGCATTTTACCTCATTCTTCCTTTAGTATCGCTCATTTAGTAAGAAAGTATTTTAGTAAATCTGTACCTTTATCAAAATAGAGTGAACTATTCTGAGCTTCTCTCTCTGAATATGAAGAGAAATCATCTTTGCCTATTCCCGAACCAGAGATTAAGAAAGGTACCGGTTCAGCGGTATGCGTCCTGATACTGATGGGGGTAGGATGGTCTGGAGTAATTAAAATTCGGAAATCTTTATCCTTTAGCCTCTCTACTATGGTACCGACAACAAGTTTATCTATTCGCTCAAGGCAAGCTATTTTCATCCGCAAGTCTTGGTTATGACCGGCCTCATCAGTAGCTTCTATGTGAACAAAAACAAAATCACAATCTTCTAAGGCCGCAAGAGCGGCTTGGGCCTTACCCAGATAATTAGTATCGTAGTAGCCATTGGCACCTTCGACTTCTGATACCTTCAACCCAATTATTTTTCCAATACCCTTTATTAAATCTACGGCTGAGATAACTGCACCCTTAATGCCAAATTCAGTTTCAAAGAGCGGCATTGCCGGCTTGCCGCCACAGCCCCAAAGCCAAATCATATTAGCCGGATTTTCTCCCAGATCTATTCTCACTTTATTGATCTCATTATCAGCAAGAAAATCTTTAGAGCGATTTATCAGGCCGGTAATAACCTCGCTGCCCTTACCTCGCGGCAGGTTTCGAGATATTTCCTTACCCATGATATCGTGAGGAGCAAGATATTTCAGTTTATTTAACCCTAAATCCGCTCCTTCCCGAATAACCATAAGGTTACGGTAACTAGTTCCGAAAAAAAACTGAATTTTATCGGTCTTTAGATTATCATTGATACAATCAATAAGAATCTTAGCTTCTTTATCGGTTATATGTCCTCCGCTATAATCCTGGAGTTTACCTTCGGCTTCGGTGATAAGATTACAACGAAAAGCTAAATCTCTCTCAGCTAATTCTACCCCCAAATTCACCGCCTCAAGCGGGCCCCGGCCGGTATAGTAGATTTCCGGGTCATAACCGAGCAAAGAAAGATTAGCAATATCACTAGAAGGGGTAAATCCTCGGGGAACGGTTTTAACTCTTCCCAATATCCCGGATTTGGCCAGGGAATCCATGAAAGGAATATCAGCCACCTCAAAAGGTGTCTTTGCTCCTAAAATATCAATGGGATAATCGCTGGCACCATCAGGAACAACTACAACATACTTCATTATCGACCTTATTATTTTTTGCTGGCCTAAGTTGTACGAAAACCAACCTGTTTACGACAGACCTTTATAGGTCTTATCAGAGTTTAATACAAAGAATATCTCCTTGCAAGATATTTTTCTAGTGATATATTTTATACTATGGTAAAACAAGGAGATCTCATATTCCTCTATAACGATGAAAAAAGAAACTTCCTCCTCAAGGCCGAAGTAAAAACCCTCCATACCGATAAAGGTTTTCTGGAAATCGGTTCGCTTATCGGCAAAGAATTTGGCCAAAGAGCAGAAACAAACCTGGGGTTCCCCTTCTATATTCTCCGTCCTTACCTCTATGAGCTGGTAATGAAAGTAAGAAGAAAAACACAAATCCTTTACCCCAAAGATATTGGAATGATCCTGGTTCGGGGAAATATCTTTCCGGGAGCCAAAGTAATTGAGTCCGGCATAGGCAGCGGGGCATTAACTACGGCTTTGGCTAATTTTGTCAGACCCAACGGCCGAGTCTATAGCTACGAAAGAAATAAAGAATTTCTCGAAAATGCTAAGAAAAACTTAGAAAAGAACGGCTTAAATGAATGGGTGGAATTCAAACACCAGGAAATTACCACTGAATTCGATGAAAAAGAAGCTGACTTTGTAATGATTGATATTGGAAGCCCCTGGGAATTGATTGACGCTGCTTATAAATCACTAAAAGGGGGTTGCCGGCTTGCTACAATATGCCCCACTTTTGAACAACTTACTAAAACTGTATTTAGCCTGGAAGAAAAAGGATTTGTCAATATTGAAACTATGGAAATTCTCCTGCGCAGAATTCTGGTAAGAAGAGGAAAAACCCGGCCGGAACAACTAATGCCTTGCCATACTGGCTGGTTAGTCTTCGCAACAAAAATTATTCTCTAGTATCAAACTTATTTAAATCAGGCTTAGGCAAAGAATCGTAAGTAGGAATTTTCCTGCCGATAAAATAAGGGTAATCTAAAAATAGCTTTTCCCATAAAGTACTTCTTTTAGGGCCGCAAATTCCTCTTTGAGAGGAAAGAATAAAAACTACCATCTCCTTCACTTCAGTTGAATCAATCTTCTTTAAATTTTCTAAAGCAATTTTAAGAGGCAAGTCCTTGCGGTAAAGGAAGTTATGGGCTTTTCTAATTGGACTTATCTGGTTAGCTTTAAAACTTGCTCGCCTTAGACCTACTAAATTGAGCCCCCAAACCCGGGAGTCTCCGACTACCAGCATAAAGGGAAGTATATCCTGGTTAACTCTCGAGAGGCCTCCCACCATTGCTAACCTGCCAATCCTTACGAATTGATGAATAACTACATTTCCGGAAATAAAGACCTTATCTTGAATTTCAACGTGACCGGCAACCAGAGTACCATTGCAAATAACAATATTATTGGCTAACTTACAGTCGTGGGCGATGTGGGAACAGGCCATAAGAAAATTACTGTCGCCTAAGGAAGTGGCCTTATCGGGAGAGCTTGCGCAATTGATCGTAACATACTCCCGGATAATATTATTTTTTCCAATATAAACCTTACCCCTGGGAACTCTGGACTCTAAAACTTGGGGGGCTTCGCCAATAACGCTGCCACTGCCAATAAAAGTATTATCGCCAATATAAGTATTAGCCTTTAAGTGTACAAAAGCAGAAACCCTTACTCCCCGGCCTAAATGAACCCCCTTTTCGATATAAGCATAAGGGCCTATGCTTACCTCTTCTCCTAAAATTACATCTTTTTCGATAATTGCCTTAGGATGAATCATTATAACTCCCCGCTCCTTAAAATAGTAACTTTACCGGCTAATGAAATGAATTCTAAACGCAAAGGGATTTTTTTCGCTTTATCTAACCAGAGATTAAATCTTCTTGCGCCTTTTCCAACCAGAAAGTAAGTATCCCGGTTTTTACCGTCGGCCTTTAAAACCCGCTCCCTTACCATCTTTATTTTTATCTTTTGAGTGGGAAGATTAAAACTCATCCATTTACCTGGCGTCAGCGCCAGGTCTTGGGGAAAAAAATAGAGAAGTTCTAAGATATTATGGATTGGCTTGTCTTGATAAATGACCCTTTCTCTATTTTGGGAATTACTTTTATTTATCCTAATATACCCCACATCCTGGTTGTAAGTTTCGGAAATTCGCTCTTTTCGTCCAAAGAAGACGATATCCCTCTCTACTCTTAGAGGAAGGCCGGTTCTGCTATCAAGGAAAACTTTTTCTTTCCCGGCTAAACTTAGAAGCTTAAGGATTTTTGTATCTGAATTCAGTAAAAGAATATCAGCAGTGACCCCGTTAATATCTTCTTGCCCTAAATACTCCCATTCGATATGCCCAGAAGGAATTCCGTTAAAATTAACCTCATAAACGAGTTTATCCTGATCTTTGAACCTTGGGCCAATGTTTTCTCCAGAAACATAACCCGCGTTCACTGCAGTTATTGTGAAAACTATAACCCCTCCAATAATAGAAGCAAAATTAAATCTCTTCATCTTCGCCTTAAGTTAATCTTAAAAAGAAACCAGTTTTTTTATCTCTTCCAGTTTCGCTCTAGCAGCGAGCTCTCCTCTTTTAATAAATTCAGATATCTTTTTAAATTCCATCCACCCTAATCCTTCGAGGTTGGTATGAATAACTATATCAGCAATCTTTGCTGCCTGTTCGACAAATTGCTGCTGCATGGTCTCAATACTTCCGAAAATAAAATCAAAAATATTAAAACGGCGACGGGTGCGATTTATTCTCAGGGCCTGCTCGGGAGAAAGAGATATATTAGAAGCAATTATCTTATGAGCATTATAATTTAAAAGCACCTTTGTCGGCAAGGGATTTAAGATTCCTCCATCTAAAAGAATATCCTTCTTGAAATTCACCGGTTCAAAAATACCGGGAAAAGCACAGCTAGCTGCTACAGCTTTATAAAGAAGCCCTTTGTCTAAAATTATCGATTTTCGCTTAAGAAAGTCAAAGGCAACTATTTTAAGGTTGTGTTTTAAATCATAGAATGTCATGTCCTTAAAAATACTCCTAAATATACTCTCAAGCCTCTTGGCTCTCAGGATGCCTCTAAAAGGGAAAGAAAAACTAATCAACGAGAATTTGCTAATCTTTTTCCCGAATTCATTGGAAAGTTTTTCGATATCATCAATACTAAAACCAGCCGCCCAAAAAGCAGCAATTATTGCTCCGATACTGGAGCCACAAATAACATCTATAGCTATATTATTTTGTACTAAAACTTTTAGTACGCCGATATGCGAAAAGCCATAGGCAGCTCCGCTACCTAAGGCTATACCTAAGGTAACTTCTCCAATTTCACGGGATATTCTCCGCAAAGTCTTAATATATTGCTGATCATTAACAGAAGGCAGAGTAGCATAAATAGGGTGATTGATCAACTTTTGCTTCTTCTCAAGTAGTAAACCTTCCTGATTAAAGCTTTCAGTAATAATAACTTTGATCTTTTCCTGATTCAAAGGATTATGGGCTGTTAGTTCCTTTAGCAGGGATGCACCCTTCCTCAACTCCCCTTTTTGAGGAAAAAGAATGAAGTGTATTTGATGGGCAGATATGATAAAGTCGTCAAAGTGTTTTTCCAGAAATTTATGCGGAATCTCATAAAGAATAAAGTGATAACTTTCGGAAAGAAAGTTTAAAAGCGGAAGAAAATTATCTCCGATATCAGCCCTGATATAAAGATAATCGACTTTGTTTTTTATAATATACTTCTCCAGAGAGTTTTCGCTGAAACTCCTTAAGGATAAAATATTATTCCGCTTATTCCGGAGCGAAACCTCAGGAACAGAATAACCAATTTCAACCCCGGGAGGAATAATCTGGATACAGATAACATCTTTTTTAGTCTGTTCCTTTAATTTTACCCCTAAATCAAACATGTAGCGAGTCTTACCAGCTAAAGGACTACCCATGATTCCTATTTTTTTGGATTGAAATATCGTCTTAGGCTTAAATCGGGACTTAACTCTTTGAGAAAGGATACGTGCGAAATCCAAGGAAAGATAGGGATTCATCTTTAAAAATTCTTTAAGGGCTTTATTCTTTATCTGCAAAATGAGAGAAGTTTCGATTGATTTTGTAGTTACGGAGTGCGGGGCGTCAGTTAGCAAGGAAATTATTCCAAAACAAGTGCCGCGCTTTAAGATCTCTATCTTACAACTTTTTGATCCGGATTGAGTTAAAACTGCAATTCTTCCCTTAATAAGAAAGTAGAGATAGCCTGGAAGGTCGTTTTCGTTATAAATTACCTGGTCGTTTCTGTATTCTTTGACCTCAGAAATGCTAATTAATTTACCAATCTGATGCTTGCTTAAAGCATTAAATGGCGGGCTGTTACTAATAATTAATCTTATCTCCTTATCGCTCATAAAACTAAATTTCCAATCTATTTTCTTTAATTATCTTACTGTAAGTGGCGGAAAAAGGCTTGGGGCTCCGCTTAAAAGTCTTATGGTCAACTTCGGCTAAACCGAAACAGGGACCAAACCCCTTATCCCACTCGAAATTATCGATTAGAGACCACCAAAGATAACCTCTTATATCTACCCCTTCATTTATTGCTGCCGCTAAATTCCTCAAGTGTCCAATCAGAAAATCTTCATAAAGGGAATTTTCATATTCAGCGGTTCCGTTTTCGGTAATTATTATCGGCAAATTATACCTGGCTATTTTTTTAAGCAACCGGTAAAACCCTTGAGGATAAATATTCCAGCCAAGATAGTTTCTTCTTCCCTTCTTCGGTTTATAATCTGATTCTCTGCCGAATAAACCTTTAAACTGAGAGAACTCACGACAGTAGTAATTTATACCGAGAAAGTCTAAAGCATTTCTCTTAGTCAAGTAGTCAAGAAGCCAAAAATTAAAGTAACGGCTGCGCAAACTGGCACTTAAAGAGTTTAACCATAAGTTAAGGCCCGGGCAAGGAAAAAATACTCTTAAACTTTTAGCTATGGAGACTTGCGCTGAAAGCGCACTTCCCTGATATATTCTCTTTAGTTCCTGATAACCAGTGAGGTAAGCGGCTATAATATTATTCAAGACTCGCTTAGCCTGCTTAAACGACTTCTCTCCTGGCGGCCAAATACCCTGGATAAAGCTATTATATATATAAACCAGAGGCTCGTTAAAGATAACCCAAAACTCTACCTTTTCTTTTAAAGTTTCTACTGCCTTGATTAAAAAATTTAAGAAATAATCAACATTTTTGGCTTCAGACCAACCACCCTTCTTAACAAACCAAAGCGGATTGGTGAAGTGATGAAGAGTAACTATTGGCTTTAACTTATGCTTAATCAAAGTATCCACTACTTCTCTGTAATGTGCAAGCTCCTGCTGTGAAAAACAAGAAGCATCGAGGTGGATTCTGGACCACTCCAGAGATATTCTTAAACTATTTAGATTAAAGCTGCTGGCGAGTTTAAAATCTTTCTCAAAAAGGCGATAGTGGTTACAAGCAGACCCCGCGGCTTTTAAGCCCTTTTCTTTCTCCCAAAGATACCAGTCACAATTAAAGTTCTCTCCTTCACACTGGTAACTGGAAAGAGCGGCTCCCCACAAAAAAGAAGAAGGAAATTGTATCTGCATTTAATGAAACTTATTTTGCCTGAGACAGACTTGGCTGAATTGGCCTTTAAACAGAAATTATCTTCAAAGCTTTGTCGTTGTTGTCGGAAGAAAAAACAATAATCGCTGACTTGCCTGGTTCATAGGTCGCCCCATGTATGGCGCAAAGGTTAATATTATTATCTTTTAGCTTAGAAGCAAGAGAATGAAGTTGCCCTATCTTATCAGTTATCTCAACAATTATTACTTCTTTCTCGTCCACAGTTCCCTTACTCAAGAGTATTTCTTTTACTTTTACGTTATCAGAAGTTATTAATTTAAAAAATGCCTTACCGCTATCGGCCCAGGCAGCTATTGATCTGATGTTAACCCCACTATTCTTAATTGCACTGGTTACATCTTCTAACAAACCTACTTTGTCTTCTCCAATGAAAAGAATCTCTCCTCCCTTTACTGCCTTCATCGGCCACCTCCTTATTTAACGAAAATATAGGTAATTAACAAGTGGAAAAATTCTACCATTTTGGATTTCCCCTGTCAATGCTCTGTTCCCCTTAAGAAATAATTTCTCTAACCCAAAATTAACCTTTTGTGGTAAGATAATTGCTGTGAAAAGTTATAAATTAAAGACTAACTATGAAGGAACGGCTGTTGATTACCAGAAAAACTTAAATCATCAACAGTTAAGGGTAGTTAAAGAAGCTGAGGGGCCCTCTTTAGTTTTAGCTGGAGCCGGAAGCGGCAAAACCAGAGTTTTAATCTATCGTTTAGCTTATCTCCTTGAGAAAGGAATTCCGCCCCAGAATATTCTCCTGGTAACCTTTACTAATAAGGCAGCTAATGAAATGACTAACCGGTCAGAAATCCTTCTTAAGTCATCACTTAAGAATCTTTGGGCCGGAACATTTCACCATGTGGGTAATGTCACTCTAAGAAAAGAAGCACAAATCTTAAACTATACTCCTAATTTCACCATAGCTGATAAAGAAGATGCCAAAGATTTAATTGAAGATTGCCTTGAAGATTTAGGCCTTTATAAACGTGAGAAAATGTTCCCTAAAAAAGGACTTATCTATAATATTTATTGCTTAGCGGCTAATTCCCAAGAAACACCTGAGGAAGTTATAGCCGACAGATATCCCCATATCCAAGAATATGCACCACAGATAGGGCAAATTATCGCCAGATACAAAAAAAAGAAGAATCAAGCCAATATTATGGATTTCACTGACCTTCTCACTAACTGGTTATCGGTCCTGAAAAACAAAGAAACTTGCGAGAAGTACGCCAAAAATTTTCGCTACATACTGGTTGATGAATACCAGGATACAAACAAGCTACAGTTTGAAATTCTAAAAATCCTCTCCTCTTATCATAAGAATATTCTTGTAGTTGGTGATGATGCTCAATCAATATATTCTTTTCGAGCTGCCGATATAAATAATATTCTCGATTTCCCTAAAACCTTTGAAGGAACTAAAATATTTAAGCTCCAGATAAATTATCGCTCTCCCCCTCCAATACTCTTACTGGCTAACGAAATTATACGGCATAACATAAATCAATTTCCTAAAGACTTAGAAGCCATAAAGAAAGGCGGAGAGATCCCTTCTGTTGTAAAAACCAAAGATGTGTATCAGCAAGCACGGTTTATCGGGCAAAGAATATTAGAGCTAAACCGGGAAGGTATACCTTTAAGGGAAATAGCAATTCTTTTCCGCTCACGGTTCCAGGCTTTAGAATTGGAAATGGAACTATTGAAAAGGAATATTCCTTATCTGGTCCGGGGAGGTTTAAGGTTTTTTGAGCAGGCCCATATAAAAGATGTCTTAAGTTATCTAAAAATAATTGTTAACTCCCAGGATGAACTATCTTTTAAACGGGCAATTTGTCTGCATAAAGGAATCGGGAGGAACTTTGCTTATAGAATTTGGGACAAACTGATTAATCAGAAAAAAAGCGTTGCTGATGTTAGGAAAAACCTGCCGTCGAGACAACGTGAAGGATTCAAAGAATTTACAGATATCTGTGAGGCTTTGAAAAAGCTTAAGAACCCTGAAAGCTGTTTAAGAAGACTAATCGAAACTTACCAAGATTATTGCCATCTTTCATTTGATAATTCCGAGGAAAGAATACTTGATCTAGAAGAGCTGGCTAAGATGGCTTCTAGCTACTCAACTACCAAGGAATTTCTCCTTGATCTAGGCTCCTTTGAAGAATTTAAAGGTGAAACCATACTAAGTGGTTATGAAAAAGAAGATACTCTGGTCCTCTCCACCATCCATCAGGCTAAAGGATTGGAGTGGGAGGTAGTTTTTATTATTGGTTTCTGTGAATATAGTTTTCCGCACCCCAAAGCCCTTGATTCCCAAAATAACCTCGAAGAAGAAAGAAGATTATTTTACGTTGCTGTAACCCGGACTAAAGCCAACCTTCATATAACTTACCCCCAGACAAAATATACATTCAAAAATGGACTAATTATTACCCGCCCCTCAATGTTCCTTTATGAGTTGCCAAACGAAACATATCAGGAGATAATAGTAGAAGAAGACCCGGGAACAGGCATGTTATGATTAAAAAACTAAAAAAGATTATAACTATTTTAGCTGAGAGCAAAAAAACTCTTGCTTTAGCCGAATCGGCTAGCGGAGGCTATGCTTCCTATCTGCTAACTAAAACTCCCGGCGCATCAAAGGTCTTTAAAGGCGCAATCATCGCCTATTCTTTGGAGAGTAAAAATAAGTTTTTTAAAATTTCCGGCTCCGGCTGGGAAAAAACCCAAGGAGTATCAAAAAAAATAGCCTTACAGTTAGCTTCCGGAATACGAAAAAAGTTCAATACTGATATTGGCGCCTCTTTAGTAGGGTTTGCCGGCCCCCAAACAAAAAAAGGGGTAAAGGCCGGTACTACTTTTATAGCTCTCAGCAGCAGGAATCGACGAATAGTCAAAAAAATAGTGGTTAAAGGAAGCCGCGATACTATCAGAAAAAAAACAAGCGCTCACCTGATCAATCTAATTTATAAATCAATATTGCCCAAGGCTTAATATCCGCTAAACTACTAAATTATGAGAGCTTTTATAGCTGTTGACCTGCCTGGATACCTAAAAGACAAAATAACTAGATTAGTGAAAGACTTCGCAGAGTGTGGCCTAACTTTTAGATGGGTGAAAACCAAAAACCTTCATCTCAGCTTAAAGTTTTTAGGAGATATAGAGACGAGTCAAATTGATGAAATCAAGCAAGTGATTACTAAGATAGCCGGCAGTTTCAAAACATTTACCATTGGTTTTGATAACTTTGGCTTCTTTCCTAACCAGAGAAAACCAAGAATATTCTTTATTGACGCAAGTAAAAGAGGACTTCTTGAGGATATAGCTAGAAAGCTAGAAGAAGAACTGGAAATCTTGGGCTTTAAAAAGGAGGGCCGATTCAAATCTCATATAACCTTAGCCCGGATAAAGGATTTAAAGAATATTGATTGCCTAAAAAATAAAATTAAGCATATTAAATTAGGCGAAACCTTTCCCGTAGCAGGAATAACCTTGTATGAGAGCATCCTTACCGGGGAAGGTCCGATTTATGAAGAAATCTTCAGCAGTAACCTGACTACCTGAAGGATTAGGTTAGCATAAATTCCCGCCACCAAATCATCACCAACGATTCCTTTTGCACCCTTAAGGCGTTCGATTCTGTCAGCCGGGGGAATCTTAAGCATATCTAACATTCGAAAAAGAAAAAAGGCAGAAATTATGAATTCTATTCGCTTGGGAATAAAAAGTAAGGTAATCAGCATACCAGAAAAATCATCAATGACTATTTTTTTACAATCTTTCACCCCGAATATTTCTTCAGCCCTGGCTGAAGCCGGAAAAGAAAGGATTAAAGAAAGTAAGGTGAAAATGACAAAGTAAATAGAATTTCCCAGGATAAGAAAAACAAGAACCGCCGCTATACAGGAAGCTGTTCCCGGACATAGGGGGGTAAATCCCACCCCAAAAAGCGTCGCTATACTTAAATTGATTTTATCAAACAATGGCTTAATCATTTTATCAACAATTTAAAATGTTCTGATAGCTTGACGGTTTACCCAGAAATAGTAAGCACCGGAAAAAAGGGTAATGACTACAATGTACCACATCAGAATCGGGATCAGTTTTTCGTAGAAAAAAGTAGCAACCGGACTGGCCGGAAAAATCATCCTAAAAATAAGCGTAAAAAGGACAATAAATATTCCCAAAACCTGCGATAGGGTTTTATGTTTGCCAAGCCTTCTTGCCTCCAGGGTAACCCCCTTATTTAAACCGTATAATCTTAAACCGGTAATAATAAATTCCCGAAACATGATTAAACTCACCATCCAGGTATTTATAATACCTAATTCTAAAAAAGCGCAGAATACTCCGATAATAAGTATTTTATCGGCAATAGGATCTAAGATCTTGCCTAAATCCGAGATTAAATTTTTTCGCCGGGCTAAATAACCGTCCAAAAAATCGGTTATCGAAGCCAGACAAAAGACGATAAAGGCAACAATAAGTGAAAAAAGGCTGTTCTTGAGTATGAAACCGATGCAGACAAAAGAAAGCACTATGCGCAGAATGGTAAGTTTATTAGGCGTATTCATCTCTTAGTTACAGTTGCCACTTCACCTCTGGTGAGATTGGATATATCGTTATTTTATTGACCAACAAGATCGTAATCAAGACAATCAATTATTTTTGCCCTATAGAAATCACCGATCTTTAAGCCTTTTTTGTTTAAGAATACCGCGCCGTCAACATCGGGAGCATCATATTGACTCCTGGCTATGATTGCATCGGAATCTTTAGCTTCGATGAGAACATTTAGCTTCTTATTAAGGAATCTCTTATTCGCTTCATTGGCAATTTTTTGCTGTTGCTCCATAACCTGATTAAGGCGCCTCTTTTTTGTATTCGGATGCACCTGGGGCGAAAGCCTATAAGCCTGAGTGCCTTCCTCCCGAGAATAGATGAATCCGCCTAAACGCTCAAATTTAATATCCTTTAAGAAATCCAATAGTTCTTTAAACTCTTTCTCGCTCTCAGTAGGAAAACCGACAATCACTGAGCTTCTGATAACACAATCAGGAATGCCCTTTCTTATTCTGCGGACTAAATCTATTGTCTGCTTCCGGGTAATTCCCCGGTTCATCAACTTTAAAATTCTATCATTTATATGCTGAATAGGCAAATCAATATATTTACAAATCCGCTCTTCACCGGCTATTAATTCAATCAAAGAATTAGTGAAATGCTTAGGGTGAGTATAAATTAACCTTATCCACCTTATGTTTTTGGTTACCTTTAAAACTTCCCTCAAAAGCTCAGTTAAATCACCCTTGGGTTTAAAGTCCTTACCCCAGCTGGTAATATCTTGGCCAATGATATTTAATTCTGCTACCCCTTGTTTATCTAAATATCTTACTTCTTTTATGATTTCCTGGCTAAACTTACTACGTAAGGAACCCTTAATCAGGGGAATTGCACAGAAACTACATCTATTCAAACACCCTTCGCATATCTTTAAAAAACTCTTCTGAGAGGAAAAAGATAATTTGCCTCTTTTAGTAAACCCGCGGCCAAACTCTACCAACCCCTGCCATTCATCGATCAAAGGAAATGAGTTCTCCAGCTCCTTTTGGTATCTTTTTACTAAACACCCTAAAACTATTATTTTCCTTACCCTGGCTTTTTTCTTTAAATCTACTGCTTCAGCTATTACTTTTAAAGACTCTTTTTTGGCATTATCGATAAAACCGCAGGTATTTACAATTAGCAAGTCGACAGTATTAGTTTTTTTCTTATTATTTATGAATAAAGAAGCCGGGGGAGTAAAAACATAGCCCTGATTGGTGAATTGAGGAATAAGAATCTCTGAATCGTAGGTATTGCGAAAACATCCTAAGGAAATAATCGAGAATGTTCTTCGCATATTATTATTTATCGACTACTATTCCTGAAGGTGTTATTTTGAGGCTCTTTATCGGTTTACGCAAAGAACTTAAGGTGGGAATGGCTCTGCCATTTACCTCCAAAGCTATGGCTGAACCATCACGAATCATCAAGGCTATCTCTTTCTCTCCTTGCCAGGTCTCTCTGGCCCCTTTCTTGAGAACTCCTTCAAAAAGGATTTCCCCATCAACTCTAACCTTGAGAAAACAATTCTTCTTAACGATAAGAGTTGCTACTAGCTCCTCAGTCAAAGGGGTTGTCGGAGCTAACTCCTCTTCTGGCTTCCCAGCAGCCTTTGGAGACGCAGTAAAAATAAGCGAAACCTTTCTTATTAGAAAGCTGCCAAGAGCAAGAAAGCCCCAAAGTAAGATTATCCCTGCCAATATAAGAAAAATTTTCCTCTTAACTTCGGGAGGTATCTGTTTTATCATCCGCCCTATACCTTCTAAAATATTATTTCCTCTTATCTTTTTTAATTTTAACTTATCTTTACCTAAAGGTTCAAGTCTGCCCAGATCATTCAGGGCGCCCCCGGCATCTACCTTTAGAAACGCAGCATAAATCTTTACAAAGCCTTTAAGGTAGGTCGGGTTTAAGGTGGTTAAATTACCCTCTTCAATATCCCTGATCATTGAAGGATATAATTTGGTTTTCTCAACAACATATTCAATACTATAACCTAGCTCTTTTCGCTTGTCCCTCAATTTATTACATATCTCTTTGATCATACCTGCTCCTTTTGCTCCAGGTAGCTCTCGGAATCAACCAGGATCTCCCGGGCTTTGGAACCGCAAAAAGGACCGACAATACCATCCTGCTCCATCAAATCCAGGAGTCGGGCTGCCCGGGTATAACCTACCCGCATTCTTCGCTGCAGCAGAGATGCGGAAGCCTGACGAGCCTGTAAAATAACTTTTATGGCCTCATCAAAAAGCTCATCCTTTTCTATATCTATAGCCTTCTTTTTCTCGCTCTCAGCAATAGCTTTCTCGTAAATAGGTTTACCTTGTTCCCGGATAAAATTAGTAACAGCATCAATATCCTCATCATCAATTAATGAGCCTTGAACCCGAATTAACTTTGCTGCTCCCGGCTTTAAGAACAATAAATCACCCTTACCGATAAGCTTATCAGCTCCCATCATATCCAAGACTGTCCGGGAATCAACTCTTGATGCGACTTTGAATGATATCCGGGCCGGAAAATTAGCTTTGATTACACCGGTAATTACATCTACTGATGGCCTTTGAGTAGCCAGGATAAGGTGAATGCCTACAGCCCGGGAAAGTTGAGCCAACCGCTGGATTGCAACCTCAATGCTTTCTCTGGCTACTATCATCAAATCAGCCAGCTCATCAACAATAATTATAATATAAGGAAGTTTAGCCTCACCGTTATGACTATTATTATAACTATCTATGTTTCGGCACCCTTCACCGGCTAAGGATTGATATCTTCGCCCCATCTCCTCTACGGCCCAATTCAGGGCAGCAAAGGCCTTCTTAGCATCGGAGATAATCGGATGTATAAGATGGGGAATACCGGCAAAAGATGCTAACTCTACCATTTTTGGATCAATCATAATGAACTTAACTTCATCGGGCTTAGCCTTAAAAATTATCGAAGAAATTAAAGAATTAACACAAACAGTCTTACCGGCACCAGTAGCTCCGGCAATTAAAAGGTGAGGCATATCGTTAAGATCGGCAACAACCGGATTACCGGATACATCTTTTCCGATTGCCAGAGTAAGCTTAGAACTTGCTTTAGTAAATGCCTTCTCTTCTAACACTTCACGCAAATAAACAAGGTGCTTTTTTATATTGGGAATCTCAACCCCCACTGTACCTCTGCCGGGAATAGGAGCAACAACCCTAACCTGTGAAGACTTCATAGCTAAAGCAATATCATCAGCTAAAGTAGAAATCCTATTTATTTTGACTCCGGCCTGCGGCTGGAGCTCATACATGGTAATTACCGGCCCTCTCTGTACGCTAACCACCTTAGCCATTACCCCAAAATCAGAAAGAGTAGTTTCCAAATTCTTAATATTGCCTTCGATGTTCTCTTTTGCCTCCCGCTGGTCAGGGAAAGGCGGAACTTTTAAAAGTCCCGGATAAGGCAGCTTATAGGTGGCGGAGTCAAAGGTCTTGCCTCCGGAATTTTCTAAATCTTCAATTTTCTTCCTTACTTTATCTCTGCTAATCGGCCTGAGAGTACTTTTTGTTACTGAATTAGAGCTATCTGCTCCCAAAGGAACCGACAAATCTTTCTCAGGGTATGAATCAACCTTAGGAGCGTAAACTTTTATCTCCGGTTTTAGCTTTGAATCTGTCTTCACTAGGGTATCTCTGGGATTTATTTGAAGTTTTCTCCGCTTGGCGATGACCCTGCTCTCGCTTGTCTGCCTTAAATCATTTAAGAAAACAATAAGTTTAGCTATGAAATTTTTTACTCCTTTTGCAATGTCAACAAAGAAAAAACCGAAAAATAAAATAGCATTTACCGCTAAAAGTAGAAAAATTGTAACAAAAGACCCCAGGGCTAAGTATTTTTTGAAGAATGAAGCCAGGAAGAATCCGATGACTCCGGCAGCAGCAAATACTTCAGATTCGACTTTTGGAAATAATCCTATAAACGCCGAAAGAAATATAATGAAGAATAGAAAAGCTAAGATATTAATAACTTTGCTTTTCCCCAGTCCCGAGAAACGTAAAAAGCCTAACTTATCTAAACTTAAGAAGAAGAGAGAGAAAGGTATAAAGTAAGCTGCAAAACCAAGAATAAAACGAAGAAAAAAGGCTAAATAAGCCCCGCCAAGACCAATAAAATTAGAAATAGTTTCCGGGGCAGGAGAATTAAGGAGTTTGATATCTTTGGGGCTGTAAGAAACTAAACTCAAAACCACCAATATAGCTACAAGAAACAGAATGGTACTCTTCAGGAAAGAAGAGAGGTGCCTCATTATTTTGCTTGCTTCAAGCTAAGTCTAATTTTTCCTTGAGGATCAATTCCGATGACTTTTGCTTTCAGAATATCTCCTTCTTTTAGAAAACTTTCTACATCTTTAACAAATTCATTAGAAAGTTCGGAGACATGGATTAAACCGCTCTTTCCCGGTGCAATTTCGCAAAATGCACCAAAATTAACTATTTTTTCAACTTTAACCTCGTAAATTTCTCCAACTTCTATATCCTTAACTAAATTAGTGATCTGTTTTACAGCTCGTTCTAAATCTTCAACTGTCTGGGCTGCCACTGAAACTACACTTGTCTCATCATCAATATCCACATTAACATTATTTTCCCGCTGAATTCGCTTTATTATCTTGCCGCCAGGGCCGATAATCGCCCCGATCTTGTCAGGATTTACGGCAAATGACTTTATCTTCGGCGCATATTCTGAAAGCTCGTTTCGTGATGAAGCGATAGCGTCCTTCATCTTTTCTAAAATGAATAAGCGCGCTTCTTGGGCTCTTTCTAAAGTTTCTTCAATAATCTCAAATGTTAATCCGTCTATTTTTGTATCTAATTGAATAGCGTTAATGCCATTTACAGTTCCGGCAACTTTAAAATCCATATCGCCATAGTGGTCTTCGGCTCCAGCAATGTCAGTAAGAATCTTATAGTCTTTATCTTTACTAATTAAACCTATGGCAATACCAGCTACTGCTTCTTCTATCGGGACACCGGCATCCATCAGTGATAATGAGCCGGCACATACCGAAGCCATAGATGAAGAGCCATTTGATTCTAAAATCTCGGAGACTATCCGAATAGTATAAGGAAATTTCTCCTTGGAAGGGATGATTGGAGCAAGTGATTTTTCAGCCAAAGCACCGTGGCCGATATCCCTCCGGGAAGGCCCACGCATAAATTTTACCTCACCGACGCTAAAAGGGGGGAAACTGTAGTGCAACATAAAATGCTTTGAACTCTCTCCTTCTAAAGCCTCGATAAACTGTGCATCAGAGCTAGTTCCTAAAGTTGTAATTGCCAAAGATTGAGTCTGCCCCCGAGTAAAAGTAGCTGAACCATGGGTACGCGGTAAAGCCTTAACTACACATTCAATCGACCTGATATCTTTGAGAGACCTGCCGTCAGGCCGCTTCTCCTCTTTTAATATTTTCCTGCGTAAAACTTCTTCCTCTAAAATATCTAATGCATTTTCTATATCCTGGTCAGTAACTCCCGACTTCTCACTTACTAATTCTTCTTTTAATGAACAGGCTATCTGACTTATAAATGCCCCTTTTTCTTCCTTACTGGGTAAACCGTAGGACTTTTCTAATTTCGCACCAATTTTATTGCGCAGGTTATTCAATAGCTCTTTATCTACTTCAAGTAAAGGAACTTCTTTTTTATCTTTACCTGCCTTCTTCCTAAATTCGTGCTGCAATTTAATTATTTCTTTTATAAAAGGATGAGCGAATTTTATTGCTTCCAGAACTTCTTTCTCTGGAATCTGGTTAAGTCCACCCTCAAGCATTATTATCTTATTTTCCGTCCCTACCACCACTAAATCCATGGGGGAATCTTCTCGCTCCTCATAAATAGGGTTAACCACAAACTTATCTCCGGTTTTCGCCACCCTTACTGCTCCCACAGGATTAACAAAAGGAATATCTGAGATGAGAAGAGCACAACTGGCAGCATTAACGGCTAAAATATCAGGATCATTCTTACCATCACTGGATAAAACCATGGCAATGATCTGAACTTCATTAGCCATCCCTTGAGGGAAAAGGGGTCTTAAAGGGCGGTCAATAAGACGAGCGGTGAGTATCTCTTTATCTTTAGGCCTGCCTTCTTTTTTGAAAAAACCACCGGGGATTTTCCCCATAGCATAGGTCCTCTCTTGATACTCTACCATTAAAGGGAAAAACCCTCTACCGCTAGATGCATCTTGGGACATACAAGCAGTGGCCAAAACAACCGTATCGCCATAAGAGACACTAACACTGCCATTTGCTTGTTTAGCCCATTTGCCGGCTGAGAAAACAAAAGCATTCTTTCCTAAATTGGGAATCGACAACGAAGTAACCATTCTATTAAATCTTAAGCTCCTTTACAACCTCTCCGTAACTTTGAGGGTCTTTATCTCTAAGGTAAGTAATCAAACGACGGCGTCTTCCGATGAGGATTAAAAGGCCTCGGCGGGAATGAAAATCCTTCTTGTGCTTCTTGAGGTGCTCGGTAAGATAGCTTACTCTCTCACTAAGCAAAGCAATCTGCACTGCTGCTGAACCGGTATCCTCTACATGCTCCTTAAACTTATCGATTATTTGCTTCTTTTTAGTCTTATTTATCATAATATAAACTCTATAATACCCTCTTAGTATTAATCTGTCAACCCTATCGACTAATAGCTTTTACTCAAAAATAAGGCGGGATTTACTACTAACCGCTTCTTTTAAGCGAAACCATTGTAACAGAAGTATTGGAAAAGGTCAACCCCTGTTTTTAGGGCTGCCAATCACACTTAGAAATGTCCTTTTTTTAGCAAAGTAGAAATGTCCGGTTTTAGGGCCAAAACTGATTTAACCTAGGGCTTATCCAATAAAATTATATTTAATGATGGCCGCCAAAGCCTTTAGCCCGTCTTGCCAGCCGATCTTTTTACCCTGGGCATAAGTCCTTCCGCTATAAGAAATTCCCACTTCATAAATCCTACACTTTAATTTTGCCACTTTTGCAGTAATTTCCGGATCAAATTCGAATCCACTCTCCTGCAAAGAAACCTTACCCAGAATATCTTTCTTGAAAACTTTATAACAAGTCTCTACGTCAGTAAGATTAAGGTTGGTAAATATATTAGAAATAAGAGTAAGAAATTTGTTCCCCATCATATGCCAAAAATATAAAACCCGATGCTCCTGGGAGCCCACAAATCTTGAACCATAGACCACATCGGCCTTGCCATCTAAAATGGGTTTAATCAGCCGGGGATACTCCTGGGGGTCATATTCTAAATCAGCATCCTGGACAATAATTATATCTCCTCGAACTTCCTTGAATCCGCTCCGTAAAGCTGCGCCCTTGCCCAGGTTCCTGTCGTGATAAATTACCTTGGTTACCTTTTGCTCTATTTCATTTTTAATAATATCTTTTGTCCCGTCAGTAGAACCATCATCAATTAAAATTATCTCTTTATTGACTATAGAGGTGTTTCTTACTCTATCTACCAACTCCTTCACAAACTCTTTTTCGTTAAAACAAGGGATAACTATTGATAAAAGAAAATTATCCATTTTTTACTCCTACTATTAATTAAGTTATCAACTTATCCGTAAAATTTTAAATGAGCCAGAAAAGTATTTATACCGCAGATAAGAAGGAAAACAATATAGAAAACACTAAACCCCAGGTATAAAGGCTTAATTTTCCTAAAAGAACTAATAGCCTTTACAATGAAATAGAAAACAAAGGGTGCAAAAAACAGGGTTATTCTCTCGCCGGTAAAAGGGTATTTCTTCAATAGCCCTAAAACAACTAGTTCCAGGAAGATAACCATACCGATTGCATCGATACTCATAAGCCTGAATTTATCCTTTCGAATAGACCTAATACCATAACCAAACAGTGAGATTATAAAGAAGGGGATAAAAATAGATGCGGTTCTTCTGAAAAAATTGCTATTACCAAACCACCAGACTGTTAATTTCCTCAGCCCTTCTCCCAATGACTTAAAGAAATAATAAGGGGATTTAGTCGATATAAAATAATCGTCCCAATAGATGAAAAGACCCCTGATGTCCAGGCCGTGTTTTAAATCGAACCGGTAAGCAAAAAACATAACTACTAACGAAATAGTTATATAGCCTAAAATTAAGGGTAAGATTTTGCGATTTCTCCTAACCCGAAATAAAAAATTATAAACAACAATCCAAAAGACAAAAAAGCTGCCATAGGATAAGAGAAGAGTAAACGGCAATAGAAGGGTTGCCAGGATAAAAAGTTTCGAAGGCTGGCTATTGGCAAGCCGCCGCTGATGAATAAAATAAAGACAAAAGATTCCCACAACTAAAACATCAAGCGAATAGGGCTTTAGCTCGGCAGCATAATAACTGAAGGCGTAACTGCTGGCAAAAGAAAATAAAACCAGCAGAAATTGCCATTGATTAGATAGTGAATCCTTGTATAATTTTTTCCAGATAAAAAACGCACCAAGCATACTTATTAACGAAAAGAATCTTAAAGAAAGAATACTATAGTTAAACATTCTAGAAAAAATCTTAACTATAATAAGATAAACTCTGGGAAAGGCTTGGCTACGTTCAAGAGGCCCGAGGAGCTGGGCTGGCTTAAAGGTTTCGATATTTTTAAAAACAGAAATCTCATCAAGCCAAAGAGGCCTTGCCGAAAAATAGTGCAAAAAACAGAGAAAAATAAACCAGGCCATACAAGAAACCAGTAAAACTTTATATCTTCTCACTTGCTCTTTTTCTCCTATCCGATAAGGGCGTAATACTACCACTTTATGTTCTTCCGAACATATTACCGATAGAAGCTTTTATTAATCCCGGGCTTCTTAATACATATCTAATACTGTTAACAGGGTTCCGCATTGCTAATCGGATTCTTCTAAAAGCGCAAAAAATAAGCCATTTTCTTAAAGTTTTAGCCCTTTGTTTCGCAGAAAAATCTTGGGTATCAAACAATATGGATTGAGTAGAATGCCAGGTTTCAAAATCCTTATTTATCCACCGTCCATTTTTCTCTACCCAATCATATAAGTCTGTTCCTGGAAACGGAGTAGCTACCGCAGGAGAAACCAAATCAATCTTGTTCTTTTTTACGTACCTCATTGTTTGTATGCTCCGATTGTAATTATCCCCTGGCATTCCGATAGTAATAAAAGCATTGATCATAAATCCGAGCGAACGTGTAATTTCTATAGCCTTCCCTATATTTTCTAACGATAACTGTTTTCTCATGCCTTCCAAAACTTCCGGATTAGCAGATTCTAGCCCGAACCATATCTTTTTAACGCCGACTTTCTTTAAAAGTAAAAAAAGATCCTTGTCTACTATATCCATCCTAGTCCCATGATTAAGTTCAATCTTGATCTTTTTGTGGTAATCGCTGTTTAAAATCATGTCGCAGATTTTCTGAAAACGGGATTTTTTAATCAAAGGATTATCATCCATTAATCTTATAGTCTCCACGCTGTATTTATCGGCCAATTCCTTTATGACATCGAACATATATTCAGGAGAATGGGCTCTCCATCCTTTACCGAAGGACTGCGAGCAAAAAATGCAATTGTAAGGGCATCCCCTTGTCGATATGATCGTACCTTTTATGGTATACCTACTCATGTTAAAAAGCGACCAATCTATCTTGGGTATAGTATCGATATCGGCGATAAAAGCACGCGGCCTATTTTCTACTATGCTTCCGTTTTGCTCGCGGTAAATAATCCCGTCTACTTCCGAAAAATTACGGCCGCTGTTAATTGCTTCTATCAGCTCAGCGAATGTTTCTTCGCCTTCTCCAATAACTGCAAAATCAACCGGCAAACAGAATATTTTTGCTTTTAATGCCGAAGCATGCGGGCCTCCGATAACAATAGGAATATCAGAATTGCAAGAACGGATTTCTTCAAGCAATAAACGTATTACTCTTGCCATTGGAGTTACACCGGTAACGGCAATAATGTTTGGCTTGAATGAATTAATTAGACGGCTTAATCTAATTTCTTCAACCGCAAGATCTACAATTTTAACCTTCACTGCCGGTAATTTATTCTTAACATATGTAGCGAGATACCCCAAACCTAATGGGGGAGAAAAATTTTCGGCACCTCCGGCAGGCTGCAGAAAAAGAATATTTTTGATTTTATCCATTACTATCTTCTCTTTTTATAAACATCCTATACTCCTATCATTAAACATGCTTTTTTCATTCCACTCATTCATGTTTTGAATCCTTCTCGAATTCTTTAACGATTTTTATTACTTCTAGCTCTGTTTTTTCTATCCTTTCCCGGCAAAGCTTAATGAGTTCTATGGCCTTTTTTACCTTAACAGCCACATCGTCAACATCAACCCTCTCTGATTCAAGCCCTGAAAGTATCTCATTTAACTCCTCTACAGCTTCACTATACTTTATAGATTTTTTACCCATCGTTCCTCTCCTTTTTTTTCACTTTTGAAACTATGTTCCCCTGATAAAGAACTGTTTTAATCAAATCACCCTCACTAACATCGCTAATAAGCTTTAATGCTTTTTTTCCTTTAAGAGTTATCGAATAACCTCGCTTTAAAGTATTTTGAGGTGAAAGAATCTTTACCTTCCCATCCAAATACCTTAGATACTCTCGAGAACTCTTAAATATCTTATCCAAAGACGAACTTAGAGTATCAACGCTTCTTTTAAGAGACTCTTTATTCTTTGTTAAGGCAATTTTTAAAGCACTTAGAATATTATGTTTCTTACTTGAAAGCTCCTCCTGATGAACTCTAAAATACCGCGATGATAGCAATTCTGTCTTTGCCGCTAAACTCTGTAGTTGAGTTTTCTTGCCAGATATAAAATTTTCACTCCTCCTGACAATCTCCTCTTCTAGGTAATCCAAATTTTCTGCTGCCTCTCTTATTCTCTCGACTAAAAACCCGGCAGCTTTGGTAGGAGTTATGCAAAAGGTATAAGAAACCATGTCAATAATAGTAGTATTTATCTGATGCCCTATGGCAGAAATAATCGGAAAATTTGATTCAGCAATGCTTTCAGCAATCTTTTTATTATCAAAATAAGCTAAGTCTGCTGTTGAGCCTCCGCCCCGGGTAATAACAATAACATCTAATCTTTTTGAAGATAGATTATTGAAAAAACCTAAAGCTTTGACTACATCACCTTCTACAGACTTTCCCTGCATATGGCAATTCTGAACCAGGACCCTAAAGCTATATTTACTATTTTTAAGTTCATTAATGAAATCATGGTAAGCGGCTGAGTCATAAGCAGTTATCAAACCGACTTTTAGAGGCAGTAATGAAAGAGGTTGAAGCTTGTTCTTCTCTAAGAGGCCTCTTTTTTTTAATTCTTCTATAATTTTAAGCCGGTTTTGAGCAACCTTACCCAAAGTATAAACTGTATCAATATCAATAACTACAAGGCTATATTGGCCTGTAGGCGGATGCAAACTCACCTCGCATAGAAGTTTTACCTCAATATCATTTTTCAATTCAAATCCTTTTTCTGCTTCTTTGAGGCGTTTCTCAATGAGCGGTTTTCTACCGGCAAATAAAGCTATCTTTACTTTAGCTACAATATTATCTCCCTCTGCCTCTTTTTGCACTAATTCGAAATAGGTGTGTTTTTTGCCACGGTCCGGCCTCAATCCCTGAATTTCACCACAGACCCAGATACTCTGAGGAAATGCTGCCTGGATAAGCTCGCGAACAGCAGTATTTAACTCTAAAACTGTAAAAACTTTTTCCATATCCATGTAAGTATTTTTCTTATATCCTTTACTGCTGTTCCAGCAAACCTTTGACAGAATCAAATACCTCATCGACTGTTATACTCTTGAGGCATTTCAACTGATATAAGCATTCTGGTAATCTAAACTTTTTATAACAAGGCCGGCAGGATAAATCTTTTTTTATCACACCATGTTTCTGAGAATCTTCGGGGTACGGCCCGTAGACTACTTCGCT
>JBDRJF010000025.1:0-2634 GCA_043815185.1 Candidatus Omnitrophota bacterium | reverse complement strand
CAATTATTAAAAGCTAAAACTTTGCAGGATTTACCGCGAATGCTCAAAAAAACCGACCATAAGGAATGGCGTTTATTTTTCATCGCTCAAGCTAAACGCCTTTCAAAAGAAATATTCAAATAGGGGTGAGGTAACTATGAATAAAAAAATATTGATCTGTGAAGACGAAAAAGGCGTTCAGGATTTATTGAAGAATAAGTTAAGCGGGAAGAAATATGATATATTTTCTGCGGTTGACGGGAAGGAAGCAGTAGATAAAGCAAAGATAATCAGGCCTGATTTAATTTTGTTGGATATAAGGATGCCAAAACTTGATGGCTTGGAAGCGGCGAAGCAGATCAGAAAACTAAAAATCAAAAGCAAAATAATCTTTGTTACAGGTTTCGAAAGCCCCGAGCTTTCCAGAGAAGCAAAAAAATACGGAATCTGCGATTACATTACCAAGAACGCGCCCACCGAAGATATAATAAAAGCAATAGATAGCGCTCTAAACGCTTAGTTCGCGAGGGACAAAGTCAATACTAAGCCTTGCTCTTAATGCTGCGGCAAGCCGAGCAAGGGTTTTGATATTAATCCGCGCGTTTCTTAAATCTTCCAAGCGCGAAATGGTCTGTTGAGTAGTATTGACTTTTTTTGCTAATTCTGCCTGGCTTAGATGCCTCATCTGCCTTAGCTGCGTGATCTTATAGCCTATTTGTAGCCTGGCCACTTCTTCATCGTAGGTTTTTCTAAACTCAGGGCTCTTCCTGAACTCTTCCTCAATGTGTTGACTTACCGTCTTGGGTACTATTATTTTTCTTTTCATGATAGCTCTTTAGCCTATTTAAAGTATACACTATATATGATGTAAAGTCAAGAGAAATCAACCTCTTATTTAGCGTATAATATTATTTAACAATATGCTACTTTGCCTTAGGCATTTAAGATGGGGATAAAAATTGCTCAATAAATTGAATTCATGCTCCTTTCATTAAGCAATATATTTGATATCTAATCCGTTTACTGCGTTTGTTTGGGGCATCATAATCTCCAATACAGTAAGCCTACATCCTTACATTCTTCCTGACGAATCTTAGGGACAGTCCCTGTTCGAGTGGGGACAGGCCCCTTCGGGGCCTGTCCCCGTTTTATCGGTTTTATCAAAGTGCCAAGGCGTTAAAAATTTGCCATGGATAGTAGTAGGTAACCGCCTTACCAGTAGATTTATTAATATCTAACGAAATGCAAAGATTTCTCTTAGTCTTGTAACTTTCTTTAAAATAATTTAAAGCGGTAAGGTTTAAACGCTGGCTCGATAACTTCGCCTCTACCGGTATAAGGGCTTGCCCCCTTTTGATTATAAAATCAACCTCTTTTTTGTCTTGCGTCCTCCAGAAAAAAATCTCTTGCTTACGCCTGCCTTTGATTATCTCTGAAAATACCGATACCTCAAACATATTACCTATAATCTCTTTAGGGAATGACTTGAGCCATAAAAGGCCGGCTATTCCGGTGTCATAAAAGAAAATCTTGGGCATCTTAAACAATTCCGACCTTACGCTTCTGCTAAAAGGCGTTAGCAACTTTATTATGTAGGTATTCTCCATTATAAAAAGATAATCTTCTACTGTCTGGCGCGACAATTTCGCGGTATTGGATAGCTCCAAAATATTCACCAGTTGCCCGCATTGGGCGGCCAATATATCCAGAAGCTTATTAAACTTCCCGACATCCTTAATATGCGCTAAATCCCGTATGTCTTTACGTATATAAGTATCTATAATCTGCTGAAGGTAGCTCTCCTTATTTGAAACGTTTTTTTCTAAAACAATCCGTGGATAACCTCCGTATAGCACATACTCTTTGTAGTGCTCTTTAAGCTCGCCAACTGTTACGCTGGAGTTTTCCATCCGTGATAAATCATACTTACATCCTTTAAAGAATAAGAATTCCCGAAAATCCAAGGGGTATACATCAAAATTTAACGTCCTGCCTACTAAGGAATCCTTAAATTTGCTTTTAATTTCAAAACTGCTGGAACCGGATACAAACAGCTTAATCTTATGCGCATACTGGCCATGAATCAACTTCAGGAAATTTGAAGGATTATCTAAGTATTGAATTTCATCAACAAAAAGGTATAGTTTCCTGCTTCCTAACGCCCCTTTTTCTTCAAGGTATTTAATTACAGAAGGAACCCCTTTGTTGAAAACTTCAAGGAAGCGCAAGTCTTCAAGGCCGATATAGAAAGTATTGTCCCCTTTGTCATCCAAATGGTTCTGGATATATTTTAATATACAGGTCTTTCCGACCTGCCGGGCGCCGTGTATAACTATTATATCGGGAGAGCCAAGATGCTTAAGCATATGTTTTATGACCTCCCTCTCTAATAACTCAGGCATTTTCTCCTCCCTCCTAATAATATGCTATTATGAGTATACAATATATTTAATATCCTGTCAACATATATATACATTTTACTGAACCACGCTGTCGCCCTGCGTAACCCCTCTTTTTAGCTCAAGTAAATTAACGAAAGCTTCAAGGTTAAGAAGTTCGAGGTCAGTTTGGTCCTCAAGGAACCTGCCGACATCTAGCTTAACTTTGGCAAAATCAGCTTTTTGAGCGGCTTTCTTAAGCTCTGCTTTCCAGTTC
>JBDRJF010000024.1:0-192541 GCA_043815185.1 Candidatus Omnitrophota bacterium | reverse complement strand
TGGCGGGGCCGATGGGATTCGAACCCACGATCACTTGATCGACAGTCAAGGGACTTAAACCGGACTAATCGACGGCCCCAAGCCGCTAGATTCTTGTATTACCAAGGTGTTATTGGGAAGTATGATTATAGGCAAAAAAACTATTGCTGTCAAATTAAAATATGGGCGATACAGGACTTGCAATCAATCTTCGGCGTCAGCCGAAGCAGTCCGAAGGACAATATTGATTCCAAGATAACTTTATCAAAGCAACAACCTCTTATTGCCCTCGTAGCCTGAAAACAAGATAAAACCATGGGCGATACAGGACTTGAACCTGTGACCCCCACGATGTCAACGTGGTGCTCTAGCCAACTGAGCTAATCGCCCGCTTCAAACTTAGATCACAGAACTAATTCTAAATAACAAAATATGCCGGGGGCGGGACTCGTATCCAATCTGCCGAAGGCAGCTCGGTTGAGGCTTAGCCTCAACCGCAATTGGATCCGAGGTTACTCACCGCATAACCTCGGCGCATTTTCCACCTCAGAAGTTTTGTCAAAACATAAAGTATGCCGGGGGCGGGACTTGAACCCGCACGTCCCTTACGGAACATTGGATTTTAAGTCCAAGTTGTCTGCCAATTCCAACACCCCGGCATAAGGTTTTTCTTTCGCAATAAAGCTTATACTTGCTTATAAAACTCTTACCTATCCTGCTGGAAATTTTGGGAACAACTATCGCATTTATTACTCACTTACTATTGCTTCGCAATAGTTGTTACCAACACCCCGGCACATTATTGGTTACCACAGGTTTTTATTTTGGAGGCGGCGAGCGGATTTGAACCGCTGAATAGAAGTTTTGCAGACTTCCCCCTTAGACCACTTGGGCACGCCGCCTTTCATTAGCCACCAATTTAAATCTCTTATACAAATTATATTTTCTATCTAGAAAAAGCGTGTTTTTACCTAACTTGTTTTTAAAATATTGCTGGGAGGGAGAAAAACTACTTCTTCTCTTTTACTTTTATCTTACCATCTCTAATTTCCCTTAAGGCATTATCTAAAACTTTTTCGCTTGGTTTATCATTTAAAGGTTTCTCCCCATCAGCTAAAACGATTGCCCGTTTTGCAGCCAGAACAGTTATCTTATAAATCGACCCACTGCTTGCCTCTAAAAGCTTCTCTAAAGGAATGTTTATCTTGTCCATATTATTAACTCCCCAAAGGTTTACCCCTTGATATAATTTATTTAGCTTCGCCTAAAACAATCGCTTCTAACTCTTTTAAGGTATTTTTTATATTCCGGTTTGTTACTAAATAATCATAGTATTTAGAAAACTGCAACTCTTTTTTTGCAAGTTCCACTCTTTTTTGTATTGTTCCTTTTTTCTCGGCCCGTTTCTTCATTCGCCGATAGAGTTCTTTTTTTGTCGGTGCAGCCAGAAAAATAGTCGTCAGCTTCTTTATCTTAGCATCCTTTTTAAGAACCATCCCCCCCTTAACATCAATGCATAAAATAAGGCCCTTGTTCCCTTTTTTAGCTAATAGATAAAGAATTTTTGGGGTACCATAGTAACTGTCCAGTACCTTTTGACTCTCGAGAAAAAATCTTTTCTTCTTTAATCTCAAGAATTCTTCTTCGTTGACAAAGAAATAATCCTTGCCGTCTTTTTCTTGAGGCCGTTTTGTGCGGGTAGTAACTGTTACGCCTTTTAGGAAAGTCTTTTTTATCTGCTCCTTAGAGAATAACTTTTCAACTATCGTGGTTTTACCGGCTCCGCCCGGCCCGGAAATAACAAAAACCTGTGGATTTTTCATTCTATGTTCTGCGCCTGTTCTCTTATCCTTTCTAAATAATTTTTTCCTTCTACTATTAAAAGCGCCGGGGTCCTCTTTTTGGTTTTACTAGACGCTGCGTTTAACTCCCTTAGAATTTCTTGGGTTAAAAAATCTATTGGCTTCCCCTTGGTTGACTCCCGTTGAGAATTAATCTTACTCTCTAGTTTGGTAATATAAAACGCCATCAAAGAAAGTTCCTCATCGATGTCATCCTTGCCGTTATGCATCTTGCTGATCTTAGGTATTTGCCTTTTAATTCTCTTGATGTTGCTCTTGAGCTTATCCAGATTCGCTATCATCTCTTTTTTTATCGCCCGTCCCTCTTTTTCTTTAAATTTTATAAGTTGATCTAGGGCCTCCCGTAGGGTGGAAAGAATAAGAGTCTTGCTGCTTCTGTTCTTCTGTTCCCAAAGTATTGCCTGAGGTAAGTTCAGGATATCGCTTATATTGATATCTGACCTTAAGTTATATTTCTTCCCCAAAACCTTTATCTGGCTAATATACTTAGCAATTGCCTTCTGATCAATGTATATCTTTTTTGTATGAGGTTTAGCTAAAAAGATAAAGGCCTCGATTTTCCCCCGCTGCACCCTCTTCTTTATCCCCCGCTTAATTTTTTCTTCTAATAAAATATCTTCCGGAGGTAAGTTATGAACGTAAATATCCAGATACTTAAAATTCAAAGAACGTAAAATTACTTGGGCAGACTGATCTCCGCGGCTCCTTTGAGCAGTAGCATAAGCAGTCATTGATTTCACGCCCAAACCTCTTTCTTAGTATTATTAGAAACCACGTCTTTTGTGGGGTAAAGATCGCCAACCACCTCATCTGGTTCAAACCAAAGTTTTATCTCTCGCTCTGCCTCCTCGCTACTACTAGAGGCATGAATAACATTTTCGAATAAACCCATAGTTAGAATCCTTCCGTAGGCGCCGCGGATACTTACCGGATCAGCTTCTTCAGGATTGGTTGCCCCGGCGATCATTCTAACTTTAGCAATCGCTTCCTCCCCCCAGTAGATAAGAGCCATAACCCGATTATCCCCGTGAAGCTGGCCAGTAATATACTTGGTTAGTTCCGGATAAAACGATTCCTGTTTAAGATGTGCATAATGTTTGCCGGCTAAGGTGGCATCAACCTTTAGCACTTTGGCCCCGATTATCTTCAGCTTAGTTTCAGAAAGCCGGCTTAAAACATTGCCGGTAAGGGATTTCTTTAACCCGTCAGGCTTAATAATAACAAGTGTTGCCTCCCCTTTCATTCCCTAACCCTCCTTTAATACTAACAAAACTTTACCTGTTAGAGAACCTCCTCTAACTAGGTTTACTTTAGTCTTTTAATAATTCTCTCTAAATCTTCCAGAGTATAATACTCAATAATAATTTTACCACGATTATTTCTCTTGTTGGATATTTTAACCTTGGTTCCCAGCGATTTCTGCAGCCTCTCCTCCACCTCAAGAATAAAAGGATCTATTGCTTTTTTCTTAGGCGAGACTAACCGGACTTTTTTTTCGATTTCTCTAACTGATAGACCCTCGCGTAAAATCTGATGGAACAATTTCTCTTGAGCCTGGAGTTTCTCTACTCCCAAGATTGTCCGAGCCTGAGTCCTGGTAATTATCCCCTTCTGCAAGGCTTGCTTTATATTATCAGGCAGCTTAAGCAACCGCAAGGCATTAACAACTGTGGTCTTATCTTTGCCGACAAATTGAGCTACCTCTTCTAAGGAAAATTCAAACTCGCTGATTAACCGCCGGAAGGCTTGGGCTTCCTCGATCGGGTTTAGATCCTGTCGTTGGAGGTTCTCAGCTATAGCCAAAACAAAAGCGTCCTGATCACTAAGCTCTTTAACTATTGTTGGTATCTCATTGAGCCCCAATGACTTAGCAGCTTGATACCTTCGCTCACCAGCTACCACCTCATAACTGCCGTCAGCAATAGTTCTTACCACAATCGGTTGGATAAACCCTTTGGCCTTAATCGATTGAGTTAACTCCCCCAACTCCTTTTCTCCCACTTCTTGACGTGGTTGATGTTTGGCCGGTTTTATTTTGTCCAAAGACAAATGCATAAATTCTCGCGGGAACATCGCCGCAGTCTTCGTAGGAATAAGTGCATCTAAGCCTCTTCCTAAAACTTTTTTCCCCATTGTTAACTCCTTATCTTTATCCGGTGAGAGAAGGTGCTCTGTCAACCGGACTTGCTAATTGGTTAAGTTCTATATTCTCCTTTAATATTTTTTGAGCTAAATTTAAGTAGGCTTTAGCACCCACGCAAGCCGGATCGTAAAAAAAGATCGGCTTACCAAAACTAGGAGCCTCAGCAAGTTTTATATTCCGAGGTACAATAACATCAAGTGTTTTTTGCTGAAAAAACCTTCGCACCTCCTCTATCACCTGCAAAGTAAGCCGGGTACGAAAATCAGCCATGGTGAGAAGAACCCCTTCAATCTCTAATGAAGGATTTAATCTTTCACGAATTAGCTCTACAGTATTGATTAATTTGGAAACTCCCTCTAAAGCATAGTATTCGCATTGTACCGGAATAACCAAACTATCCGAAGCGGCTAAGACATTTACCGTAAGCAGGCCTAAAGAAGGCGGCGCATCAATAATAATGTAGGAAAAATCATTCTTGATCTCCTCCAACCTTTGACTTAACCGCAATTCTCTATTCTCGGTATTGACTAATTCAACTTCTCCGCCGGTAAGGGAAATGTCTGAAGGGATAAGCTGTAATTGCGGCCATTTAGTAGGATAAATGCTTTCGGACAAAAGAGCTTTGTCCATAATTACATCGTAAATAGAGTTTTTTCCTTGGCTGTCAAATCCTACTCCGGAAGTAGCATTACCTTGAGGATCCATGTCAATAAGTAAAGTTTTTTTATTCCCCAGGCCTAAAAACGAGCTTAAATTAATCGCTGTGGTCGTCTTGCCAGTACCACCTTTTTGATTACAAATGCCGATTATTTTGCCCATTTTAGTTTATTAATGCTCTTGCGTTTTCACGTGAAAACCTCGTGCTCTTATGGAATGATAGAGGTTTCCACATGGATCTCCCCAGTACTTTTATTCTCAGGGGAGAGACACGTGAAAACCGCTTTACCCTCAGAGCAATTGACAAAATTAATGTTTCCACACCTGTTTTAATATCAGCTAGTGATTTACTCCAGCAACTAGATTCGCAATATTCTACTAGTTTATGCGCCAAAGGCTGAAGCTTTACCTAATTGTAATAAAAAAAAGAGCGATTGTCAAGTTCTTTGTGTTTTCACGTGAAAATAACCAAAAAAATTACCTAATTTTGGTTAGTTAAGCCTGGCTTGTTTTGCGTTTTGAGAATTGGACTTGTGGACTCTTTGTGTTGCTATAGTGAATGTTTCCACTTAAGTGTTTTCACGTGGAAACCTCTCCGTTTTCACGTGAAAATCTGTCCGTTTTCACGTGGAAACCTGTCCGTTTTCACGTGGAAACCTGTATTTAGGTCTTGTTTCGGGCTAGATGGGCTTGATGAGACAAGGTAAATAAATTCTGGATAAGCCAATACAGGGTTAGGGCTGAAGGGAAGGTGTAAAAAATAACTCCGATAAATACTGTAAAAAACAGCCCCATTGATTTCTGTTGCGACGGAGCAGCGGAGGAGGAGGTAGTAATTTTTTGCTGCACAAGCCCTATAGCCACTAAAAAAATCGGGAGGAGATTCAAGTAACCTAAGGGGCCAGGGAAGGGGAGTTTGCAAAAGCGATCCGGCTGAGAAAGATCTTTAATCCATAAGAAATGAGCGCCTCTTAACTCTACAAAACGAAAAATAATCTGGTAAAAAGCCATAATTACCGGAAGCTGAAATAACAACGGCAAACACCCGCCCAAAGGATTTATCTTGTATTTTCGATATAATTCAATGGTTTCTTTTTGTAACTTCTGAGGATTATCCTTGTACTTGGCTTTTATGGCTTCGACTTCCGGCTGAATCTGCTGCATTTTCCGCATAGCTACAGTACTCTTAGATGTAAAGGGGAAGAGGAGCAAAGAAACTGAGACGGAGAAGAAAACAATGCTTAAACCCCAATTTTTGGTCAGAAAGTAAAAAAAGTAGAGAAGTTTTATCATCCCCACACCAATGGCATGGAAGAAACCATAGTAGATAACCCCCTCTAGCCCAAATGGTTTTAGCTCTTTGTTAAGTTGAGGCCCAACATAAACTAAAATTTGCTCCGGCGGAGAAAAGAGATACAAGTGCCCTTTTTCCTTGTCTTTTAACCACTTGAATTTATAGTTCCCTTTGAGTAATGAAAAACAATAATAGCGATCCCGGGCTCCGGCGAATTCAACACTGCTATAAGTATTATCTTTCATTTTTTGTGCTGAGCTTCTTTTTATGACTTGCCCCCGAGAATAAAAAATTTCCTGATATCTTTGGTCTAACATATTGGGGTGTAAAGAGTTCGAGAACAGAACTAGCGGTTCAACTGGTGGAGGATTAAGAGTTATTCCTAAGCTATAGCCCTCAAAGACAAATGCTTTGCGCTGGTCACCCGGCCCAATAAATTCAATTCCTTTATCGCTGATATTGGCAGTGAATTGTTTACCCTGGTCTTGAGGCAAAAAACCAATATTCTGAAAAGGAAGTTCACTGGCTTGATCACCGATAGCGATACTTTTTATGTAACCACCTAAAGGAGAGTATGTTATAACAAAATTACCTATGACTGCTTGAGGGAAATCAATCGATTCAGCTGGTTCTTCTATGATTAAAGGGGAAGGCTGGGAAGAAATTTGTCCAGGCTGTAGCGAGCCTTGGTCTTCCCGGGAATATTCTTTTCTATCTCCTTGTAGAGGAACTGGTTGCGGCATGAATCGTGCAACCAGCTGGGAATAGATTACAAAAAAAACTAAAGTTACAACAAAAGCTAAGAAAAACCGCTTTTCCATCATTATTTTAAAAGGTCAATCCCCCCCTTGGCAAAAGGGTTGCAGCGGAGGAGGCGAATTAAGCTAAGTTTCAAAGCTTTAAAAAAAGGGTAGTGTAAAAAAGCTTGTTGAGAATATTGGGAACAGGTAGGAAAGTAGATACAACGGCCGGGAAATACCCCGGACACTGAACGATAAAGCCTTAAAAAAAAGAGCACTACCTTTCTCATAAACTGAGCTTTTTCCGGCCTTTTTTCCTTCTGCGCTTTATGACTTTCTTGCCGCCAGCACTTGCCATCCGGGCCCGGAATCCTTTCTTTTTTTTCCCTTTTAGTTTGGTGGGTGTTTTGATATTCTTTTTCATAGATGAAATTTTAACATATCTTTTCCTTGTGTCAACCATAAAAATGTTGCAAAGAAAATTTATTGCGGTATAATTATTTCCGCCTCGCTTGTTGGGTGTGAATAAGTTGTGAATTTTGTGAATCTTCACTAAAATGACGGAACAAATTTGGCAAACCTGTAAAGAGAAACTCAAGAGTATTCTGGGTGAAACCTCGTTCGACACCTGGATTGCACCGCTTAACTTAAAAATAATCGACCAAACCTCTTTAACTCTGGAAGCCCCGGATAATTTTTTTAAAAACTGGGTGGAAAGCCGCTATCTTCCTCAAATAAAACAGGTTTTAAGCGAGCTAGCTCAAAAGGATTTTGAAGTGATCTTTGATGTAAATCCCAACCTGCTTAAAAAAAAGACTACTAAAATTTTTAAGACAATCCAGCAGAGTTTCCGCGAGGAACCTCAAGATTCTCTGCGCCTAAACCCGCGCTTTACTTTTGATAATTTTATTATGGGGGCCTCAAACCGGATGGCTCACGCTGCTTCTCTGGCTGTAACCAATGCCCCGGGTAAAGCATATAACCCCCTGTTTATTTATGGGGGAGTAGGGTTAGGAAAAACACATCTTATGCAGGCAATTGCCCATCAGATTCTCGCCAGAGGGCCGTCGCTAAAAGCAAAATATATTTCTTCAGAAAAATTCACCAATGAACTTATTTTTTCTATCCGTAACCGTTCAACTGAAAAATTCCGTCAAAAATATAGGGATATTGACGTTATTTTGATTGATGATATACAGTTTCTGGCTGGGAAAGAAGCTGCCCAGGAAGAGTTTTTCCACACCTTTAATGTCTTGTATGACCACCACAAGCAAATCATTGTTTCGTCTGATAAACCACCAAAAGAGATTAGTAAATTGGAAGAAAGATTAATCTCCCGGTTTAATTGGGGGTTGGTAGTGGATATCCAACTACCTGACTTTGAAACCCGGGTGGCTATTTTGCAGAAAAAATTAGAGAAAGACCCAATAAAAATCGACTCGGATGTCATTCATTTTATTGCCGAAAATATCACCACTAATATACGGGAACTGGAGGGGGCTTTAGTAAGAATTATCGCTTACTCTTTAATTGAAAATAAACCAATAAGTTTGGAGCTGGCTAAAGAAATTTTAAAAGATATGGTTAAGGAAATCTACAAGCGGGTGACCCCTGACACTATTTTGCTTAAAGTAGGGAATTATTTCGGGGTGAGTAGGGAAGACCTGAAAAACAAGAAGCGAAACAAAACTTTAGTGCTCCCCCGGCAAGTTGGGATGTACTTAGTGCGAGAGTTAACTGAGCTGTCCCTGCCGGAAATTGGGAGTTTTTTTGGGGCTAAACACCACACCACAATTCTTTATTCTTGTAAAAAAATAAAGAGAGAGTGTGAAAAGAATAAAAAAATAAAACTCACTATTGACAGCCTTACACAAGAAATCAAGAGTTTGTAAAGAGGTTTGTGAATAAAACATTTATTTTTAGCTTTGGTTCTGGTAGAATATTCACTTCTTAACAAAACTCACAACGCTTACTACTAATACTACTATGTTATTTATTATTAATAAAGATATATTAGTAGAAAACCTATTAAAAGTATTAGGCCCTTCTACAACCAAACAGAACTTTCCTTTATTAAGCAGTGTTTTAATAACTGCTACAAAAGATAACTTAAAGTTCACCACTACAGATTTAGATGTATCTATAATATCTCTGCAACCCAATAAGGTATTAGAAACCGGGCAGATAGCTATCCCAATGAAAAAAATTCTTTCAATTATTCGCGAACTACCCCCCCAAGAAATTACCATCGAAAAAACCAAAAACAACCTTTTAGTAAAGTGTGAAAATATTGAGTTTAAACTAGGGGTTTTAAACCCCGAAGAATTCCCCCAGATTCAGGAGAAGGGAGGTGTATCTCTTATCAAATTAGACCCTCAAGAATTAGGGGAGATGATTAAGTTGACTGCTTTTTGTGTGGGCCACGAGGATAGTAATTATGTTTTAGGGGGTATCCTTTTTGAGATAGAGGAGAATAAAATAAAATTAATTTCCACTGACGGGAAGAGGTTATCTTTTGTTTGGCGGAAACTACCCCCCAAACAACCCGAACTAACCTCGAAAATATGCTTTATTCTTCCTGCGAAAGCAGTAAGTGAGCTACATAAACTAATAAAAGAAACCAAAGAGGAAGTGTATTTATCCGTGGAGGAGAACCGGGTTAGTTTTGATTTTAAAAACACTTATTTTATTGCCCGGCCAATAGAGGGGGAGTTCCCTAACTACTCTCAATATATCCCTAAAGAAGGAAAAGATAAATTAAGAGTTGATCGGGAAAAGCTGCTTTTTGCCTTTAAAAGGGCGAATCTACTCTCAACCAGCGATTATCAAGGGGTGAAATTAGAGCTGAAAAAAGACAACCTAACTATTTACAAAAACACCCCTCAATTAGGTGAAGTGAAAGAAGTAGTGGCTGCCACCTATAGCGGCGGGCATCTAGAAATTGGGTTTAACCCGAACTATTTAATCGATGCCTTAAAAAACCTTGAAGACGAAGAGGTTTGTATTGATTTTTTTGGGGCTGATAAACCTGCGGTGTTAAGAAAAGAAAGATATATTTACTTAATCCTTCCCATGAAACCATAATTCTTTGTGAGTACACACATAAAACATTTATTAGATAAATTTTTAGATAAGAAAAGAGCCGAGTGTATAAAACAAGGCAAAATACAACAGATTGTAAACCAGTTTTTAAACTCTGAGACCCAAGGAGATGTTTACCTTAAGGGGGTGGTTGGGAATATGTTGGTTTTTAAAGCCGATTCCTCGAGCCTGCGGTATGATTTCCAGTTAAAAAAAGATAAAATACTAAACAAAATCAAAGAAGAGTTTCCCCAGATTCAAGAGATAAAGGTAGAGATAAACTAAAAATGGCAAAAACCCAAAAATACGACGCAACCACCATTCAGGTTCTCGGCGGGATCGAGGCAGTAAGAAAAAGGCCGGCAATGTATATCGGCGATACTGCAATGCGGGGGCTGCATCACTTAGCCTATGAAGTGGTTGATAACTCTATTGATGAGGCTTCAGCTGGGTATTGCGATAAGATACAAGTTACAATCCATACCGACAACAGTGTCTCGGTGGAAGATAATGGCCGAGGTATCCCGGTAGGGGTACATAAAAAAATGAAGAAACCGGCTCTGGAAGTGGTTCTTACTACCCTCCATTCTGGCGGGAAGTTCGATCACCGGGTTTATAAGGTAAGCGGCGGGCTGCATGGAGTGGGGGTTAGTTGTGTTAATGCATTGAGTGAATGGTTAGAGGCCGAAGTAAAAAGAGAAGGAAAAGTTTACCACCAGAGTTTTGAACGGGGCCAGACCAAGACCAAACTCAAAGTAATCGGGAAAGCCAAGACTACTGGAACCAAAATTACCTTTAAACCCGATACCAGTATTTTTTCAGTCCAGGAGTTTTCTTTCGATGTTCTTGCCCAAAGATTAAGAGAGTTGGCTTTTTTAAACAAAAACATAGAAATAATTCTTGTTCATGAGGGTAAAGACAAGGAAGCTGTCTTTAAATTTAAGGGCGGGATTGTTTCTTTTGTTGAATACCTTAACCGGAACAAAGACTCTTTACATAAAAAGATTATTTATTTCCAAAAAGAAAAAGATGGTATCGCGGTTGAAGGTGCGCTGCAGTATAACAACGGCTACAAGGAAACCATCTATTCTTTCGCCAACAACATCAACACTACCGAAGGGGGGACTCATTTAAGCGGGTTCAAAACCGCTCTCACCCGGGCCCTTAATCAATACGCCAGAGGGAAAAAACTGCTGAAAAACCTCAATAATATTTCCGGAGATGATGCCCGGGAAGGCATTTGTGCGGTTGTAAGCGTTAAAATACCTAACCCTCAGTTTGAAGGACAGACTAAGACCAAACTGGGTAACTCTGAAGTCGACGGTTTAGTTAACTCTATTGCTTTTGAAGCTTTGAGTTCTTTTTTGGAAGAAACTCCTTCGGTGGCTAATAAAGTCGTGCAGAAAGCAGTCGTAGCAGCCCAGGCTCGGGAAGCTGCCCGGAAAGCTCGAGAGCTGACTCGCAGAAAAGGTGCCCTAGACGCAGCTAACTTACCTGGTAAACTGGCTGATTGTTCTGAGCGGAATGCCGAATTTGTTGAGGTCTATATTGTCGAAGGAGAGAGCGCTGGCGGTAGCGCCAAACAAGCCCGGGACAGAAATTTCCAGGCTATCTTACCAATAAAAGGAAAGATTCTTAATGTTGAGAAAGCTCGTTTAGATAGGGTTTTGGGTAGCGAGGAAATCAGGACCATTATCGCAGCTTTAGGAACCGGGGTAGGCCAAGACTTTGACCTTTCCAAGCTCCGTTATAATAAAGTAATTATTATGGCTGATGCTGACGTTGATGGTTCACATATCCGGACCCTTATTTTAACCCTTTTCTATCGTCACATGTTGCCCTTAATAGAGGGTGGGCATATTTATATTGCTCAACCACCTCTCTACCGGATTAAGAAGAAAGGTTGGGAAGAGTATATACATACTGAAAAGGAGATGAACGAGATTATCTTATCGCTGGGGACTAAAGCAGCGAAACTTATAAAGGGTAAAAAAGGGGGGAAAGTTTTTACCCAAAAAGAGCTGGAGAAAATAATACAAAATATCATTACCATCGAACGGCTAGAGGCATCTTTAGAGAGAAAAGGAGTCCCTTTTAAACAATATGTCCGGGCAATTGATCTGAAGAATAAAAAATATCCGGCCCATAAGATATCAGTGCAGCAGCAACCAGCCTTTTTATTTAAAGAAGATGAGCTGGTTTCTTACGGCGAGATAGAAGAGTTAGACCATATAGAGATTTATGAGTCTCACGAAATAAGGAAGATCAACGAAGACTTTATCAAGGCAGGAACCGGGTTAGAGGATTACCTGCCGCAGGATAAAGACTTATTTATTCTGGTCAATGAAGAGAGCGGGGAGGAGATAAGTTGCAATAACTTAACGATAGTGTTGGCGGAGGTACGCAAACTGGCAACTAAGGGAATGAGCATTCAGCGTTATAAAGGGTTGGGTGAGATGAATCCCGAACAGCTCTGGGAAAGCACGATGGACCCCCAGAAAAGAACTTTGGTGAAAGTGATTCTCGAAGATACAGTAGAGGCGGATAGTATCTTTACTATCTTAATGGGGGATCAGGCCCAGCCTCGGCGAGAATTTATCCAGGCCTTTGCCCACGAGGTGAGAAACTTAGATGTTTAAGGGGGTATTAAACAACAGATGATGGCCGAAGGTTTTAAAGAAAAAATCATCAGTAAATATTTAGAAGAGGAGATGAAAGAATCCTACCTCTCTTACGCTATGAGTGTAATTGTCGGCAGGGCTCTTCCGGACATCAGAGACGGTTTGAAACCGGTACAGCGAAGGATCCTTTACGCTATGCATGAGTTACACCTGCGCTACAATCAGGCCCACAAGAAGTGTGCTCGAATCGTAGGTGAGACTTTAGGTAAATACCACCCCCACGGGGATATAGCCGTATACGATGCTTTAGTGAGAATGGCTCAGGATTTTTCTTTGCGCTATCCTTTAATAAATGGCCAAGGTAATTTTGGTTCTATTGATGGAGACCCACCGGCTGCTATGCGTTATTCCGAGGCTCGGATGTTTCGGATAACCGACTATATCTTACAAGACATTGACAAGGATACAGTTAAATTTTTCCCTAATTTTGATAACTCTCTCACTGAACCAGAGGTTCTTCCTTCGGTATTACCCAACATGCTGCTTAACGGCGCAAGCGGGATTGCTGTTGGTATGGCTACTAATATACCACCACACAACTTGGGGGAAATTTGCGATGCTTTAATCTATTTAATCGATCAACCCAAAGCTTCGGTAAAAGATCTTCATAAGTATGTTCGGGGGCCAGACTTTCCTACCGGCGGTGCAATCTGTGGGCGAAGTGGTATTCTTGACATGTACAAGGAAGGCCGGGGTAAGCTCACGGTTAGAGCTAAAGCAACTGTTGAACGGGAAAGGAACAAGGATCAGATTGTGATTACCGAGATTCCTTATCAGCTTAATAAGACTACCTTAATGGAGCAGATAGCCCAGCTTATTACCAGCAAAAGAGTAGAGGGGATATCTGATCTTCGTGATGAGTCAGGCAAAGAAGGGATAAGGATCGTAATCGAGCTTAAGCGCGATACCCAAGCCGAGATAGTTCTAAATCGGCTCTATAAGCATACTAGTATGGAGACAACTTTTGGGGCTATCTTTTTGTGCCTGGTAAATCGCAAACCCCAAATTCTCGGTTTAAAGGAGATGCTTTTCCACCATATTAATTTTCGCAAAGAGGTAATTGTCCGAAGAACCCGGTTTGAGCTGGATAAGGCCGAACGAAGGGCCCACATTTTAGAAGGGCTAAAGATTGCCCTGAAGTTTCTAGATAAGGTGGTTGAGACAATTAAAAAGTCTAAAAACCCTCAGGATGCTAAGCTAGCGCTGATGAAGAAATTTAAGCTTACCGAGATTCAGGCTCAGGCAATCTTAGAGATGCAATTGCAGAGGCTATGTGCCCTGGAGCGGGAAAAGATAGAGCAAGAGTATTTAGAGCTGTTGAAGAGAATAGAATACTTAAAGTCGATACTGTCTTCCCAGAAGCGACAGGAGGTTTTAATTAAAGAGGAGTTACAAGAGATACGGGAAAAGTTTGCTGACCCGCGGCGCACTGAGATTGTAGCCCAGAAAGAAGAGATAGAGATTGAGGATTTAATTGTAGAGGAGGACATGGTTATCAGTATAACCGGTTCCGGCTACGTCAAGCGAATGCCCCTGACTACTTATCGACAACAAAAAAGGGGAGGCCGGGGAGTTGCTGCTATGGCTACTGCTGATGCTGATTTTGTTGAGCATCTTTTTGTTGCTTCCAGCAAAGAGACTCTTTTGTTTTTTACCAATCAAGGCAAGATTTATCCTCTCAAGACCTATGAGGTTCCTACTGGCTCACGAATCTCTAAGGGGAGAGCAATGGTTAATCTCTTAAGTCTTTCCGGGAAGGAAAAAATCACCACAGTTTTAGCAGTCCAAAATTTTGACTCTGAGAAGTTTATCTTTATGGCGACTCAGAAGGGTATGGTCAAGCGGACTTCTTTGGGGCTATTTTCCAATATACGTAAAAGCGGAATATTTGCCATAACTCTCGGGAAAGACGATAATCTGGTTGGGGCCGGAGTCTGCGACGGAGAAGAAGAGGTGATTTTAGCAACTCAAGAAGGCCTTGCGATAAAATTTAAGAGCAGTGATATAAGACCGACCGGACGACAATCCCAGGGTGTCCGGGGAGTGAGGTTAGCCAAGAAAGATATCACCTTAGGAATGGTTTTAATTAAAAGATCCTTGAAAAAAGAAGATTTCTACCTTCTTACAGCTACCGAAAACGGTTTTGCCAAAAGAACCCCGATTCAAGAGTATCGTTTACAATCCCGAGGGGGTAAGGGAGTAATTAATATAAAGCTCTCTTCTAAAATAGGACGGGTTAGGGCGTTAGTTCTGGTTAGGCCTGACGATGAAGTAATCTGTATTACACAAAAGGGAATCCTTATCCGGACCAAAGTTCAGGACATCCGAGTTTCCGGCCGCTCCACCCAAGGGGTGAAGGTAATAAACCTAGAGAAAGCCGACAAACTTTCTACTATCGCCCGCAGCATCCCCGAAGACTAAAAAAAGAAAGTTTGGTTGACAAATTAACTGTATAATCTAAAATAAGAAACACTTTCGACCCCATCGTCTAGCCCGGTTCAGGACATCGCCCTTTCACGGCGACGGCGCCGGTTCAAATCCGGCTGGGGTCGTATTATTTAATGCTAAAGCTCAGTATCCAGCTAAAACTCAGGGGTAGCGACAAAAGCCAATGTCTTATTTTGTATGCATATGCGGTTGAGGCTTAGCCTCAACCGGCTCCGACTTCGTCGGAGAGGGCATACAAATCCGGCTGGGGTCGCTTTTTATTTATATGGATAGGAAGAAAAGAAAAAAACAGCCCTGGGGAAGTTTAATTTTGGGAGGATTCAATTTTTTCGTCCTTGGTTTGCTTTCTTTGGGCATCTTCTTACCGGTTTACTTTAATCCGGGTTCTTCAGCCAGCCAGGCTCTCCGCGGTGAGTTCAATAAGATTATTTCCGGCGGCCCCTTAACTACCCCACAATTTAAAGTGATTATCCTATCACAAGCAATTATCGCCACAATCTTCTTACTGTCCGGGTTAGGAATCCTTTTAAGAAAAGAGTGGGGCCGGCGGCTTACCCTTTACTTTTCTTTTTTTACGGTTATTCTAACCGGAGTCACAGCCTTATTTAATTCTTTATCGATTAACCAGGCTATCTTGCAAATAATTTATCCTGGCATACTTATTTTTTATTTTACCAATAAAAAAGTCGAGAGTTGCTTTGTTGCTCCCCAAAGACCAGAAGAAAGGAGCCAGGAATAATGTGTGGTATCTTTGGATATGTCGGCAAAGGGGTGCCGATTTCTGCGGTAGTAACCGGTTTATCCCGTCTAGAATACCGGGGGTATGATTCTTGCGGAATCGCCAGTGTGGATAAGAGCAGGCTTTTCCTTCGGAAAAGGCCCGGTAGAATCAGGCGGTTGTCAGAAGATTTAAGGGGCAAAATAAACGCCAAAACTTCTCTCTGTATTTTACATACCCGCTGGGCTACTCACGGCCGGCCCAATAAGATTAATGCTCATCCCCACTTAGACAGCCAGGGAAAGATCGCTATTGTCCACAATGGGATTATTGAGAACTTTCTTCCCTTAAAAACTCAATTAATTAAAGAAGGATATAAGTTTTTAAGCGAGACTGATAGCGAGGTCATCGTACATTTAATTGCCAAGTTTTATAAGAGGTCTCTAGAGGATGCGGTTCAAAAAGCAGTGAGTAAACTAAAAGGATCTTTTGCCTTAGGTATAGTTTCGGCTGATGAACCCGATAAGCTTGTCGCGGTGAGAAAAGCTAGCCCCCTAATCATTGGCTTGGGGGATGAAGGTAATTTTTTAGCTTCTGATATTCTGGCGATATTACCCTTTACCCGGAGAGTGGTTTATTTAAAGGATGAAGAGATGGCAGTTTTAAGTAAAAAAGGGATAAGGATACTCAGTTTTCAGAATAAGAGAGTAAAACCAGCGATAGAGAAGGTTAAGTTAGAAGCTAAAGCGGCTGAGAAAAAGGGTTATGAGCACTTTATGCTTAAAGAAATTTTTGAGCAACCCGGGGTGCTGCGGAAAATTCTTTCCTTATATTGCAAGGGAGAGCGAATAGGTTTTCCCAGCCTTAACATCTCCGATAAATACTTCAAGAAGGTAAAAAAAATCTTTATAGTTGCCTGTGGCACAGCCTATCATGCCGGTTATGTGGCTAAATATTTTTTAGAAAAATATTCTGGTCTTGATATTGAGATAGATACTTCTTCGGAGTTTCGTTACCGTAAACTCAAACTAGCCAAAAACGACCTACTCCTGGCTATATCTCAATCCGGTGAAACTGCTGATACTTTGGGCGCAGTGAGAGAGGCCAAGAAGAAGGGAGCAAAGATTTTAAGCATCTGTAACGTTTTAGGCTCAAGCTTAGTTAAGGAAAGCAACGGCTTTATCGCCACCTTAGCCGGCCCAGAGATCGGGGTCGCCTCAACCAAAGCTTATACCGCCCAGGTTTTCTCACTTTATCTATTTTCTCTCTACCTGGTTCGGTTGAAGAAGACTTTAAGCGAGCCTAAGATAAAAAAAATCTTAAGCGGTCTTAAGAAAACTCCCCGCTATCTACAGGAGATATTAGATACCAGTTCCAGGATCAGAAGAATTGCCAATAAGTTTTCTCGGTTTGGGTCTTTTTTGTTCTTAGGCCGCGGGCTAAACTATCCTTCGGCTCTGGAAGGAGCTTTGAAGTTAAAAGAGATCTCTTACATTCCAGCTGAAGGTTACCCTGCCGGCGAAATGAAACACGGCCCGATTGCTTTGATTGATGAGTATCGGGCAGTTGTCTGCATTGCCCCTGCCGATGCACTATATGAGAAAATGGTTTCTAACATGCAGGAAGTAAAGGCCAGGAAGGGTAAGATTTTAACTATATTAAGTGATAATGACCAGGAGGCCAGCACCTTAAGCAGCCAAATAATTTATATTCCTCAAGTTGCCAGTCAGGACTTAAGCCCTTTTTTAGTTGCTGTAAGCCTGCAGCTGTTTGCTTACTTTGTAGCGAAGAATCGCCGTTGCGAGATAGACCAACCCCGGAACCTAGCAAAATCAGTTACCGTAGAATAGGAAAATTAAGATGTTGTATGTGGTAGCTACTCCGATTGGGAATTTAGAAGACATTACTTTAAGGGCAATTCGTATCTTAGGCCAAGTGAGTCTTATCTTAGCCGAGGATACTCGTAAGACCGGCAGACTTTTAAAACACTTGGGGGTCAAAAAAGATCTAGCCAGTTTCTACGAACATAATGAAATAAGGAAGATACCTTTAGTAATCGAAGAGTTAAAGAAAGGCCGTGACATCGCTTTAGTCTCATCAGCCGGCACTCCCACTATTTCTGACCCCGGATATAGGTTAATAAAAGTCTGCCGCCAAGAAGGAATACCAATTACTTCTTTACCCGGCCCCTCAAGCATTATTAATTGCTTAAGCTTAGCTTCAATACCTCATGATAAGTTTGCTTTCTTAGGGTATCTGCCGCGCAAAAATAATGCCCGGAAGAAACTACTAGAGAAGGTAAAAGAATGGGATCTTGCTCTAGTATTTTTTGAATCTCCTTACCGGGTCTTAAAGTCATTGGAATTGATAAAAGAGGTTTTAGGAGAAGTTCCAGTAGCTATCGCCCGCGAAATGACCAAGAAGTTCGAGGAGACCTTAGAGCTAGGAATAGAGGAGGCCATAAGCTATTTTAGCCAGAAAAAGCCTAAGGGTGAGTTTGTTTTAGTGATAGATAACCGCAAACTCAATTCGGGACAGGGCCCATTTAAAAAGGCTAAGCCAGTAAAGGAGTTCTTTTAAGAAAACAGAAAAAGTAAAATACTAAACTGGGTCTGTCCCGAATTACTAGATTCTCCTTGACAAAATATCTCAGGTAGGGTATATATTATATAGCCTTTAAGTCGGTCCGGTGAGGCCGACAAGGACATATTATGAGAAAGTTTAAAGAATCTCAAAAAGTGGGCCGTTTTAGCAGGAAGCTGGAACGGTTTTTTTATTTTTATGGGTAGTCAGAAGGAAAAAAAGAAAATACTCTCTCAGGACGGCATTAAGAGGACGCTCTATCGTCTTGCTCACCAAATTTTAGAGAAGAGCCCTGATCCAGGCGTATTAGCTTTGGTCGGTATTCAAACTCGGGGAGTTCACCTGGCTAAACGAATCCAAACAATTATAAAAGAGATCAGTGGGGTTAAAATTCCTTTGGGTGTTTTAGATATTACTTTCTACCGGGATGACTTAACTACTATTGGGCCTAAGCCAATAGTTAAAGAGACTAAGATTAACTTCGACTTGAGCGAAAGAATAGTAGTTCTTGTTGATGATGTTCTTTATACCGGGCGAACTGTCCGGGCAGCCTTAAATGAAATTATGGACTTTGGCCGGCCTAAACGGGTAGAATATTTAGTCTTAGTAGACAGGGGTTTTCGGGAGCTACCGATAAGAGCTGACTATGTAGGGAAAAATATTCCCACTTCGCGGCGAGAAGTGGTTGAGGTAAGGCTCGATGAGTGCGATGCAGTTGATGAAGTGGTAGTAATCGGGGAGAGTAATTAAATGGAAGAATGGCAGAAAAAGCATATTTTAGGGATTAAGGATTTCAGCCGTCAGGAGTTGGAAGTAGTATTTGCTCTCGCCAACTCTTTTAAAGAGATTTCTCAAAGAGAGGTTAAGAAAGTTCCGGCCCTAAGAGGAAAGACTATTGTTAATCTGTTTTTTGAGAACTCAACCCGGACCCGGACTTCTTTTGAACTGGCTGCCAAGCGCTTAAGTGCTGATGTGGTGAATTTCTCGTCTTCATCAAGCAGTTTAACCAAGGGTGAGACCATAATTGACACTATCAAGAATTTAGAGGCCTACCACCCCGATATTATGATAATTAGAATCGGCCTGGGAGCATCTTTGCCTTCGTTGGCCAGCTATACCCAAGCTAGTATTATTAATGCCGGGGACGGAAGGAATGAACATCCAACCCAAGCTTTGCTGGATATGTTTACGGTTCAGGAAGCCAGGGGGAGCCTGGAGAAATTAAAAGTCTTAATCGTCGGGGATATAGCTCACTCCCGGGTAGCCCGTTCTAATATCTTTGGTTTTCAAAAATTCTCCTCATCAGTAACAGTCTGCGGGCCAAGTACCCTTATTCCCTTTGAGTTTCAGAAGCTGGGGGTTAAGGTATCGTACGATTTAGATCAGGAGATAAAAGAGGCTGATGTTATTATAATGCTGCGGATCCAAAAAGAACGGCAGGACTTTTCCTTCTTTCCTAGTCTGCGCGAATATGTCAATAGGTTCGCTTTGACCCCCGAGAGACTAAAGAAAGCCAAAAAGAGCTGCTTAATTATGCATCCCGGCCCGGTAAACTGGGGTATTGAGATAAGTTCAAACCTAAAAGAGCAAGTTCACCCTTTGATTTTAAAGCAGGCCGAAAACGGTTTAGCTGTAAGAATGGCTGTATTATATTTAGTAGGAACAAGAAAGAGGCAAATATGAGGATTTTAATCAAGAAAGCCCAGATCGTAAATTTTGATAAGATTATTGAAGCTGATTTATTAATCGAGGGCGGCAAGATTACCGAGATTGCTAAGAATATCTCTGGGCCGGCGGATAAAAAAATCAGCGCTGGTGGTAAGTGTGTCTTCCCCGGTTTTATTGACTTACACTCACACCTGCGCACCCCGGGCAGGGAGGATGAGGAAGATTTCTTAAGCGGTTCTACTGCTGCGGCCAAGGGAGGTTTTACTACAATTTTCTGTATGCCTAACACCCAGCCTCCTATAGACAATGAAGGTTTGGCCAGCTGGGTAGTTGAAGAGAGCCGGCGTCTTAACCTTATTGACATTTATCCGGTGGGAGCGATAACTAAAAATAGAGCTGGCAAAGAGCTAACTGAATTTGCAGCTTTAAAAAGAGCCGGGTGCCTGGCCTTAAGTGATGATGGCAACTCAATAGCCAGCAGTTTAATTTTACGCCGGGCCTATGAGTACGCCAAGATGTCGGGCCTTTTGATTATCTCGCACTGCGAAGATAAACAACTAGCCAATAACGGCAGTATGCGGGAGAGCCTGATTGCTTCTAAGTACGGAATCCCCGGCGTACCGGATATTGCCGAGAGTTTAGTCGTAGCCCGGAATATTGAGCTGGCGAAATATTTAGATGTCCGGATTCATCTTGCTCATATAAGTAGTGCTAAGAGTATTGAAATAATCAAAAGGGCTAAAAAGGAGGGAGTTAAAGTTACGGCTGAAACCTGTCCCCACTACTTTGTTTTAACCGTTGATGATATTGAGAAGAGCAACTTCTCCGGCAACTTAAAGGTTAATCCGCCTCTAGGCGATGAGGAAGATAAAAAAGCCATCCGGAGAGCCTTAGCTCAAGGAGTAATTGACTGTATCGCCACTGACCATGCCCCTCACTCTCTAGCCGAGAAAGAGCTTCCTTTTGAAGCTGCTCCCCCGGGCTTTATCGGCCTGGAACTAGCCTTTTCTTTAACCAATACTTATTTAGTAAAAGAGAAGGTAATTGATTTAAGGGGTATAGCCGATAAACTCTCTGCCCAACCAGCAGCCATTGCCGGCTTAGCTGGATACGGCAAAGTTACTCCCGGTGCTGCCGCTGATTTAGTTATTGCTGACTTAAGCAAAACCTGGAAAGTAGTAGAGAAAAATATTGCTTCCAAATCTAAAAATACTCCTTTCCTGGGCCAGGAACTAACCGGGGTTATTGAATCTACGATTAAGAAGGGCAAGATTGTCTACACCCGCCAAGAAGAGTAATCCCAAGATTAAGCTTTGACAGGTTTGATTATAAGAGCGATAATTTAGGAACCTAATAATTAATTTTTAAAAGAATTATCGAACTGATGGAGTTTGTAGCTGATTTTCATATCCACTCAAAATATTCCCGGGCCACTTCCCGGTCTATGGATATTCCTAATTTAGCTAAGTGGGCTAAGCTTAAAGGCGTAGATCTTCTGGGAACCGGGGATTTTACCCACCACCTCTGGTATCAGGAATTGAAGCGGTACTTAGAACCCGATAAAAATAGCGGCTTATATATTTACCAAGGGATTCGGTTCATCCCCTCAGCTGAAATCTCAAGTATCTTTGCTCAAGACGGCAGCGTCTACCGGGTTCATAATCTAATTTTAGCACCTTCTTTGGAAGTAGTCGGCGAGATCAATAAAATGCTTTCATCCCACGGCAACATTGCCTCAGACGGCCGGCCGATTTTAGGCTTAAGTTGTAAGAAGTTAGCCGAGGAGTTGTTTAAAATATCAACCGATTTGATGTTGATCCCGGCCCACATCTGGACCCCTTGGTTTTCAGTCTTTGGTTCAAAATCCGGTTTCGATTCTTTAGAAGCTGCTTACGGAGAATATACCGAGAAAATAACTGCTCTTGAGACTGGATTGAGTTCTGACCCAGCCATGAACTGGATGATTTCAAAATTAGATAAGTATTCGTTAGTCTCAAACTCTGATGCACATTCGCCTTCCCGGATTGGCCGGGAAGCCAATGTTTTTAATTGCCAGTTTAGTTACCAGGAGATAAAAAAAGTCTTGGAGACAAAAGATAAGGAGAAGTTTCTCTATACCATTGAGTTTTTTCCTGAGGAAGGGAAATACCATTATGACGGCCACAGAAATTGTAAGATAAATTTTCACCCCCAAGAGAGCAAAAAGCATCAAGGTATCTGCCCGGTCTGTAAGAAGCCCCTAACCCGGGGAGTTTTAAGCCGGGTTAAGGAGTTAGCTGACAGGAAAGAGGGGTTTGTTCCTGAGGGTGCCATTGGTTATAAAAGCATGGTGGCTTTAGAAGAGATCATTGCTGATGCCAAGGGGCTAGGCAAACAGAGTAAAGCTGTTGAACGGGAATATTTAGATATAGTTTATAACTCAGGGCCGGAGTTCAAAATTTTAAATAAGCTGTCGCTTGATGAATTATTCGCCCAGCTGCCGGAGAAAGTAGCGGAGGGGATAAAACGGGTGAGGGAGAAGAATCTGGAAGTAATCCCCGGCCATGACGGTGAATATGGTATAATCAAGATCTTTAAAAACCAAGAAGAGAAGGCCGAAGATCAACTAAAATTATTTTAACCATGAAGGGCGCAGTAGTTTTTTATTCATTCACCGGCAATACTAGAAGAGCTTGTTTATTTTTAAAAGAAGCAATAGGTGCCTTAGGCAATTCTTTAGATTTAATTGATTTAAAACTTGAGAAAGAAACAGTTCTTTTCCTTAAACAATGTCTCGATGCTGCATTTAGGAAGAAACCCCAATTACTAGAGGTTAACTATGATTTAGGTGAGTATGACTTTGTTATCTTTGCTTCCCCGGTCTGGGCTTTTACTTATGCCCCGGCTCTGCGGAGCTACCTAAGTAAAGTGAGTGGCCTTGATAATAAAACAGCCGCCTGCTTTTTAACCTTTGGCTCTGGGACTGGGAGTAAAAAAGCTTTAAGCGAGTTAGAAAATGTCTTAAGCCAGAAAAAGGCAAGAGCTGTTTTTTCCCGGAATCTATCGGGATCAAAGACCGGGGATAATGTTTATTTAGAATGGTGTTTTAAATCACTTTTAAAAACAGTTTTAATTAAATAGTTTTTAGCTGGCTTTTTCAAAAACGTCCCCGTAGCTCAACGGATAGAGCGTTGGCCTCCGGAGCCAAAAATGCAGGTTCGATTCCTGCCGGGGACACGGTTTTTTAGTAATCGATAGGTGCCTGTGGCTGGGTAAGGTTTTTACTTATTGTGATGGCGGCCATCGGATGCAATAGGGTGAATTCTTCGAATTCAACTGCCTGGGGCAGATTGCATACGATTCCTGCCGGGGGCATTTATCTAATATAAGCTAAGTGATGAGGAAAATAAATGTTGCTGTAGTTGGCGGCCATAAAGCTTCAAGAAGAGCTTACAAAATAGCTTATGAAGTAGGTGAACTTATCGCTAAAGCCGGCTGGGCCTTAATTTGCGGCGGCAGAGAAGGAGTAATGGAAGCAGCTTGCCGGGGAGCGAGGAGCCAAGGCGGTTTAACCGTAGGAATTCTACCCAGCTCTGACGGTGAGGATGCTAATAAGTACCTGGATGTAACGATACCCACTGGTTTAGGCTATGCTCGAAATATTTTAGTGGTCAGAGCCGCTAAGGCCATAATTGCTATCAGCGGTGAATACGGGACTTTGTCTGAAATTGCTTTTGGCTTTAATGAGGAGAAGCCGATTGTGGGGATAGACACCTGGGATATAAAGGGGATCAAAAAGGTAAAGACGGCTAAGGAAGCAATCAATTATATTAAAGGTAAAGTTAAAGATGCTTAATAAAAAAGAGATTGAGCAGTTAATCAAAGAGAAAGGTTTGGTTGAGGAGTATATTAATTTAGATCAGCAGCTAACCCCTAATGGTTTTGACTTAACTGTCGGTAAGATTTTTGAATTTGATTCTGCCGGAGCCTTAGATTTTTCTAATTCCCAGCGAGTGATACCCCAAGGTAAAGAATTTATGCCTAAGAAGAGGTGCCAAGAAGATAAGTATGGTTGGTGGGAGCTTTCACCAGGCGCTTATAAAGCGAGAACCAATGAGGTAGTCAACCTGCCTAATAATTTAGCTGCCCTGGGTTTTAGCCGCACTTCTCTGTTGCGGATGGGAGCTTTTACCCAGAATGGAATCTGGGATGCCGGGTTTAAGGGCCGGGGAGAGTTTATTCTGGTGGTTTCCAATTCCCAAGGAGTAAGTGTTAAGCAGAATGCCCGCCTAGTTCAGCTTATGTTTATCAGTATTGATGAAACTGAAGAGTATCAGGGAATCTACAAACATCTTGTGTAGGGACAGGCCTTGTACCTGTCCATTATTGAATGATGGATCAAGGCTATTTTGATTACCAGAGTATCTCCGAGGAAAAAGAAGAGTTAGATTTCAGTAAACTAACTCCCTGCCCTAGGTGCCAGAAACCAATCCCCCATGATGCGACTATTTGCCTTTATTGCGGAGAAGAGGTCATTCCCGAAAGGGGGAGTTCCCGGTTAACCTGGGTAGTGGTTTTGTTAATAATAGTGATTACTGTCTTTTACCTACTTGGTTGATACCCAGCCCAACCAGGAAAAGGAACTAAAATGCCGGAATTACCGGAAGTTGAGACTATAAAACGGGATTTGGAAGCGGTAATTATCAACAAAAAAATTGTTGATGTTAAGATTATCAAGAGTAACGTTGTTAAAGAGCCGGCAGCGGCTGATTTTCGCAAGGGGTTGATTGGCGAGAAGATTACTGCAATCATCCGCCGAGCCAAGCTCCTGATCCTTAAATTCAAAGAAGACAAATTTCTAATTGTTCATTTAAGAATTTCCGGCTGGCTTCTCTATGGCAGGGAAGACCAAAGGGCTAGAGTCATTTTCCGTTTCTCTGACGGTACAGCCTTAAATTATATGGATTCTCGGCTATTAGGGGAGTTAAGGTTACGAAGCGATTACCGCGATTTAAAATTCATAAAAACCTTAGGCAAAGAAGCTTTGGATATGAGCGATTTTGAGTTTAAGGCGATTTTAAAACCTCGTAAGACCAGAATAAAAGTCTTACTTCTGGATCAGACTTTAATCTCCGGTTTAGGCAATATTTACGCTCAAGAAGCCTTGTTTTTAGCTAAGATCGACCCCAGAAGAGCCGCCAATAGTTTAGGAGAAAAAGAAGTAAAACTTCTGCATCGGAAGGTAGTATCAGTACTAAAGGAAGCTATAAAGTATAAGGGCTCATCAGTTGATTCCTACCGGGATCTGGGTGGAGACAGGGGCGGTATGGAGAAGCGGTTAAAAGTTTACGCCCGCAAGAATCAACCTTGTCCTGAATGCCGGAGGCCAATAGAGAAGATATCCTTGGGCGGACGAGGAACTTGTTTTTGTCCTCATTGTCAAAGATGAGTTACCCACTTAATTACCTTGGTAATTTAAAACCGCCTTATATACTTCTTGAAACTCTAACTACGACCCAAGAAGATCGTTTTTCTTTTATATTTTCTAGCTTTAAAGACATCATTACCTTCAAGCCCGCGGATAATTTAGATTTATTTTTCAAAAGATTAGAAGATTACTCTAAGAAAGGCTATTGGCTGGCCGGATATTTCTCTTATGAATTTGGGTATTTCTTGGAAGAGGCCCACCGTCCTTTAAGAGTAAAAGGTAAAATCCCTTTAGCTTGGGTTGGCGTGTGTAAGAAGCCTAAAAAGATAAGCAGCAAGAAAAAGATTAACCAGGAATGTTCTCGCGCTCTTTTGGATAAATCATCATATGAGATAAAAAATATAAGACCAAATATTAGCCAAAGAGAGTATGCTGAGAAAATAAAAAAAATAAAATACTATCTTGAGCAAGGCCTTACCTATCAAGTTAATTTTACCTTTAAGGAAAAGTTTGATTTTAAAGGGGATGTAGTAGGGCTGTATTTAGACCTTAGGCGTTCTCAACCCACCCCTTACTCAGCTTTAATTAATATCAATACAGAGAAGATACTCTCATTATCCCCGGAGTTATTCTTCAGGATTGATAAGAATAAAATTATTGCCCGGCCGATGAAGGGAACAATTAAAAGAGGAGAGACCGCGGAAGAAGATTCCCAGAGCAAAGCCGATTTAAAAAAGAGTAATAAGATAAGAGCTGAAAATTTAATGATAGTAGACCTGTTGCGAAATGATCTGGGAAGAATCTCCGGGTTAGTGCGGGCACCTAAGCTTTTTAACATCGAAAAACACCCTACCCTTTATCAGATGACTTCAACCATAGAAGGAGAACTAAAGAAGAAGCTAAGATTAAAAGCGGTATTTTCTTCGCTTTTTCCCTGTGGTTCAGTGACCGGAGCGCCAAAGATTAAGACTATGCAGATAATAAAGAAGTTAGAGCAAGAACCCCGGGGGGTATATACCGGAGCAATCGGGTATATTTCACCGAAAGGCAAGAGCTGTTTTAATGTAGCCATAAGAACAGTTCAGATTAAGAAGAATAAAGGAGAGTTAGGAATTGGCGGGGGGATAGTCTATGACTCAAACCCAAAAGCTGAATATGAAGAAGCACTGCTTAAAGCAAAATTCTTTAAAGATGGGTTAGAGAGAATAGGCCTTGTTGAGAGCATTCTTTGGTGTAAAGATAAAGGCTATTATCTTTTGGATTTACATTTAAAGAGGCTGGAGAAATCCGCGAAACACTTTTCTTACCTTTATCAAGTGAAAGAGATTAAAAAGAAATTAAAAGAAGCCGCAGCGAATGAGAATAGAAATTTAAAAGTAAGATTAGTATTAGGCCCAGAAGGAGGTATTGATATCCAGAAAGAACCAATAAAAAAGATCAAAACCCCGGTTAAGATAAGAATAAGTGATAAGAGGATAAACTGCAAAGATAAATTTTTATATCATAAGACTACCCGAAGAGCTTTTTATGATCAGGAGAGGAGAGAAGGATTGGCTAAAGGATGTTTTGAAACCGTCTTCTTAAATGAAAAGGAAGAGCTTACTGAGGGGACCATAACCAATATATTTGTTCTTCAAAGCAAAAGACTATATACCCCACCTCTGGAAAGCGGCCTTTTGCCCGGGGTGTTAAGAGAGCATCTAATAAGAAAAGGAAGAGTAAAAGAGAAAACGCTCTACCTAAAAGACTTCAAAAGCGCTGATAAGGTCTATGTCGGTAATTCGGTGAGGGGGTTGGTGGAAGTTCATCGTTAGAGATTGATATTTCTAGTTATAAATTTATCCATTTGAGGAGTAACTTTTCGTTTTAACCTTAACCAATTTCCTATCGCCCTATCAAGCATAGCTTCTGCATCTTTTTTAGGATTCATTTTAACGATTCTATCTTTCTCGCTACTCATATGCTTTATTGCATTTTTAGCACCAATCAAAGAACTAATAGCTTCTTTTTCAGATAAACGTATTTTGAATAAGTCATACTTTACCGAAATTAATGCTTCTTTTTCATCTTCTAAGGTGTTTCGTAATCCATTTATGGTAAGATACTTTCCTAAGATTTCTTCGCTTGCTCCAGCAAGATGTAAAGCAGCAAAATAATTATCGCCTTTCTCATAAATCGAAAGAGCTTTATTAAGCAGAGATTCCGCAATATTGATTTTTTCGTACTCTCTCAGCCCCATTTTTATCTCTAGGACTCAAAACCAGATGGGTGAAGTTATTGTTAGTTACCCTTTTTTCCTTTGCTTTTGCTGTTTTCTTCGAGGTATTTGCCAAACTGGGCGCTAAGGCTTTTCAATTCCTGCAATTTTTCTTCTAACTCACTTGAGTTGGTTTTCCCTTCTAAGAATTTTTCGGACAATAATTTCATATGCACTAAATAATGGTCTAGCGGAGAAACAGCACCCCCATTTCTTTTTGCAAATTCACACGCCCCTTTCCAGTTTTCTATTCCAGCGGTGAATGCTAATTCACGGACTTGTCTCCTTTCTTCACTTCTTTTGTTTATGGCAGTTATAATAATTGCGCCGAGGGCACCAACAAATGTCCCTAACAATGCAAATATGGCAGGTATTATTTTTTCAATTAACCCAGTTGTTTCGGGAATCATTATTCCTCCTTCTTGTTTTATTCTAGTAATTAATTTTCAGATTCTTCTTGTACCCCCAAATATACCTCCATAACTATATATGTCAACAACAAAACCCCCTCAATTTTCCCCCATTGTTAAACTAAAATAATCTGCTGATGCAGACGTCCTATTTTAGGGGTAAAGTAGGCGTCCTACAAAGGGACACCCCTACCAAAAAACTTAAAATAATTGAAAGAAATCAGCTTCCTCTAACGTCTATTATATAAGGAAGCATAACAGACGTCCTATTTTAGGGGTAAAGTAGGACGCCTACAAAGGTGCACCCTAGAAAAGAAGGAGGCGAGAGTTATGTCTACGGTGAAAAGACAGATATACGATGGTGCAATCTACCATATTATACAAAAAGGAAACAATGGCCAGCGGCTATTGAAGGTAATTGAGGATTATCAGAGGTTTATAGCGCTAATAAAGAAGTATAAAGACAAATACTCCTTTGAGCTATACAATTATTGCCTTATGGATAACCACGTCCATCTTTTAATGAAAGTATTCAAAAAAGAAGAATTGGCAAAGCTTACACAAGGGATATTCCAATCTTATCGTTTTTATTTCAAACAAAAATACCAATACACAGGCCATCTTTATCAAGGAAGATATAAGAGCAAAATCATAGCAAAAAACGAATATCTCTTAGAGTGCGCGCGGTACATAGAGACAAATCCTTTAAGAGCAAAACTTGTTAAAGCTTTAAAAGATTACAAATGGTCAAGTTATGCTTTCTATGCCTATGGACGACAAAACACCTCACTTACACCGAATCCTTTATATCGAACATTTAGCAATGTTGAGGAATGTAGAAAATTTTACAGACAATATGTTTTGATGCCAAGAATGTATGAAGATATTATAGATAAGGATTTTAAGATATAATAGCCTGGATTGATCACCAGTAGGATGTACCTTTGTAGGATGCCTACAATGGGGTGCAAATAGGACGTCTGTGAAGATTCAATTTTCCCCCATTGTTAAACTAAAATAATCTGCTATAATATGGAAAGCATGATCAAGGCTGGGGCCCCTAAAGAACTTACCGCAAGAGTCAAAAAAGTTAATGAAATCAAGCCTGATGTCTTTCTTCTGAGTTTTGATTCTGCCTATATTTCCAAGAATTCCCAGCCGGGACAATTCCTGCATATTAAAATAATTAAAACCATTTTAAGAAGGCCGTTTAGTATCCATTGCCTTAAGGGTAAAACCGTATTTATCCTCTTTAGAATCCGGGGAAGAGGAACTAAGATTTTGTCGGGATACAAGGCCGGAGATAAGTTAAATATTATTGGGCCTTTGGGAAATGGGTTTTGTTTAAACGGCAAGGCCGGTAAGAATATTCTTCTTGCCGGAGGCTTAGGGGTTGCCCCGCTGGTCTTTTTAGCCGATAAATTAAAAAAAACAAAAACTGCTGTTATCCTGGGGGCGAAAAACGATGACGAAGTATTATGTCTAGATGCTTTTAAGAAACGCGGCTGTAAAGTAATGGTGGCTACCGAAGATGGCTCAGATGGGCACCAGGGCATTGCCACTGAATTATTAGAAAGGGTACTTGATGCCCAGGACCGGGAACTGGCAATTAACATTTACTCCTGTGGCCCGGAAGCAATGTTTAAACAAATGAAAAAAGTTATTAAAAGAGCCGGCAATAAAAAAGTAAACTGCCAGGTTTCCTTTGAGCAATTTATGGGTTGTGGCTTAGGTGTTTGCTGCGGCTGCAGCATAAAGACTAAGTCCGGCTATAAAAAAGTATGTAAGGAGGGACCGGTATTTAAGCTCAATGAGGTCCTTTAACCTAGTTAATTAAAAAGGAAGGTAGATATGTGGCACTTATATTTAGGTTTAGGGTTAATGGCTGGAATTGCTAGCGGGTTCTTAGGGATTGGCGGAGGTGCAATCTTAATTCCAGCCTTGGTATACTTTTTTGGCCTCAGCCAACATCAAGCCCAGGGCACCACTTTAGCTATTATGATTCCGCCAATAGGTCTTTTGGCTGCCTGGAAGTACTATCTTGAGGGCAATATTAAGTTAAATGTAGCTGCTTTTGTCTGCTTGGGATTCCTGGTTGGAGGATTAATCGGTGCAATCTTCGTGCATAAAGTTCCCGGGCCGGTATTAAAGAAGATTTTTGGAATATTTTTACTGATTATATCCCTGAATATGATTATTGGAAAATGAAGGTTAACTTAAAAGTAAAATTAGGAAGGCTAAAGCTGGATACCCCAATCATCTCTGCTTCCGGGACTTTCGGTTTTGGCCACGAACTAAAAGGATTAGTTAACTTTAATGCTTTAGGAGCAATTACCACCAAGACCATAACTTTAAAGCCCCGGGTCGGAAATCCCAGCCCGCGGATCTATGAGAGTGAGTGCGGTGTACTGAACTCGGTAGGCTTAGAGAATCCGGGGTTAGCAGTTTTTATCAACGAGAAGCTGCCCTTAATCCGAAAACTAAACACCAAGTGTATTGTGAGTGTTGGCGGTAATTCAGACAGGGAGTATCAGGAAGTTGTCAGCGCCTTAAGCCTTGAGCCAGGAGTGGCGGGTTTAGAGATTAACTTATCTTGCCCCAACTTAAAGTTAAAGAAGCTCATCTCACAAAGTCCCAAGGCAACTTATGGTTTAACTAAGGCCTTGCGAAAACTAACCAAGAAGCCTTTATTTATAAAAATTACTCCCGAGGTAAGTGATATCGTAAGCGTGGCCCGGGCAGTTAAGCAAGCAGAAGCTGATGCTGTTTCTTTAGTCAATACCTTTTTTGGATTAAGGATAAACACCCAAACTCACCGGCCTTATTTAGGTAATATTTACGGAGGTTATTCCGGGAAAGCAATTAAACCAATGAGTCTTTACCGGGTCTGGAAAGTAGCCCGGACAGTTAAGATTCCCCTTATCGGCGGCGGCGGTATTGAGAGTACTTTGGATGCAGTTGAGTTCATCTTAGCCGGAGCAACCGCAGTTAGTTTAGGAACCATAAATTTAGTTGAGCCGGATAGGGCAACAACTGTTTTATCGGGAATAAAAAACTATCTTAAGCATAAAAAAGTAAGTGACATTAATAAACTAAGAGGAGGCCTGATTGAGCGGGCTCTGGAATAAACTAATCGTTGCTTTAGATTTAGAGCAAGAGGCTAAAATAAAAGAAGTGGTAAGGGTGCTTTCTCCTCAGGGAGTTAAATTTAAAATCGGTTCAATTGCTTTTAATAAGTTTGGGCCGGATTTTGTAAAGAACTTTATTAATCAAGGGATAGATATATTTTTAGATTTAAAATTATATGATATTCCCAACACCATGGCTAAAACCGCTGCGGTTATTACGGAGCTGGGAGTTTGGGCTTTTACAGTACACCTGCAAGCGGGAGTCGAAGCTTTAAGAAGAGTTAAGGCAGCGGTTGAGGCCGCCGCCGAGAAACTTAAGCAACCAAAACCATTGATTTTAGGAGTGAGCATACTCACTAGTTCCCTTGCCACTCAGGCTGAGGTAAGAGCACTGGTTGATAAAGCAAATTCTGTTGGTTTAGACGGAGTAATTGCCTCACCGGGTGATGTGGCCGTAATTAAGTGTAACTTTGCTAAACTTAAAGTTATTACCCCGGGAATTCGTAACCCCCAGGATAATAAAGGAGACCAGAAACGAGTGGCTACAGCTTCCCAAGCTTTTGCCAACGGGGCTGATTATATTGTGGTTGGCCGGCCAATTATTGAAAAGGAAGATTACCTGGCGGCAGCCGAAGCTATTTTAGCCGGGTAGAGAAAAAAATTGATTTTTCTCTAATCGGTTATATAATTAAAATACTTTTAGGGCTTAATTTTTTAAAAGGAGTGGCTCGATGGAAGTAAAGTTAGAGAGTTTAATTGCTAAGATCAAAAAAGACGGCATAGAAGAAGCTAAAAAGAAAGCCGGAGAAATTATAGGCAAAGCTAAGCAGGAAGCCGAAACTATTATTAAAGCTGCTAAAGAAGAAGCCTTAAGATTAGAAAAAGAAGCTAAAGTTTCGGCGGCAAAATTAGAAATTAAGGCTAAAGATTCGCTTAAGCAGGCAGCCCGGGATTTAAGCTTAGCCTTGAAGGGTGAGCTGGTTGCGATTTTCAGCCGAATTCTCAAGGATCGGACAGCTGATGCCTTAACCCCCGGTTTCATGGGAGAGATTATCTTAAAAATAATTGATAAGTTCTCAACTGGGAATGAGTTAGTTTGGGAGATTTTGGTAAATAAGGCTGATAAGGAAAAATTAGAGAAGTTACTTCTGGCTTCTTTCAAGAGCGAAGCCAAAAAGACCATAGAAGTAAAGGTAAGCAAAGCTATTGATAAGGGGTTTCACATTGGCATAAAAGGCGAAGATGTTCATTATGATTTTACTGAGCAAAGTATCCTCGAAGCTTTAGGCGAATTTTTAAATCCCTCCCTTTGGGCAATTTTAAATACCAACAATGGATAAGTATTATTATTTTGTAGCCCAACTCCCCTTTTTAACCTTTGATGAGCCCAGCAGCATAGATCAAGGCCAGTTCTTGGCCGAAGCTAAAAAGTGGCTATCAAACAAGGATTTTTCAATACTGGCCCAGGTTAGTATTAATGATTTCTATTCTAAAGACCAGGATCCGGAAGTGCTCAAGACTTATAAAGATTTTGAGTTAGCCTTAAGAGAGGCTTTAGCTTCGCTGCGTAAACTAAACACCAATCAAGAGCTTAAGTTATCCGCCGGCTTGAGTTTAAATTTGGCCGAAGGTAATCCACTTGAGGCAGAGGTTAAACTTTTGAGTTTGCGCTGGCAATTTATCGAAAATTTAGAGTCTGGGCACATTTTTGATTTAGAAGCTCTTATATTATACTTTTTAAAACTGCAGATCCTTAGGCGGTTGTTTACTTTTAATAAAGAAGCAGGCACAGCTGTTTTTGATAAGTTATCCGAGGTCTTATCATGAGTAAACCATTGGGTGAGATTAAATCAATCCAGGGTAATATGATAACGGTTAGCTTCACCGATAATATTATTCAAAACGAAGTCGGTTATCTGCTTTCAGGCAGCGAGCGCTTAATGGCTGAAGTTATCCGGATCAGCCAAGACGTCGCCTATATGCAGGTATTTGAAGATACCAAGGGGATAAAGGTGGGGGATAAGGTAGAGTTTTCCCAGGAGATGCTCTCGGTGAAGTTGGGCCCCGGGCTTCTCGGCCAAGTTTACGACGGTCTCCAGAACCCACTGCCTGGTCTAGCTAAACAGTTTGGTTTTTTTCTTCCCCGAGGTATCCGGCTAGAACCTCTGGATAGTAAAAAAAAGTGGGAGTTTATTCCTACAGTTAAAGCCAAGGAACAGGTAACCAAAGGTACCCCCTTAGGTTATGTCCAGGAGGGGATTTTCAAACATGCTATTATGGTACCGTTTAATTTAGAAGGTGAGTATGAAGTTTCGGCCATAGCCGGGAAGGGCAGTTATAAAATTAACGATAAGATTGCCGAAGTCAGGAACCAGAGAGGAGAAGCCTTAAACTTAACTATGGTTTTTGAATGGCCGATTAAGCTTCCCATTGAGGCTTACCAGCAGAAATTCATCCCCCAGGAAGCCTTGGTTACCAAAGTTCGGATTATTGATACTTTTTTCCCGGTAGCCAGAGGCGGAACTTACTGTATTCCCGGTCCTTTCGGAGCCGGTAAAACCGTGTTACAACAACTTATCAGTCGTTATGCCGAGGTTGATATTGTCGTTATCGCTGCTTGCGGGGAACGAGCCGGGGAGGTGGTCGAGACTTTGAGAAAGTTTCCGGAGTTAGTTGATCCCCGGACCGGTAAGTCTTTGATGGAGCGGACAATCATTATTTGCAATACTTCTTCGATGCCGGTTGCTGCCCGGGATGCTTCAGTTTATACTGCCGCTACCTTAGGTGAGTACTACCGCCAGATGAGTTTAAACGTTCTACTTCTGGCTGACTCTACCTCGCGCTGGGCTCAGGCTATGCGTGAGGTATCCGGAAGGCTAGAGGAAATTCCCGGTGAAGAAGCTTACCCAGCTTATTTAGAATCAAGGATTGCTGAATTTTATGAACGGGCCGGAGTGGTTGAGCTTTATTCGGGAGAGAAGGGAAGTCTTACTATCGGCGGGACCGTGAGCCCGGCTGGGGGCAATTTTGAAGAGCCGGTGACTCAAGCTACTTTAAAGGTAGTGGGGGCCTTTCACGGATTATCCCGGGATAGAGCCAATGCTCGTTATTTTCCTTCAATTGATCCCATTGAGAGTTGGTCACGCTACAGGGGCTTTATTGAACCTGAACTGATAAGAAAAGCTAAAAATATCCTGCATAAAGGAAATGAGGTTCATCAAATGATGAAAGTTGTCGGCGAAGAAGGAACTTCCATGGAAGATTTTATAGTTTATCTTAAGGCTGAATTCTTAGATAGTGGCTACTTGCAGCAGAATGGTTTTGACGAAGTAGATGCTGCTACCAGCTTAGAGAGACAAAAGTATGTTTTTGGAAAAGTATCTCTAGCCCTAAAGCAAGAATTTGACTTTGATCAGAAAGAAATGGCCCGTAAAGCCTTTTATGAACTGCGTCAGTTATTTATCGATTGGAATTATAAGGAATTTAAGAGTTCAGAGTTTAAGAAGCAAGAAAAAATAATTAATGATTATCTTGATAGTTATAAGCAAACTCAGGCTGAAGTTAGTGCTTAAGTTATAAGAGAGCTAATGCGAAAAGTTCACAGTAAGATTATTAGTATTGTCGGCAATGTTATTACGGTAAAAGCCAAAGACGTGGCTTATGAAGAACTGGCTGAGGTGCGAACCTCACGGGGTAAGTCTTTAGCCCAGGTTATTAAGCTGGAAGATGACGTTGTATCGCTGCAGGTTTTCTCCGGCAGCAGAGGTATTTCTACTAATGATCAGGTGAGATTCTTAGGCCATCCGATGAGGGTTGCTTTTTCTGACAATATTTTGGGGAGAATTTTTGATGGAAGCGGTCAGCCTCGGGATAAAGGGCCAAACCTGGTTGAAAATTTAATTGAGATCAACGGACCGACGGTTAATCCGGCTAAAAGAATCATTCCTGAGCGGATGATCAGGACTAATATACCGATGATTGACGTCTTCAACTCTTTAGTTGTTTCGCAGAAGCTACCGATATTTTCCGTATCCGGTGAGCCCTACAATGAGTTACTGGCTCGGATAGCTTTACAGGCTGAGGTAGATATGATTGTTTTAGGCGGAATAGGTCTTAAGCATGATCAGTATTTATACTTTAAAGATACTTTGGAGGAGGGTGGGGCTTTAAGCAAATCAATCTTTTTCGTGCATACTGCCTCTGACCCGATAGTGGAAGGGTTGATGGTTCCTGATTTATGCCTGGCTGTGGCTGGGGAGTTTGCTTTAGGCGGAAAAGATGTTTTGGTCTTGCTTACCGACATGACTAATTTTTCCGATGCCTTAAAGGAGATTTCAATAACTATGGAAAGAGTTCCTTCTAACCGGGGTTACCCCGGTGATTTGTATAGTCAGTTGGCCAAGCGTTATGAGCGAGCAGTTGATTTTGAAGGCGCCGGCTCGATTACCATACTGGCCGTAACCACTATGCCTGGTGATGATGTTACCCATCCGGTACCGGATAATACCGGCTACATTACCGAGGGACAATTTTATTTAAGAGGAGGCAGAATCGAACCGTTTGGTTCCTTAAGCCGCTTAAAACAGCAGGTAAATGATAAGACCCGCAAAGACCACCGGGCTATTATGGATGGGATGATTCAGCTTTATGCTCAATACAAAGAGAGTGAAGAAAAAAGAGCAATGGGATTTCGGATGAGTGGCTGGGATAAGAAATTATTAAAGTACGGAAAACTCTTTGAAGCTGAGATGATGGATTTATCAGTCAAGATTTCTTTAGAAGATGCGCTTGATAAAGGATGGAAGATCATTGCGCGTTGTTTTTCTCCCCAGGAGACCAGCTTCCGCACAGACCTAATAAAAGAATTCTGGCCCCAAGAAGTCTTAGATGGCTAAAATCAAATTAACCAAAAACGAACTTAAAAAGCAAAAAGAAGATCTTAAGCGCTACCAACGCTACCTGCCGATGCTGCAACTGAAAAAGAAGCAGCTGCAGTTAGAAATACTGAGAGTTCATCAAGCCATTCAAGAAGTCTCTTTTCAAGCTGAAAACTTAAGGGCTAAGGTTTTAAAATGGGTCGACCTATTTGCTGAAGAGGTGCCTCTGGAGCAGTTTTGCAGCCTGGTTAGCATCAAGATTTCTTCGGGCAATGTTGCCGGGATAGAGCTACCGATCTTCTCAAGCCTTGAATTTAAACAAAAACCCTATGACCTATTACTTACCCCCCTTTGGGCGGACAAAGCTATTGAGGTGAGAAAAGAGATGTTAACCTTTAAGGCACAATTATCAGTACTCCATCAACAAGCGGACATTTTAAAAGAGGAGTTAAGAATAGCAACCCAGAGAGTTAATCTTTTTGAGAAAGTAAAAATTCCTCAAGCTCAAGAAACCATTCGGGTTATCCGGATATATATCGGTGAGCTTCAGACCGCAGAAGTTGTAAGAGGGAAGATAGCCAAGCTTAAGATTGAACGGAGAAGAGAAGCGGCCAGGACATGATAGTTAAGATGAAAAAAATGGCCTTATTGGTTTCGGGGAAGCAGGTAAACAGTGCTTTGGCCCAGTTGAGAAAATTAGGGTTGATACATATTAAGCACTTGCGTCAGCCGGCTGCTGATGCAATCGACGCCTGTGAGCATAAATTGCAGTTATTTAATCAGGCCATAAACCTTCTCGGGGAATCAAAAACTGTGAGTAAAGGCTTAGATAAGGAGCAAATTTCCTTTTATACCAAAGAAATAATTATTTTAGACCGAAAGAAACAGGAGCTGAACGTTAAGCTTAAGGAGCTTGCTGCTAAACTTATTTGGTTTAAACAATGGGGTAAGATATCCGCACACTCCTTGGCTGAGTTAAAGGCCTCAGGCGTATTTATAAAACTTTATCTCGGAGACAGGCGCTACCTAAAGAAACTTCCTAAAGATAGTTTAATCTATGTTTTAAAAAAAGAACGGAACAAGGTTTATCTGGCTGCCTTTTTTAGGAATGAACAAGAATCTTTAAATTTAACTGAAGTAGAAGTTCCCCATGAGAACCCTTATTTTTTAGAGAAGAAGATAGCCGCTGCCCAAAGAGAATTAGAAGAAATTAATCAGGAATTAGCCGATGCTGCCGGCTATACAAAATATTTTATCCAAGCTAAAGATGAAGTCCTCAAACGTTTAGAATTTAATCAGGTTCGTTTTGGTATGGCTCATCAGGAAGATATTTACTGCCTGCAGGGTTTCTGTCCCCGGGAGTCAATTTCAGAAATTAACAAAGTTGCCAAGGAGCAGGGTTGGGCGACAGTGGTCGAGGATCCCGGTGATACTGATGAGGTACCCACACTGATTCGTAATCCTGGTTGGGTTGAGATTATAAGACCAATATTTAAATTCATGGGCACCCTCCCCGGATATAACGAATATGATATTAGTTTCTGGTTTCTTATTTTTTTCAGTATATTTTTTGCCATGCTTATCGGTGATGCCGGTTATGGTTTATTGTTCTTAGCTGTAACCTTTTTTCTTCAGCAAAAGTTTAAAAGAGCTAAAAAGGACATTTTTTTCTTAAGCTATCTCTTGAGCGGAGCAACTGTTATATGGGGAGTAGTTACCGGCACCTGGTTTGGCTTCGAAAAAATAGCTCAACTGCCGGTCTTAAATTCTTTAGTAATAGATAGGGTGAATAGTTTTATCGGATCCAACCAGATTTTTATGATCTATCTATGTTTTTTTATCGGAGCCATTCATTTGACTATAGCGCACGGAATAAGAGCCTTCCGTTTTATTAATTCCCGTCTGGCCTTAGCTCAGCTGGGTTGGGTCAGTATTATTTGGAGTGTATTTTTTGTTGCCGGGAAGTTAGTTTTAAACAGAGCTGCTCCTGATTTTACTTTAGGCTTATTTATCTTGGGCTCAAGTTTAGTTATTCTATTCGCTTATCCTAAAAAAAATATATTGAAAGGGGCTTTGCTCTCTTTAGCTGATCTGCCGCTAAAAGTTATCGGGTCTTTTTCGGACGTGGTTTCTTACTTGCGTTTATTCGCTGTCGGGTATGCTACAGTAGCAGTAGCAACAGCTTTTAATAACATGGCTTTATCCTCAGGCAGTAATAGTATCTTAACCGGCTTGATGGCCGCTTTTATATTATTCTTAGGCCATAGCTTGAATATACTCTTAGCCTTAATGGCTGTAGTGGTTCATGGCATACGGCTTAATATGTTAGAGTTTTCCGGTCATCTGGATATGCAATGGTCAGGTATTGAATATAAACCATTTAGAGAATAAAATATATCCCGACTCGCAGAATATGTTGAAAAATTCTGTTCCATAATTTTTCAACGCTCGTCGGGATCAATTCTCCGCCTAAGGCGGATCATTGAGGAGGTGTGTTATGGTTCAAGGTTTTGGTGATATGAGTTTGTCTTTAACTTTTGCGGCAATTGGTTCAGCTTTGGGAACAGGCGTTGCCGGAATGGCTGCAGTAGGGGCCTGGAAGAAGGCTTTTGCTCAGAACAAGGCCGCACCCTTTGCATTAATTGCTTTTGTAGGAGCCCCGTTAACCCAGACAATTTACGGGATGATTTTAAGGGGTAAGATAATTGAGGCTAATTTGCCGGCTGACCCTCAAACTTACTTGTATCAGATGATCCTTGGTTTAGCTGCTGGTTTAGCCATGGGTGCTTCGGCCTGGATGCAGGGTAAAGCCGGGGCCAGCGCTGCTGATGCCTTAGCTGAGACCGGTAAAGGATTTGGCCAATATATAATGGTCTTAGGTATTATCGAGACAGTTGCTCTTTTTGTGATGGCTTTTTGTATGATGGCTTTACCTACGGTATAGTAGGTTTAAGCGTTAAAGTTACTTGCTTTTTTTCAAGATTTTGGTATTATTTAGCGGTATAATTATCGGGCGATTGGCGCAGCTGGTTAGCGCGTCTGACTTACATTCAGAAGGTCACAGGTTCGACTCCTGTATCGCCCACCAAAAATAAAGCTGAAAGCTAAAACATAGAAGAAAAACATGGATGTAAATGCTTTAAGGCACTCTTGTTCCCACATCTTAGCTAGCGTGGTAAAAAAGCTCTATCCTCAGGCTAAGTTAGGTATTGGACCGGCCATTGAAAACGGTTTTTACTATGATTTTGATATACCAGGTGGGATATCTGAGGCGGATTTATCCAAGATTGAAAAGAATATGAAGGAGGAGGTCAATGCGAATCATCCTTTTATTTGTGAAGAGTTGAATACAAAAGAAGCAATAAAGTTCTTTGGTCAAAAAGGGGAGAAATACAAAGTAGAGTTAATAAAAGGTTTAGCTACTGATAAGGTTTCGATCTATAAACACGGCGACTTTGCTGATTTATGTAAGGGGCCGCACGTTAAATCAACTGGTGAGGTAAAGCAGTTTAAGTTACTCTCAATGTCTGGGGCTTATTGGAAGGGAGAAGAAGGCAATCCCCAGCTGCTGCGGATATACGGGACAGTTTTTCCTACCAGGAATGAGCTCAAAACTTATCTTAATAATTTAGAAGAAGCCAAAAAAAGAGACCACCGTAAGTTAGGTAAAGAGCTGGAGTTGGTGGATATTTACCACAATCAAGCCGGTGCCGGATTAGTTTTTTATCTGCCCAAAGGGGCAGTCTTAAAGAGAATAATCGAAGATTGGGAGATAAGAGAACACTTAAAGAGAGGGTATAAGATGGTCGAGACCCCCCATATTATGGATAAGAAGTTATGGGAGAAGAGCGGCCACTTAGAGTATTACCAAGATTATATCTATTCGATCCTAAAAGATAACCAGGAGTTTATTTTAAAGCCGATGAATTGCCCCGGGCATATACTTATTTATAAGTCCCAGCTGCGCAGTTGGCGGGATTTACCCCTGCGTTTATTTGAATTAGGTACGGTTTACCGCTATGAGAAGAGCGGGGTCTTGCATGGTTTATTAAGGGTAAGAGGTTTTACTCAGGATGATGCTCATATTTTCTGTCGCCAGGAGGATCTTTATAGTGAGATAGAAGGCGTTTTAGAATTTGTAAAAGTGGCTATGGCCAAATTTGGGTTTACTAATTTTATTGCTGAGTTAAGCACCCGGCCGAATAAGTTTATCGGCGAGGCCGAGGATTGGGAGAATTCCCAGGCGATATTAGAAAAGGTCTTAAACAAAAAAGGCTTTAATTATAAGATAAATGCCGGTGACGGTGCTTTCTACGGGCCCAAGATTGATATTAAACTCTGCGATGCTATTGGCCGTCAATGGCAGTGCGCTACAGTGCAGTTAGATTATAATATTCCTAAACGCTTTGATTTAACTTATCGGGCCACTTCCGGTGAGAATCTGCGAGTGGTTATGATTCACCGGGTAATCCTAGGCAGCTTTGAGCGGTTCATTGCTACCTTGATTGAACACTATGCCGGTAAATTTCCCTTTTGGCTTGCTCCGATGCAAGTGAGTGTCTTAAATGTAACTGCCGAAGCTAAAGATTATGCTTTGAAGATAAAGGAATCCTTGGAAGGTAAAGGATTCAGGGCCGAGGCGGATCTACGGGATGAGACCTTACAGAGGAAGATCAGAGAAAAAGAATTGATCAAGATTCCTTATATGGTGATTGTCGGCAAGAAAGAGATGCAGGATGGTCAAGTGTCTCTTCGGGCCAGAGGGATGAAGAATTTAGGTAGCATGGGGGTAAAAGATTTAGTGGATATTTTAAAAAAGGAGGAAAATCTAAGTGAAGTACGTGAGGGTAAATGAGAAAATTTTTGCCAAAACATTGAGGGTAGTTGGTCCTGATGGTGAACAATTAGGTGTTTTTCCTCGCGACATTGCATTTGAGAAGGCTGCGGACGTCGATTTAGACTTGGTAGAGGTTGCTCCTCAAGCAAAACCTCCGGTTTGTCGAATAATTGATTTTTCGAAATATAGATACGAACAGGAAAAAAGAGAAAAAGAAGTTAAGAAGCATCAGAAACAAGCTCAAATTAAAGAAGTTAGAATAAGGCCGCGCATCGGCATTCATGATTATGAAGTTAAGCTTAAACATATAAAAGAATTTTTAGAGCGGAAACATAAAGTAAGGGTAAGGATGTGGTTTAAAGGCCGGGAGATCACCCATAAGGAGATCGGGAACAGAGTAATCGATAAACTGCTTAAAGACATAGAGAGCGTAGGCCGTGTAGACCGGGAGCCGCACATGCTGGGTAAGACTTTAGTTTTAATTTTAAGCCCCAAATAAACAGCTACCATATCTTTTAATTTCGCATATAATAGGAACAGAGACAAAGAGGGAGTACTAATGCCAAAACTAAAAACTAGAAAATCGGTAGCCAAAAGAGTAAAAATTACCAAGAAGAAGAAAGGCTTAAGGTCTAAGGCCGGCCGGCGCCATCTCTTAAGCGGTAAATCTAAAAAACGCAAGAGAAAACTAAGGCGTAAAGCTGTAATGTCAAAAGCAGACAGCGGGGTGCTCAAAAGAGCCCTACCCTACTCTGCCTAGAAAGGAGACTAAGCTGTATACAATCTCCGCCGCAGGCGGAGCGGCTGGAAAAGCCGCATTGCATCCATTATCGTTATTAATATGCAAAATAAGTTTTCGCAAGAAGAGCAAGCAAAGATGGGATGAAAGACTACTGGAGGTAAAAAATGAAAGTTAAGAGTTCCGTTGCTTCCCGTAAGAGGAAGAAAAAAGTTTTAAAAGCAGCTAAAGGATATTGGGGAGAGCGTTCTACAAAATATCGTAGAGCTATTGAGACACTAAGACGCGCCTATGCCTTTGCTTATCGGCATAGACGAACAAAAAAACGAGAATTTCGTTCACTCTGGATTACGCGCATCAATGCAGCCTTAGAAGGTACCGGTATCTCTTATCGGGGATTTATCCATGCTTTAGCCAAGAAGAAAATCCCTCTTTCCCGGGATATCTTAGCTAAACTGGCTGCGGAACATCCGGAGGTGTTTGTAAAAATTGTAGAGGCAGTAAAATAATGCGGTATATAGTTATAATTGGTTGCGGTAAGACCGGTGAGAATTTAGCCTACGAACTTTCTAAGGTCGAGAACGTGGTGGTGGTAGATAAGAGCTTAAAGAATCTCGACTCCCTAGGGGATGGTTTTAACGGGAAGAAGATTTGGGCTGATGTTTTAGACATAAGTACCTTAGAAAAGGCCGGGATAAAGGATGCCGACGCCGTATACCTGCTTACCGGTAATGACAACATCAACTTAGTTGTTGGTAAAGTCATAAAGAGAAAGTATGGCATTAAGAAAGTCATCCTGCAAGTAAATGATGCCATGAAGAAGAAGGTATTTAAAGAAGAGGGCCTAACTATCGTTAACCGTACTTATTTAATTGTTGAGGTATTAAAGAAATGTATATTGTCATAGCTGGTGCCGGCAGATTAGGTTTAATTTTGGGTAAAAAATTAAAAGACGACAATCACCAGGTTTGCCTTATCGATAAGAACGAAAATCTTTGTGATAAATTAGCTGGTGAACTGCAGGGGGTTATGATCATCGGTGGGGACGCTACCTATCCGGATATTTTACAACAAGCTAAAATAGAAAAGGCTAATGTCTGCGTGAGCGCCACTTCGAATGACGAGGATAATACTATTATCTGTTATCTAGCCAAGGAGTTGTTTGGAGTAAAAAGGACTGTGGCCAGGGTTAATGACCCTAAACATGTGCCTCTTTATAAATACATGGAGGTGGATAACCCCGTAGATTCTACTTCGATAATTGCCCGGATTGTAGAAGAGGAAGCTTCTTTCACTGACGTGATGAGTCTTTTGAGTATTCAGAAGGGGAGATTATCGATTGTGCGGGTAGATATTCCTCAAACCTCACCAATTGCCAATAAAGCCTTAAAAGATATTACTCTCCCGCGAAATTCAGTTCTAGTCTCTATTCTAAGAGGTCCGGATATAATCATTCCTTCTGGTGCAACAGTGATATTACCCGGCGATGAGATCATTGCTGCTGCTTTGATTGATACAGAAAATAAATTAATTAAAGCACTAATCGGGAAGATATAGAAAAAGCTAAAAGCGTCAAACTAAAAACCCAAAACTTTAAGTTTTCAATAAATTTAATTTTTAGTTTTTTGCTTTAATTCTTTAAGTAATAAAAGAAATGCAAAATCAATGCGGGTAGTAACCGGGATTATAATCGAAATTCTTTTGTGTTTTTTTATACTCGGTTTAGGGTATTGTCTTTCTTTAATCTTTTAACAGTTCCGAGCCCTTTTTTGATTTACTTTATAGGCTATGATTATTTCCCCGGATAGAAGAGATTTTTCCACAATTTTTAATATTTTAGGGAGGCTTATTTTAGGTTTAAGCCTCTTTATGCTTATCCCTCTTCTGGTAGCCTTGGTTAAAGGTGAGTTTTCCCCGCTGCTTGACTTTATAATCGGCTCCACCTTTACTGCTTCCTTAGGGTTGTTGCTTTTGATTGCCTTTCCGGTAAAAAAGGAAGTAGGCTGGATTCATGCTTTCTTTACTGTTAGTTTAGGCTGGTTGGTGTTCTCATTGTTGGGGGCCATACCGCTTTATCTTTCTTCGCACTTTGCTTCTTTCGTTGATGCTTGGTTTGAGGCGATGAGTGGATTTGCAACTACCGGCCTGACCCTCATCCAGGATTTAGATCACCTCTCTTTAGCCCATAATATGTGGCGGCACCTGACAATGTTTATCGGAGGTCAGGGGATTATTTTAGCTAGCCTATCTATTTTAACCCGTGCCCGTTCAGTAGCTTTGGGATTCTACATTGGGGAGGCTCGGCAGGAAAAGATTCTGCCCAACGTAATTGACACAGCAAGATTTATCTGGAAGGTAAGTTTTGTCTATCTCGTTTTAGGAGTAGTTACCTTCGTTGTTATCCTTTATAACCTGGGATTATCCGGGGAGAAATCATTCTTCCATGCACTTTGGCTCTTTTTTGCTTCTTTTGACACCGGAGGTTTTGCTCCCCAAGCGCAAAACATAGCTTATTACCACTCTTTCTCTTTAGAAATTGCTACAATTGTTTTTATGATTCTGGGAGCGATGAATTTTAATCTTCACTTCTGGCTCTGGCATAAGAGCAAAAAAGAAATCTTTAAAAACTTTGAGATCAAGACTTTTGTCTTTACTATCTGTACCCTTAGCCTTATTCTTTATTTCTCTTTAGCTAAAATAGGCCCGGCTCTTTTTCGTAAAGGTTTTTACCAGTTAATTTCCGCCCACAGCGGTTGTGGTTTTACTAATTTGGCTGCTGGAGAGTTAAATCAATTTCCGGCCTTAGGTTTACTAGCAGTAATTTTTGCCATGATGATTGGCGGAGGCGTCTGTTCTACAACCGGAGGTATAAAACTGATGCGGGTAGGGCTGGTCTTTAAGACTTTCTTCGTGGAGATTAAGCGTTGGATGTTGCCTTTTAGGGCTGTATATAAAGATAGGTTTCATCATCTACAAAGCCTGATCCTTTCGGATAAACGGATAAAAGACGCTTATCTATTCTTTTTTATTTTTATCGTTACCTATGCAGCCGGAGCAATTGTCGCTATGGGATTTGGTTACCCGGCATCTCAAGCCTTATTTGAATCGGTTTCGGCAACTGCTAATGTAGGGCTATCAGCGGGAATAACTAATCCGGCAATGCCTTTAGCTTTAAAGTTAGTCTATATTTTTCAGATGTGGGCCGGGAGATTAGAGTTTATCTCAATTTTTGTTTCCTTAGGCTTTATTTTATCGTTGTTTAGGAGATAAACATGGTTGGTAAGTTAAAATTTTTTACTTTTTGCTTATTATTGCTAGCTTTCAGCACTCCCTTTTTATCGGTTCAAGCCTCGGTATTAGATGCTGCATTAACATCGCCGCAGGAATTTAGCGGTCAATCAATTACTATAGAGGGTGAAGTAGTTGGGGAACCTCTAAAGGATTCTCAAGGGGTCTGGATAAATATTGTATCGGGTTCAAAACAAATCGGAGTTTTCTCATCCGATAAAAATATCGTAGATTTGATAACCTATTGGGGAAGTTATAGATACAGAGGAGACTATTTACAAATTAAAGGGGTCTTTTATAAAGATTGCCCAGTTCATCAGATAAGCGATCTACACCTGGAGGTTTTAAGGGTTGTTCAAGAAGGGCAGAGAAGAGAATTTACAGTCTCGGCTCAGAAAAAGCGATTAGCGATGATACTTTCGATAATTTGTTTGACAACCGCAGCTATCTATTTTATAAAGGTCCAATATGGAAAACGAGCTTAAACGTTTAGAAAAAGAATTCCAAAGAGAGTTTCAAGAAGCTGAATCTCCCCAAAATTTAGAGGCCTTAAAGATTAAATATTTAGGGCGAAAGTCTACTTTTACCCGGCTTTTTTCCCGGATTCCCGGGCTGGCGAAAGAAGAGAGAGGGCTTTGGGGTAAGAGGCTAAATGTTTTCAAACAAGAAATAACCCGCTTATTGGAAAATCGCCTGAATGAAACCAGAAGTAAGGAAGAAAAAAGCGACTTAACCTTACCTTCGGTTTTCCCCCAGGTCGGCTCACGCCATATCCTAACCACGGTTAGCCAGAAGATCTGTACAATTTTTGAGAATTTAGGATTTAGGACTATCGAGGGTGAAGAGATAGAGGAGGAGTGGTATAACTTTGAAGCCTTAAACATTCCTTTAGAACATCCTTCCCGGGATGTCTTTGATACTTTCTATTTAAATATACCCGAAAAAAATAAAGGTAAGTACCTCTTGCGCAGCCATACCTCACCGTCTCAGATAAGAGTTATGCAAAGAACAAGGCCTCCTTTAGCAGTAATTTCACCGGGCCGAGTATACCGGCCCGATGAGGTAGATGCTACCCACTCTTTTATGTTTCACCAGATAGAGGGATTTGCCGTGAGTGAGGATCTCAATTTTGCTCATCTAAAAGGCGTACTGCTTCACTTTGCCAAGGAGTTTTTCTCTCCGGATGTTGAACTGCGTTTTCGTCCCCACTTCTTCCCATTTACCGAGCCATCAGCTGAGGTAGATATCTCTTGTATTATATGTAAGGGGGCGAAAAATAAAGGAATAAGAATAAAGAAAAGCGGGAAGAGGTGTAGTGTTTGTAAGGGGAAGGGTTGGCTTGAGATTTTAGGTTGTGGTATGATTCACCCTAAAGTGTTAAAAGCATGTACTATCGACCCTAAAAAATATAAAGGTTTTGCCTTTGGGATGGGGGTTGAGCGAATAGCAATGCTTAAATACAGTATTGATGATATCCGTCTTTTTTATGAAAATGACATTAGGTTCTTGCAGCAATTTTCTCTATAAAATATAAATTATGCGGTTTAGTCTAAATTTTATTCAAGAGTTTTTAAAAGTAGGTATTCCAGCTAAAGATTTAGCTGTTTTCTTAACTATGGCTGGCATGGAAGTTGAATGTTTTGAAAAGAAGGGAGAAGATTGGGTTTTTGATGTTGAGGTAACTACCAATAGGTATGATTGGCTTTCTATGGTGGGGATTGCCCGGGAGATAGCTGCAATTCTTGGTAAGAAACTGAAGGTCGACTATCCGGTATTGGCCAGGAAACCACTTCTAGACCGAGAAATTATAATCGAGGATAAAAAAGATTGCCCTTACTATATTGGTCGAAGATTAGCGGAGGTAAAGGTGGGGAACTCGCCGGCTTGGCTTAAAGAACGAATTACAAATTGCGGGTTCAACTCAGTTAATAATATTGTTGACATTACGAATTATTCTATGCTTAAGTGGGGTAATCCCCTTCATGCTTTTGATGCTGATAAGCTTAAAGGAAATATCTATATCCGCCGTGCCAAGAAAGGTGAGTTTTTCCTGGGGATTGATGGCAAGGAAAGGGTTTTGATGCAAGATAATTTAGTAATTGCCGACAGTAAGAAGGTAGTTGCCTTAGCCGGAGTCATCGGAGCTAAAAATACTGAGGTAGATGTTAACACTAAGAATGTTTTTCTTGAGGCAGCAATATTTTCTCCTTTAACTATCAGACGCTCTCGGCGAGTAGCCGGTTTGGATACCGAATCTTCTTATCGTTTCGAAAGAGTAGTCCCGCCGCATTTATTAGAAGTAGTTTCTTGTGAAGCTATTAAATTAATTGAAAAAGAAACCGGAGGCAAGACCGCCGGATACAAGCAAGTCGGGAGGAAGCCTCAGTTAGCAAAAAAGCAGATAGCAATAAGCCTTAACGCTTTAGGCGCTTATTTGGGTATCGTAGCACCTAAGCAGAAAGTAACCAAAATCCTCACCGGTCTTGATTTTGGAGTTAGGAAGATATCCGGAGATAAGATAATAGTTTCACCTTCAGATTCTCGCTTTGATATTAATAGTGAAGTTGATGTTTATGAAGAGTTCGCCCGGGTTTATAGTTATTCGAAAATACCAGCCCGAATTCCCCACCTAAAGAATGATTTCACTACTAGCGGAGAAAAGAGCCTTTATCGTCTTAAGGGAGAATTGGCAGACTTTGTAGCTTTGTCAGGGTTTAAAGAGATAGTAACCTGCAGTTTAGAGGATCAAGGGTACTCAAACATAGAACTGATCAATCCCTTGCGCAGCCAGGAAGATTCCCTGCGCAGCAGTTTACTATTAGGTATGGTTAAAAGTATAAGGCATAATTTGAATCGTAACCAGAGCGGTTTACGGTTTTTTGAAATCGCCGACATCTATGCAAAAAATAAACAGAGTTTTTTGGAAGAGTCTAACTTAAGTTTAGGCATTAGTGGTAAGGAGGAGGATTTCTTCTATCTCAAGGGAGCCGTAGAGAATATTGTGGGCTTTTTTAACATAGATGATTTTCAACTCAAGGAAGAGAGCCTGAATAATTTTACTAACGCTTTAGGAATCTTTATCGGTAATCAAAGGGCTGGATTTTTAGGGAAGCTAAACGGCCAAGCCAAGAAGAAGTTTGACCTAAAAGAAGATTTATTCTTCGCTCAAATAAGCCTACCGGCTTTCCAGGAGAAGAAGCGAAAGAAGAAATATAAGCCATTTAGTCCCTATCCAACTATATGGCGGGATGTAAGTATTTCTCTAAAGAAAGATATTAAATTTAAAGTAGTCGAAGAAATTATTAGAAAAAAAGGCAATTACTTGGCTGGCTTGAGCATAGTTAACATTTATAAGGGTAAGGATATTACTCCCGGGTATAGAGCTTTTACTTTAAGGGTTTTTTATCAATCAAGTGAGAAAACCCTAGCTTCGGGCGAGGTCGATTCTTTTCATAACCGGATAAGAGAAGAATTAGGCCGCCAGGCTGGCCTGCGTCTGCGCTAGGGATTATTTTGATTTACCGGAAAGTTTTTTTGTAGCCGGCCAGCAGATATCTTGAAATAGAGGATGTTAGTGGTATAATAAGTTTAACCTGAAGACAACAAGGGGAAAATAAACCCTGCCTATTGCGTCAGCAGGTAAGAGTGCTACAACCAACACCCTTAATAGGGAGCCAATATCTCTTATCGTTTGGTCGGTAATGATGCGGTGCCCACTTGTCTAGCGAGGGATTGATAGCAATTGCCTGTAACGGATGAAAGGTGGGGTTTTTTATTGGTTTTTTGTTTAACTTATGGTAGAGTATTTAGGATGATTAAAGAAATTGTTTCACCTAAGCTAAAAAATCCGATTTTTATCGCTGCCTGGCCAGGAATGGGGGAGGTAGCTTACCGTGCCGTACTTTTCCTAAAGGAAGTTTTGGGGTTTAAGGTTTTTGCTAAACTCACGGCCCATCAGTTTTTTAAACCGGCAGCAGTAGCTGTGGATAAAGGGGTTATTACCATCCCTGATATGCCGGCAGGATTCTTCTATTACCACAAAGGTAAAAATTCACCGGACATAATTCTTTTTTTAGGGGAGGTTCAACCTCCGCTTGTGCATGCCCAAGCTCTCTCCTTAATGATTATTAACTTTGTAAAGAAATATAAGGTAAAACTGATGTTTACTTTCGCTGCCAAGCCCGAAGCTATTGACCACAAAACTAAGCCTATGGTCTGGTTAGCTGCCACTCATAATGAGTCTTTAAAACCTTTTGAGAAGTTTAATCTACAGGTTTTAAAAGAAGGCCAGATAAGTGGCCTTAACGGTATTATCTTAGGAGTCGGAAAGAAGAAAGGCGTAAAAGGAGTATGTTTGTTAGGGGAGATACCTTTCTATACCGCCCAGATCGAGAATCCTAAAGCAACTAATGGTATTCTAGATGTAATGAACCGGTATCTTAAGTTAAATCTAAACCTTTCTTCTATAGACGCGCGAAGCAAGTTCATTGAAGATGAGATAGAGAAACTTATCACTTACTTAAAAGGAGAGGCTTCTCCTTCTAAACACAGTCCTTTAAGCGATGAAGACATCGATAAGATAAAGAAAGATTTAGCCGCTTACACGAAACTACCTCAATCAATCCGCGAAAAGATAGATAACCTTTTTAAGCAGTCCGAAAAAGATATAACTTTGGCTAATCAACTGAAGAGCGAACTTGATCATTGGAGTGTTTACAAAGAATATGAAGATAGATTTCTGGATTTGTTTAAAAAGGAAGACAAAGATAAAGAAGTGCACTGAGAGTCGATACCCCCTTTTGATTAAAACACCATAAAAGATAAAGGATTCTTAAATGGATGGCTTGAGCATAAACAAGCTAAGAGAGTTAGAAGCTTTAGCTAAGAAAATCGGCCTAGAGGAGAGAATACTCATCGAGAATGCATCGAGTAATCTCTTTAAGGTTATTGATAGTTTGGGTTTAGGCAAAAGAGCCCTGGTAATTTCGGGTAGGGGTAATAATGGTGCCGATGTCCTAAGCTGTGCCCGCAAGCTTGTATCAAATGGTTATGATGTGGTGATAGCAGTGCTAGAGGATAAGGAGTTAGGGGCAGAGACAATTTTTCAAAGAGACCTTCTTGCGAAAATAGGTTGCCGGATCCGCTCTATTACAAGCAGCAATACCTTCAAGCTTAAAAAGCTTTTTGGCGATAGAGACTTTATCCTCGAAGGAATTTTAGGAATTGGGGTAAAAGGGGAAGTTAGTCCTTTTCTTCGAGAAGTTATCGACTTGGTAAATGAAAGCGGCAGAAAAGTGGTATCTTGCGATATCCCTTCGGGGTTATCTCCGGATCAGGGAGTAATCTTAGGCAGTGCTATAAGGGCCGACTATACCATAACTTTTATAGCTGCCAAGAGAGGTTTTTTCTTAAATCCAGGTAAAGATCTTTGCGGTAAGGTATTGGTAGTTGATATTGGAATATCTGAAGAGATACTTCAGACGCTAGCAAAGGCAGAAGCGGAAGGGGAGTGATGAAAGTAAGCTGGCTAGGTCACGCTTGTTTCCTTTTAGAAACCGATCAAGGAACTAGATTAATTACTGATCCTTACGAATCCGGAGGATACGCAGGGGCAGTAGGCTATGGCCCGATTAGTCTTAAAGCCGATATTGTTACTGTTTCACACCAACATACTGACCACAACCACATTGGGGAGTTTAAAACCGCTCAAGTTGTAGATAAAAAAGGTAAGTTTAAGATAAAGGATTTTGAGATCCAAGGTATACCATCTTATCATGATAAGGAGAAAGGTAAGGAGCGCGGGCCGAATATAATTTTTGCTATTCAAGCCGATGGCCTAAAGATCATTCACTGCGGAGATTTAGGAACAAAAGACATTGACTTAACCCCTTTTTTTGATATCGATATTGCTTTCATTCCAGTAGGAGGGGTATTTACTATCGGAGCTCAGGAAGCCAGTGATTTCCTGAGACAGATTGTCCCCAAGATTACTATTCCGATGCACTTTAAGACTTCTAAGCTGGGGTTCGATATTGACCGGGTGGAGAAATTCCTAAATCTTAATCCGGATTATGAGAAGAGAGTTTCTTTGGATATTAGCCCGCAGAACAGAGATTCTTTTAAGCAGATAGTTGTCTTAGAACATCAACGTTAAAGAACAATTGTTTTAAAATCTTCCGCCCAGATAACCCTGCTGCCCAAAGATTTCAATTCCTTTCTTATTTTTTTCTCCTCACTCTTGGTAATAAGTAAAAAATGTACTGGAATAAATTTTATCCTTAGGAAAGCCTTTAGGTAATCGCTGAGCTCTTTGGCTGAAGTATGCATTTTATAGAGAGAAGGGTGTTTTTGGAAAAAGGAGGAGGAAGCAGTGCAATCATGGATAAGGTAGTTAGTCTGGCCAGCTTCCTTCAGCATCCTTTTAGAGAATGAGGTATCTGAAGAGTAGAATAAGGACTTTTTAGCGAAAGAGGCTCTTATCCCAAAAGAACCGGGAATATGTTTGTTTCTTATTGCCGATATTCTTAACCCCTCCTTGTTTAAGAATTTTTTTCTCTTAAATACATTAACATACTTTACCTTGGGATACTGGGGTTTATCCAATTCGAATAACTTTATTAATTGCCTAATAATTTTTAGAGAAGGCGGGGTAGTAAATATTCTTAAGCTGTCATTAAAGTAAGCTTGGGTATGAATGAGTGAGATTATTCCGTAAATATGGTCAGGGTGTTCGTGGGTGATAACGATATCCTTTATTTTTCTAAAATCTAACCCTATTTTTAAGAGTTTCTGTGTTATCGAGCCGGGGCAGTCGATTAGAAGCCTAAGTTTTTTATGAGCCAGAATAAAAGAAGTATTGTCCCTTTTGTCTGTAGGAATGCTTGAAGAAGTTCCCAGGAAAGTGATTTTTGCCATACTTAACCTCCAGAAGGGGACGGTTCTCTCACCCCTTACTTATTATACACCAGTTAGTTATGAACAGACAATTATTTTTTTGTTTCTTCTGTCTCATTTTCTTTCTCAATTATTAGATTTCTATATATATGCTGTCTCTTTTCCTGTTGTTTACTTAAGCCTTCATATAAAGGGTTTGGGGTAATAAGTGAATCTTTTTGACCAACGCCATAGTAGTGATAGCTTGAGAAAGGGTAATTTTCCGGAGAGGAAACAATGCCGGCCCGTACAGGATTTAGTTCTATGTATTTACCGCATTGTATCAGATAAGGCTCATTATTGATTATCTTTGATTGGAATCTATCCTGCCAGAGATGGCCACAATAGGTGTATTTTCTTTGGTAGTAATAGACATATTTAAGGTTGATCCGTTTCATAAACCTGGATAGGTTACTTTCCTGCCTTACCTCTACAAGAAGATGTACGTGATTACCCATAAGGCAGTAATGGCAAATATTAATCTTCTCTTGCTGCTTCAAATTTTTAAGATAGAGATAATACTGCTTTTTATCCCTTTCGTAGCGGAAGATCTTCCTTTTATTATTTCCTCGGCTTATTATATGTAGATACCCTGCTGATGGAATTTCTCTGGCTTGGCGTGGCATAAAAACCTCCTCTTTTCTATAATAGACGTATAAAGAAGGCTTTTTCTTTCAAATAAATTAGATATTTATAATGGTGTGTTTACAACTTATTGTGCGGGTAAAGGATAGGGCAACGAGAACCGTCCCCTGGTAGCATTAAAAGTTTAGTAGAGTAAGAGAAAATTATTAGATATAGATTATGTAAATTGCTGTTTTACAAAAGGACGGCTTAGCCACCAAACTACATATATACTTGACGCTAAAAATATAAACAGAACCAATACACAAAAAAGGATAAGATTATTTAGATACTTATTGATGTATATTAAATAAACGCTTAAAACGATGCATGCTAAATAAAGAAGCATTTTAAAAAAACCAAGAACAAATGTTAAAATCCATCTTTTAGCTTTAAAAATGCTTAGTCCACAAATCATTTGGAAAAGAAATAATAAGGCAGATATTAGAAAGATAAATCCAAAAGCTATGCCCCAGTAACCATAAGTATGGTCAAAAAAGCCCCCCACTAGATTGTATACTGCTAAACCCGCAAAAATTAAACATCCTATTGAGCCAAAAATAATTTCGGTCCAAGCGATAAAATTTATCAAATACGGCCGTTTAACCATTTTTCCCTCCTTTTACTCTTTTCGAATTTATTAATACTTTATTTGGTTGGTTTAGCAACCAAATTATTTTGATTTAAGGTAGTCATGCCCCTACCTTAATGTAACTATTTTATTCCTTTAAAGATGGTTCGCTTGAAACTTTATTTAGTTCTTCTATCTCATATGTAGCTAATGGCTGGCCTAATTTTTGTGCAATTCTTGCATGTTGCCAAGCAAGATTGTATTCTCCCTTCCGTCTGTAACAATCAGCAATAAAACAATGCGCATCACCGTAATTAGGGTCGAGTTCTATTGCGCATTTATATTGCATAATAGATTCATCCAACATGTCCTTTGTAGCATATATATTACCTAGAAAGCAATAAATAGCAGGGGAAGGAGCTATTTTTAGCCCTTTGTTATATTCTGCAATAGCCTCGTCTTTCATCCCTTCTCTATCATATATACTACCCAAATTATAGTAAAAATCAGCTATAGTAGAGTTAATTTCTATAGCTTTTTTTATTTTCGAAATTGCTTCTGATATTAATCCCTTTTCTCTATATGCGAGACCCAGCGAATTATGAGCATGTTCACTTTGAGGATTTATCTCTAAAGCTTTCTCCAACCAAAAAATGGCTTTATCTGGGTTTTTTATATATCCCCAAAAAGTGCCAAGTTTTATAATATGATCTATAATAAAATCTTTTTTTGATTGAATTTTGAATGATGTTTTTCCGGGTAAATTATAATATTCTATATATTCTTCATCACTGTGGACTTCCCCTCTATCCGTCATTTCAATATTTATTGAAGTTATGCCATCTGTATAGCGAACAAACTTATGAGCGGGTAAAGACACTCCGTAAATCGGTAGTGTTAGTCTTTCGCTGAGCGATAAATATAAACCAGATAAACCCTCACAATCTCCTTCTTTTCTGTCCAATACATTACTTAAAAAAGAGGTTTCCGGATTACTTCCAGAGACATAATCCTTTAAAATCCTTGGCTTGAATCCAATGGAATCGAACAAATAGGAATTCATTGTCTCTATAATCATTCTTGGATCTTTCGTGCCGCGTATTCGTCTAGATAACTCTAATACCATACTATCAATTTCATTACGATAATCTATGATATTTATGGTATTATTAGACTCCTTAGATATTATAAGAAGTGCGGTAGCTATATCTATTTCTTCTTCCGAAAGTTCTAATACCTCATCCATTGTAGTACAACTTAACCCTTTTATTTTACGCTCAAAAGCCGAAGTATGACCTTGAGTCGGTTTTTCATCCATATCTGTATGATCTATTTCATCTAAGAAGTAAGTTAATTCTACTCCATAAAAATCTATTTTTATATACTCGCTTGTTGTATTTAAAAATTTTCCTTCTATTTTCTGGCCACCCTTTAGGTAAATTGCATCGGCATTTACAATGGTGGGAAATACAAGAATTATCAGAAATAAAGTGAGTTTTTTCATCTACCGTACATTGTGGTTCGAGGAAGAGGACTTGTATCCAATCTCGCCGAAGGCGAGCCGGTTTAGGCTAAGCCTCAACCGCTATTATTGGATCCAAGATATTTTATGCGAAAGCACAGACTTTTTTTGTCCGCCGTCACTTTCTAATTAAATAAAACTATGCGAGGGAGGGGACTTGAACCCCTACGGTATCGCTACCGTTAGCCCCTCAAGCTAGTGCGTCTGCCAATTCCGCCACCCTCGCATTAACGTCTGTGTATTATACTTAGTTCGTTATCTTCTATAAAGTCTTAATTTAGTCTGTTAGTCATTGCGGGAACAACTAGCCGCCTTATTAATAAGCAACTATCTTGCTGCGCAAGAGCTGTTTCCGCCACCCTCGCATTAAAGTTTATTTATTATGCTTAGCTTACTGCCTTAGATAAAGTTTTATTGTAGCTTTTTAGCTATTGCGGGAACAGCTAATTGTTTTATTGATAACCAATTGTCTTGCTGCGCAAGAGCTGTTTCCGCCACCCTCGCAAATATCAAGGATAAAGATTAAAAAAGCGGCAAAGAATAAAAACAACTTTTAATTTTATCCTCGAGCCTTTATATTTAAGAGCTTCTCTGATCAAATAGGTACTTACTTTCTGGAAATTTTTTGGCCAGACTTTTTATCTCTGCCCCCACAGAATTTATCTGGGCAGTGTGAGTAAAATCTTGCTTTGTATTATTAATTATTCCGATAGATATAGTGATAAAACTAAATTTATGGATTTGATTATCACGGCCTTTTGTTTCAATATAACCCTTTAGGCGGTCTTTTTCTTTGAAGAAGGTCGGAGCAACTTTGTCAAAATCGGCGACTATCTTCTTGGCAATTACTTCTGCTTTTTCAGGAGTGGTTATAATAACAAAATCATCTCCTCCGATATGCCCCACAAAATCTCTGGCAGTTCCCTTTTTCTGGATAGAATCGATAAGGATTCGAGCCGTCTCTTTAATAGCGTTGTCTCCTTCTTCGAATCCATAGTAATCGTTTAAAGCTTTAAAGTTATCAATATCGATATAGAGTACAGCAAACTTCTCTTTGAGTTGTATTTTTTCAGTTAACTCTTTATTAATTGACACATTTCCTGGGAGGCGGGTTAAAGGGTTAGCATCTAAATTTGCTGCCGAGCGTCTTATAAGCATTCTAATTCGGGCAATTAGTTCTTGGGGGTCAAATGGTTTTAGCATGTAATCGTCGGCTCCGGCTTCAAGCCCGTCTACCTTATCTTCGACTTCTCCTTTTCCGGTAAGCATAAGTATCGGTGTGTTTAGAAATAGAGGGTCTTTTCTTATGATCTTGCAAATTTCCGGGCCTTCTAAATCGGGGAGGACATAGTCTAAAACTAAAAGATTAGGATTTTGACTCTTTAGCTTCTCCAAGGCCTCGTTACCATTGGTGGCTTTTATCAGTTCAAACTCATCCTGAAGAGTAGCTTCCAGAAGGTCCAAAATATCGGGGTTATCATCAACAATTAATATTTTTAATTTATACATTTTAGGCTACTCTTAAAGTAAAATAGAAAGTCGTACCTTTCCCCAGTTTAGATTCAGCCCATATTTTTTCTTTATGTGTATCGATAATTTTTTTCACCAAAGAAAGCCCTAAACCGCTTCCTTCAATCTTAGTAATCGAAGGATTACTGGCTCTAAAAAACTCCTGGAATACTTTTGTCAGATCTCCTTCCCTCATACCGCAACCGGTATCGGCTACTGAAATAAGAGCCTGTTTATCCTCCTGGGCACAAGTTAGCTTTATTTCTCCTCCCGAGGAGGTAAATTTTAAAGCATTATTTATAAGATTGATTAGGACTCTTTCAATGAGAGTTTTATCCATATACACATTTAGACTTTCAGGGAGGCTGAAAGTCAAAGCGATTTTTTTTGATTCTATTTGAGGACTCAGCAAATCCGCTACATCTTTAATCAATTTTGTAATCTCAAATGGTGCGATTTTTACTTCCATCTTACCTGATTCAATGCGGGAAATGTCTAAGAGAGTATTTACAATAGTCATGAGTTTATCCACGTTGGTATCAATCTTAGCTAACCTTTCTATTGCTCCAACAGGTAATTTACCAAATTTCTCACCCACTAGCAAGGAAGAAAATCCTTTCACCGAGGTAAGAGGAGTTCTTAATTCGTGAGACACGCTGGAGATGAAGTCAGATTTTGTTTTACTGATAACTTCAATTGCTCTCAAACTTTTAACTAACTCGTTAGTTCGCTCTTTAATCTTCTTTTCCAGATTATCCTTGGTATGGTAGAGATCTTCAAACAGCTGTATATTGTCAAGGCACTGGCTAAGATACATACAGACGATTAAAAATGCTTCTTCTTCTGATTGGCGAATTTCAGCATGCAAAGTAAGGTCGGATACTATAAATATAGCATAGATAAGTTCTCTTGTTTTTATCGGGGCGATAAGAACATCTTTACTCCTGCTTGAAGGAAATAAATTCTTATAAGTTTCAGAATCCGGGTGCAGGAACCGGACATCTTTTAATAACTCCTTTTTTTTCTCAAAAACTGTCCTGAATATTTCTACATCAGGAGCCTCAAAGCCAATATTGACCTTTTCTCGTAAGCTATTAAAATCGAGGATCAAACCTCTCTTAAACCCCAGGGCATTTATAATTTCTTTATCTATGGCCGAGAAGAGTTTATCGTTGTCTAAGGTGGAGATAGAGGAAATGAGCAAATTCTTTATCAAGGACAATTTATTAAGTTCGTTCTCTATCTCTTGCTGCGACAATTTTAGCTCCATGTCACTTTTTATAATCAATTTTGCCTGCTGATCCAAATCTTGGATTACCTTTCTTGAGCGATTTAATTCCTTTCGTAAAGTAGCAACATTTTTCATTTTCTTAGCAATGAAAAAGACCAGAAATGTGACTACGCCGGCCAATATAATCACCAAATTAGCCAGGGGCCCAAGTGATAATAAATTGTTAATCATGTTATTCCCACGTAGTTATGAGGAGATTGCCGGTTTCGATATCAATGTTTCCGGTTTCTTTATCGGAAACAAAAGAATAATCAGTATATAGTCCAATCACCTTAGAGTTATCGCCCAAAGTCTTCTTTATCGAAACGATTTCCTGCTTAGCACTCTCTCCCAAAGTTTTTTTTCTTGTTAAAGAGTTTATAACAAAAGTTAGCCCTTGTCTATTGTTTCTTAGAGGGGCTAATTTGTCTTTTAACCTTTCTAAGGGAACGGCAGCATCAAGGAACATAACATATCCGATCCCTCCCTCCCTTGCTTCGCCCCTACAGATTAAAGATCCATCCTCCAACCGGTCAAGAATATTAATAAGCCTTAAAGAGCCCCCAGTGCTGATTCCTAAGGGGTAGAAAGCAAAAAGGTGGTTTTTTATAAAGAGGTCAAATTTTTCTTCCAGGTAGTGTTGGTAGATATTTATCGCCGGCTGGTGGTTTATTTCTATAATCACATCTCGGTTGGGAGTGGTTTTAGTAATAGTGAAGGGTTTACCCAAGGGCACATACCCCCCTAACCTCAATGAACGTACCCGCAGTCCTTTTATGGCAATATTCATTAATCCTTCATTAGGAGCATTATTTATGATCTGGGAGTTATGATATGAATATTTCTTTGTGAAGCCACACCCTAAGAGCTCAAAAAATCTACCCAGAGCCAGCCTTACTCCTCTTAAATAGGCAGTGGGGTCAATTTGAGAAGAGATAAAGGAGAAGAAAGCGTAATCTTGTCTTCTTAACTTTTTGAATGAAGAAATCAGGAAAGATTCGATTTCTTGAGCGCCTGTTGCTTTAGAGAAAGCTTCGGTGAATTCAACTCCTTCTTTGTTTATGCAACAGACAACAATGCCTTTTGTGATTAGCTTATCTTCAAAGATTAAAAAGGGAGATTGTATTCCTAAAATCCGTCTTGGTTTCAGAGTAAGATTTACGGTCTTTAATATATTTGCAGGGTGATAATCAGGCGTGGATAAAATAATCAGATAATCGATCTTTTTAGGAAAGATTAATTTTATTTTTAAGGAAACTTCCTTAATCGCTTCTGCCTGGAGCCGTTCACTAAAGGCTATAGCAAATGCTTCTGTTTCCACCTATTTTTTCTCCTTTCCTTATCTTTTAATCCATTAAGATCGACAGTTAATCATTGAAAGAAAAAACAACCCACCGTAGGCACTGATTTTAACTTACCATAAACATAGCCAAAAATCAATATGATCAAGCCCAGTTCAGGTTTAAAAACAGCCATAAAATGTTAACCAAGGGCCACTTGACAAAGTTTTGTGCGTATGCTATATACTATTTACCCTGATAAAGGGTGAAACCTTTAACCGGGGTGGTATTTAAACCAATGGGTGAAAGTTTTAGTCAAGTTGCAATAGATTTATTCTTTTTAATCCTTTGTTTAAGAGTTATTTACATTTCAGTCTCACGAGGGATTTTACAGGAAAGTTTTAAAGTTCTGGGTTTTTTCTTAGGATCTTTTTTTGCTTTTCAGTATTATTCTTCTTTATCCGATACCATAAGTGCTAATGTACCACTTCTGAACCGGGAATATTTCCTTTTTATCTCCTTTCTTTTGATTTTTTTCGGGATAACATTGATTTTTGCTATTTTGAGATTAATAGTAACATCTTTTTCCAAAAAAGGAGATAAACACCTTAGTGGAAGGGCGTTATTATTTATTATTGGAGCTTTTAGGGCTTCGCTTCTTGTGAGTGTAATCATTTTTTTATTGTATCTATCTCCTCTTGATTTAAAGTATTTTTGTCAGAGTATAGCTTGTAATCTTTTTAAAAATGTTGGGCCTAGAATTTACTTAACAGCTTTTAAAGTGTATAATAAATTCAACCCCGAAATTATATTAAATAAGGAGGTAGAAGAATATTATGAAGTTAAAAAATTTCTATCAAGAAGTAGTAAAGAAAGGGATTGAGGCTGATATCCGCAGCCGTAAAGAAATAGGAGCACTTCTTGAAAAAAACCAACAAAGGTTAGAGAAAGCAGACAAGAAAGGGAGAGATCTCTTCGACTCGGATTCATTATTTAACCCCTTTTCCGACACCCGTATTCTCTGCGGTGCCCTTGGAAGCAACATAAAATCGCTGATTGTGGGAATAGATGTTGATGGGAGCGAGTTGGTTCTCGTAGATAGATTAAAAGAAAAAGGGAAAAAGATAGACTTAGTGGTTTCACATCACCCTCAAGGGAGAGCCTACGCTAACTTTTATGAGGTGATGGATTTACAAATCGATGTTTTCACTAAAGAGGGTGTAGCCCTGAGTGTTTGTGAGAAGCTTTTGGAGGAAAGGAAGTTTCAGGTTGCCCGAAGAGTTAGTTCAGCCAACCATTCCCGAAGCGTTGATATAGCACGTTTGCTCAATATAAACTTTCTCTGTATGCATACTCCTTGTGATAATCTTGCTTATCAATATCTACGAAAGACTATGGATAAGAGTAAACCTTTAAATTTGGGTAATGTAATGGATATCTTACAAACTATTCCTGAGTATATTGATGCTGCTAAAAACAACAATCCTCCTCAGATAGTAGTCGGACATAAGAATTCCCGCTGCAAAAATATTCATCTTGAATTTACCGGAGGAACAGAAGGGCCGAAAGACATCTACAAAGAGCTTGCCTCTTGTGGGGTTGATACTATAATTGCGATGCATCAGTCTGAGGAGCATTTTAAAAAGTGTAAAGAGTCTAAAATAAATGTAATATTCGCTTCGCATATTGCTTCCGATAGCTTAGGTATTAATATCATGCTCGATTATTTGGAGAGCAAAGAAAAACTTACAATCTACGAGTTCGCAGGATTTCGAAGATTTAAACGAAAAAAAAGCTAATAGATAAACGGGTTAATGTGTATATGGGCGAATACACCATTAACCTATTTGCTTATTTATTCTTTCACCCATTTGCTAATCAAAGGTATGATTCCCCAACCATTTATAGAAGAAGTTCAGTCTCGAACTGATATTGCTGACTTAATTTCTAGCTACATTCCCTTGAAGCGAACCGGTAGAAACTTTAAAGCAATTTGCCCCTTCCATGGCGAAAAAACCCCTTCTTTTATCGTAAGTCCCCAGAAACAAATTTTCCATTGTTTTGGCTGTGGCGAGGGGGGAGGAATTTTTCAATTTTTGGCTCTTATCGAGAAGGTAAGTTTTCCCGAGGCCGTAGAAATGTTAGCTAAACGATTGGGTTTAACGGTACCTTGCCAGAAAGGCGAGAGCACTAAAACCAAGGATATTCTCTATGAGGCGACGAATAAGGCTGGTTTATTCTTCCATAAGAATTTAACTAATAGCGAGAAATGTCAACCCGTCCGTGCTTATTTAAATAAAAGAGGTGTGGGGCCTGAGACGATTAATAAATTTCAGCTCGGTTTTGCTCCGGGCAGGAATTCCCTTCTTCAGTATATGCGTAAAGAAGGGTTTACCTTAGAGGTTTTAGAAAAAGCATCGTTGATTACATCAGCCAGAGGAAGTTTTCGCGATTTGTTTCAAGATAGAATCACTTTTCCCATTTTTGATGTTCGTTCCCGTATCGTTGGTTTTGGTGCCCGAACCTGGGTTGAGGCTAACAACTCTCCTAAATATATTAATTCTTTAGAGAATACTCTTTACAGCAAGCGAGAACACCTTTTTGGATTTAATTTTTCTAAGGAAGAGATCATTAAAGAAGATACTGTGATCGTGGTCGAAGGTTATTCGGATATGATTACGCCTTTTATGAGGGGAATAAAGAATATAGTAGCTTCTTTAGGCACGGCCCTTACCATTGAACAAATTCGTTTGATTAAAAGATACGCCTCTTGTGTAATTCTGGTCTATGATTCTGATAAGGCTGGTGAAGCTGCTACCGCAAGGTCGACAGACTTGCTTCTTGAAAATGATTTAAGCGTTAAGGTAGTAAGCCTACCGGAAGGTTCTGACCCGGATTCATTAGTTCGCTGCAAGGGTAAGGATTATTTTTTACAGTTATTAAGCAATAAACTCGATTTTTTTGATCACAAATTAGCCAGTTTGAAGAAGACTTATGATGTCGAAACTATTGAGGGGAAGACGAAAATCGCCAAAGACATACTTGCTACCCTGGAGAAGTTGAATAGCGAAGTTCAAAAGTATGAGTATATCAGAAAACTTGCCGGTAGCTTAGGGGTTAAAGAGGAAATTATGATTGCAGAGTTCCGGAATAACCTGGCCAAGAAAAATAATATTTACAAGAAACATACCTCATCCACTCTCTACGGGGATAAAAGGATAAATTTGAACAATGAGCCTTTGTCGGTCACCGAAAAAGTTCTAGTTAAATTTATAATCACTAACCCTAAGGTCTTTTCTCTGGTGAGAAAAAATTTAAAGGCAGAACACTTTCATTCATATCTAGCACAGAAAACCATCTCTTTTCTTTTTGACACTTACTCTGTAGAAGAGAATTGCTCTATGCAGAAATTATTAGGAACAATCAAAGATAAAGAAATTAGCGGTTTTATTTCCAAGATTTTAATGGACGACGATATTCTTTTAGATAGGAATACTTTTAAAGAAAGTTTGATAAAACTTCGCAAAAGAGGTGCAGTAGAGGTAAAAAAAAGGTTGAAGGGCCAAATAAAGGAAGCCGAGGTAAGAGGTGATAAACAGAAGTTAAAAGAGTTGTTGCGCCAATATAGCGAGATTAATAGCGAGGTACGGAATGGTTAAGAAAAAACTTTTAGAGCGAAGTATTAAACAGTTAATCGATCTGGGTAAAAAGAAGGGTTATCTTACTTACGATGAGATAAACCATTTTCTTTCGGAGGAAATAATAAACGTCAAGGCCTTAGATACGATTTTTGAACATCTAGATAGTAAAGATATAAGTGTGTTAGAAACAAAAGAAGTCGCTGAGTGGGAGAAGGAAAAGAAAAAACAAGTTACCCCTGCTTCCCAGCCGGTAGATGATCCGGTTAAGATGTATCTTAAGCAGATGGGGCAAATTCCTTTGCTTTCACGAGACGAAGAAATAAGATTAGCAAAGAGAATTGAAGATGCCGAAGAGGTTTTACGTGACGAAGTTTTCTCTACCGGCATATCGCGAAATACATTTATCGATATCTCTAAACAGTTACTTAAAGATCAGCTTAATCCTGATGATTTTGTTAAGGGAGAGATTGAGAGTAAGGAAAAAGAAGTCAAAAGGATACGAGAACTCTACAGTAAATTAGCCAGGGTTAAAAGAGTCGAAAGCCAGAAAGAAGTCCTTAAGAGCTTTAACTTTACCATTGGGATAATAGAAAAGATAATTTTTAAAACTAAAGAAGTTGTCCGTGAAACGGAACGGTTAAAGAGAAAGATCGATAAGATAAAGGGGCAGAGTAAGAGTAAGCTTATTGAGAAACGCAGCTCAATACGGCAAAAAAATAAATGCCTAAGACAACTTGGATTTGGCAAGGAAGAAGTAAGAGATAAAATGCGGGCCATCTTAGATAAGAACATGCTTTACAATCACGCCAAGAGTACTCTTGTCGAAGCGAATTTACGATTAGTAGTAAGTATAGCTAAGAAATACGTAAACCGAGGTCTTTCTTTCCTGGATTTAATTCAAGAGGGAAATATCGGGCTGATTAAAGCGGTAGAGAAGTTTGAGTACAAACGAGGATATAAATTTTCTACTTATGCTACTTGGTGGATAAGGCAGGCAATAACTCGGGCCATTGCTGATCAGGCCCGGACGATTAGAATTCCTGTGCATATGACCGAGACAATTAACAAAATAATTCGAATCTCGCGGCTTTTTATCCAGGAGAAAGGAAAGGAACCTACTCCTGATGAGTTAGCAAAAGAGTTAAGGCTTCCGGTTTCTAAGATAAAAGATATTATTAAGGTATCACAGCAACCGATATCTATACATACGCCGATTGGCGATGATGGAGACACTTCCTTCGGCGATTTCATTGAGGACAAAAAAGCAGTATCGCCGGCTAATGCAACTGTTTTCTCAATGCTTAAGGAGGAATTAGATCAGGCAATGGACAGTTTGACCGAACGGGAGAGAAATATTCTTACTTTAAGATTTGGGCTCGGAGATGGCAGTCCTAAGACCCTCGAGGAAGTAGGAACTATTTTTAAGGTTACTCGCGAGCGGATAAGGCAAATTGAGGCAAAAGCCCTGAAGAAATTAAGGCGGCCTAGCCGGTCACGCCGCCTCCAAACATTTTTAGAACTCACTCTCTTTCGCGGTAAATTACATCCTTCTTAATGAAGGCGAGGATAAATTATGAAGGAAAAACATAAAGAAAACGTAGAATATGTAGCCAAGTTAGCTAGAATAAAAATAACTTCTCAAGAGAAAGAAGTTTTAAGTGAACAGCTTTCTAAAATTATCGGCTATATTGATAAGTTAAAAGAGCTGGATGTAGAGGGCATTGAACCCTTACGGGGTTTACATATTTCTAAGAATATTTTTCGGGAAGATAAGGCTTTTACTTCAACTTCTCGAGATGACATTTTGAAAAATTCTCCTTCACAAGATGGTGACCATTTTAAAATTCCCAAAGTTATTGAATAGATGGAAGACTTAATTAATCTGACAGCCAGCACAATCGGAGAAAGAATTAGCTCTGGCCAATTAAAACTGGAAGAAGTCCACTCTTTCTTCAAAGAAAGAATCAAAAAGTACGATTCTTCTCTGGGGAGTTTCGTAGAAGTTTATAAACAACCAATTATCGGAGAGGGAAGTTCCCCGCTCGCCAATTTGCCGATTGCGATAAAAGATAATATCTGCATAAAGGGAAAGAAAATTACCTGTGCTTCCCGAATTCTTTCTACCCACTTAGCCGTCTATGATGCCGAAGTTATAAGAAGATTAAAGCGCGCCGGCTTAAGCATTATCGGGACTACAAATATGGATGAGTTTGCTTTTGGCTCATCTACTGAGAATTCTTGTTACGGGCCGACAAAAAATCCTTGGGATATAACTAGAGTTGTCGGTGGTTCTAGTGGAGGTTCTGCAGCAGCAGTTGCAGCTCGCTTAGTTCCTTTTGCCTTGGGTTCTGATACCGGAGGCTCAATCCGGCAACCAGCTTGTTTTTGTGGGGTAGTCGGTTTTAAGCCCACTTATGGCCGGGTTTCCCGCTGGGGTTTAATTGCTTTTGGTTCAAGCTTAGATCAGATTGGGCCGATAACTACCAATTTCCCCGACTGCGCGCATCTTCTCAACATCATTTGCGGTCAGGACGATCAAGACTCGACATCAGTATCTTTTAAGGTACCTGATTTTAAGCAAGCTCTAGGTAGCGATATTGACGGCATAAAAATAGGAATACCTAAAGAGTATTTTCAACAGGGATTAAGTCAAGAAGTCAGAGAGGCAGTCAATAGGGCCAAGAAGGTTTTTGAGGCCAAGGGGGTAAAGTTCATCGAAGTGAGTTTGCCACACACCGAATATGCTGTGGCTACTTATTATATCATTGCTTCTTCAGAGGCAAGTTCTAACCTCCAGAGATTTGACGGAATAAGGTATGGGTTAAGAGCAAAGAGCAGCAATTTAGAAGACCTTTATGATCAGAGCCGGGGGCAAGGTTTTGGCACTGAGTCAAAGAGGAGAATATTTTTAGGCACCTACAGCCTTTCCAGCGGCTACTACGATGCTTACTACCTAAAAGCTCTTAAAGTGAGGAGGCTGATCAAAGGCGATTTTGATCAGGCCTTCGAAAACGTTGACGCTATTTTTACACCGACCTCGCCAACAACTGCTTTTAAAATTGGTGAGAAAGCAAGTGATCCTTTAAGCATGTATTTATCAGATATTTATACTATTTCTGCAAATCTAGCCGGGTTACCAGCTGTATCTTTTCCTTGCGGATTCTCTAATGATAAGTTACCGATTGGAGCCCAGCTGATTGGAAAGGAATTTGATGAGTTTACTCTGGTGAGCTTAGGTTCGGCTTTTCAAACTAGTACGGACTTTCATACGAAAATACCCAAGATTAATCATGAGTGATTTTGAAGTTATAATTGGTTTGGAAGTTCACACTCAGTTGAAGACAGAGTCAAAGATTTTCTGTTCTTGCTCTACGAAATCTCAGAGCCTTCCCAATACTAATATTTGTCCGGTTTGTTGCGGGTACCCCGGAGTGTTACCGGTCTTCAACAAAAAAGTTTTAGAATTGGCTATAAGGGTTTCGTTGGCCGTGAATTGTAAGATTAATAAAAGTATATATTTTGAGCGGAAGAACTATTTTTATCCCGACCTGCCTAAAAATTATCAAATTTCTCAGTATAAGATGCCTTTGGGTGAGGCAGGATTCTTCGAACTCTCTTCCGGCAAAAAAATAAATATAAACAGAGTACATATGGAAGAGGATGCCGGCAAACTTATCCACAAAGAAGGTTATTCCTGGATAGATTTTAATCGTGCTGGCACACCGTTGTTAGAAATTGTAACTGAACCGGATATAAGGAGTCCTGAGGAAGCTTTTGAATATCTGTCTTCTTTGAAGTTAATCCTTCAATACATCAATGCTTCTGACTGTGATATGGAGAAAGGGTCTTTACGCTGCGATGCCAATATTTCTCTGCGCAAGCGGGGAGATACTGCACTCGGTACCAAGGTGGAGCTGAAAAACATGAATAGCTTCAGGGGAGTTAAGGCGGCTTTAGAATTTGAAACAAAGAGGCAAGCTAAAGTAATAGGGCAGGGAAAAAAGATAACTCAAGAGACAAGATTATGGGATGTGGGTAAACTAAAGACAATAGTCATGCGCAGTAAAGAAGAGGCCCATGATTACCGTTATTTTCCCGAACCCGATCTTCTAGATTTCGCTATCCCTGGTGAGCTTATTAAAAGGGAGCAGGATTTGGTAGGAGAGTTACCTTTGGAGAAGAGAAAGAGATTTTTAGAGGATTACAGAATCGGCCCTGATGAAATAGATATACTTCTGTCTGACCGCCGGCTAGCTGATTTTTTTGAAGCCGCGGTTAAGTTTTATCTTAAGCCACAGGAGGTATCTAATTGGCTGATCGGCCCGTTTCTTGAGCAGATCAATAGTTTAGAGAATGGATTCAGTTCGGTAAAAATATCGGCGGAAAAGTTTTCCCAAATAGTAAAATACTTCAAGGAGGGGAGGCTGAACAATATTACGGCGAAAAAAGCTCTTTTTTTGAGTATTACTACTAATGAAAATATAGATATGATTATCGAAAGAGAAGGTCTTAAGCAGCTATCCGCCGAAGGCGAGATAGATATTTTTATTGAAGAGGTTATTAAAGAAAACCCTAAACCGGTCAAAGAGTATTTAGAGGGTAAGAATCAGGCAATAATGTTTCTGGTGGGACAGGCAATGAAGAAGAGTAAGGGGAAAGCCAACCCCCAGGTAGCGAGAGAGATGATAAAAAGGAGGATAGAGAAATGAGAAGAAGATTTATTATTATTGCAGTCGTTTTAACAATAGCCATTTCCTCTTATAAGATCGGAATTTCTTTTAGTAACGACAAGGATGATTTGTATCGGGATCTAGAGATATTTGCTGAGGGGTTAGCGGTCATTGAAGGAAAATACGTAGAAGAAAAAAATCCTGAAGATTTAGTCTACGGAGCGATGAGAGGATTGGCCTCATCTTTAGATGCTTACAGCCAATTTCTGACTCCTGATGACTACAAGAACCTTCTTGTTGAAACAGAAGGCAAATTTGGCGGTTTAGGTATTGAAATCACCCTAAGAAATAGCCTTCTTACTATTATTTCTCCGATAGAAGACACACCAGCCTGGCGAGCCGGCATTGAAGCCGGAGATATTATTATTAAGATCGACGGTGAATCAACCAAAGATATTACTTTAAACGAAGCAGTTAAACAATTACGCGGCGATCCCGAGACCGAAGTTATTTTAACTGTATTTCGAGAAGGAAATGGATTGGTCGAGGATATAACTATTGTAAGGGATATAATAAAAATAAAAGACATAAAAAGATCGCTTATTCTTGAAGATGGTGTCGGGTACATAAAAATAGGGGAGTTTAGAGAATCTACCTACAAAGACCTATGCAAAGCTTTAGAGGAGTTGGAAGAAGAAGGCCTAAAAGCTCTGGTTATTGATGTAAGAAATAACCCCGGAGGGTTACTTAACTCGGCTATAGACATATCCAGTAAATTCTTAGACGATGGAACAACAGTAGTGTCCACTGACTCCCGGAACGAAGACGAGAGAATATATAAAACTGCGCCGTTTAGAAAAAAGTATATTGATATTCCGATAGTAGTATTGATCAATAAAGGCAGCGCTTCGGGAAGTGAGATTCTTGCTGCAGCCTTGCGTGACAACAACCGGGCAATTCTTGTTGGTGAGGCAACTTTTGGTAAGGGCTCAGTTCAAACAATACTGCCTTTATCGGACGGCTCGGCCATGCGTCTTACTACTTCTAAATATTACACTCCGGCCGGAATAAGCATTCATGAGAAAGGAATAGAACCCGATATTAAAATGGTTAAAGAAGTAATTGAGAAGTCAAAAGATGATGTCTTTAAGGAATTAGACAGAAAACAAGACTTTGATTACAAAAAAGATTCACAGATAGTAAGAGCCTTAGATTTAATCAAAGGCATCCTTATTTTAAGACGGTAGGGATGGCCCTTGTGGCCATCCATTTTAATCTAAATCTTATATCGGGCAGGAACAAGTCCTGCCCCCTACGATAATATAAAATATGTATACCCTAGGCATTGAGACTTCTTGTGACGAAACTTCCTGTGCAATCTTAAAAAATTATCGGGTCCTCTCCAACATTACCTTGTCTTCTTTAAGCGAGCATAAGAAATACGGGGGGATAGTTCCTGAGATAGCTACCCGGGCCCACCTTAAAAATATCGATAAAGTCTTAACAACTGCCTGTAAAGTTGCCGGTATATCTTTAAAAAGATTGAATTTAATTTCGGTGACCTATAAACCTGGCTTCCTGGGAGCCCTGGTTGTTGGGCTAAACTTTGCTAAAGCTTTATCTTTAGCTCTTAAGAAGCCTTTTATTGGAATTAATCATCTTCATGCCCATATTTTTGCTCCCTTTTTAGATTATCAGCGAAGATTAAAATTTCCTTTTTTGGGAGTAGTGGTTTCCGGTGGTCATACTGAGATCTATCGAGTAGGCGATTTTGACAAAATAAAGATTTTAGGACAGACTCGTGATGATGCTTGCGGAGAGGTCTTTGATAAGATAGCTAAAGCTTACAATCTAGGTTATCCTGGAGGACCAGTTATCGATAGGCTTTTTAACCTCCGGTATAAAGATGATTTTAACTTTAAGTGCGGGAAAATAGGGCTGGATTTAAGTTTTAGCGGGATAAAGACCGGGCTTATTTATAAAAAGAAGGAATTGGAGAAAAAAGGTATTTTTGATTCAAAGATGAAGAAAAAGCTTATGTCTTCTTTCCAATATGCGGTTATCGAGACAATCATTAAGACAATCCTGGAGGCTAAAGATAAGCTAAAAATTAAAAGAATAGTCTGTGGCGGTGGGGTTGTTGCCAATAAATACTTACGCCGGCGGCTTAAACAGGAGGAAAAGCAAGGAATCGAGGTTCTTATGGCGCCGCTTGAGTATACTGGGGATAATGCCGCAATAGTTGCAGGATTAGGATTTTACCTGTATAATAAAACAGGGAAGGAAAGCGGTTTAAACTTAAAAGCTCAGGCCAACTAATATGGTAAACTTATTCTCTACAGCATTACGTTTAATAATTGCCTTTATTTTAGGCAGTATAATTGGGTTCGAGCGCCAAAAAAAAGGCGGAGGAGCCGGTTTAAGGACCCATATCTTAGTTACTGTGGGTTCAACCCTAATAATGTTGACTTCGCTTTATATTTATGGTATTTATCAAGAAGCAGCTACTGTTGATCCCGGAAGAATTGCTGCCGGAGTAATTACCGGCATTGGTTTCTTGGGTGCTGGAACGATTATACGAAGTAAAGAAGGAGTTCACGGATTGACTACAGCGGCAAGTATCTGGGTTAGTGCAGCAATTGGGTTAGCTATAGGCTGTGGGTATATTAGCGGAGCAATAATTGTTACCGGCATTTCTTATTTGGTTCTTTCGTTTTTAAAGAAAATAGAAAAAGAAACTATTTAGTAGTAATTATTAGGGGGTGAAAAAGATGGCTAGACGAAAAGAAGAGGAAAAAGTTCTTGATGTAAGCGCAGCAATGAAAGGGAGCTTGATTTTCTCCGACCCTGTGAATTTACGAATAAATGGTAAGTTTGAGGGTAGTCTGGACACAAAGGGTAACCTTATTATTGGCCAGGCTGCAACGGTAAAGGCTAATATTATCGGAGAAAGGGTAACTATTGCCGGTACAGTCAAAGGGAATATTAAAGCAATGGAGAGTATTAAGCTTCTTTCCACAGCCCAGGTTATTGGGGATATAGAAGTCCCTAAGGTTTCTATTGATGAGGGAGCAATTTTTAACGGTAAGTGCCGGACAGCTGAGGCCAGAATTTCCTTAGAAGAGCTCTCAGACTATCTTTCGGTTGAAGAGAAGAAAATTGTAGAGTGGGTTGAAGGTGGAAAAATTCCCGTAGAGAAAGAAGGTAACAAGCTATTTTTTGACCGCAGGGAAGTAGATAACTGGGTTGCCCATAAATCTTAAGATTATTTTAGACTTCAATCTTGCTGAAGTAAAACTTTACAAGGTTTAAAGATTATTATAACCAAGTGATGAAAGAGAAACTTTTTACTACCAGAGAAATGTCGCAGGTTTTGGGTATTTCTGAAAAGGATATAATCGAGCTAGCCAATAAGAACCTTATCCCCCACTTTAAAGTGGCTGGAGAGTTCTTACGATTCAAGAAAGAGGATATAGCAAAGGTCAAGCCGAAAATAAAGAAAAAATATAATCTCCCCGAAAAAAAAGGTCAGGTTTTGGAAGGGGCAAGAGAATTTGTTTATTTTAATGACTTTTATCTTGTCTCGGCAATAATAATTGTCGTTCTGCTTTGGGTAATAATAAAAGATATTGCCTTTGGTGGTTAATAGGCGACCTCCCTCCAGCGGTTTAAAACTTTAAAAAAGGAGCAAAAAATGGTTAGTTTCGATGATTTTTCTAAACTGGATTTAAAAGCAGGAAAGATTTTAGAGGTTAATATTCATCCTGACGCCGCGAAGCTTTATTTACTAAAAGTCGACCTAGGGGATAAGATTGTACAGGTCGTGGCCGGTATCAAGCCTTTTTATTCGCCTGAGCAGTTAGAGAATAAGCTTGTAGTTGTTTTAGCCAATTTAGAACCAAAAGATGTTAGAGGCGTTCTATCTGAAGGTATGGTGTTGGCGGCTCAGGGTAAAGATGATCTTAGCTTGGTAATTTTAGATAAAGAAGTATCTGTAGGGAGTACAATAAAATAAATTTTTCTGGTATAAACTATGGTAACTAAATACATAAGAGTAAAAACTAAAGGAAATAGTGATATTATTGATATCACCTCTGATTTGAGGAAGATCATAGCTGATGCTAAGATAAAGGAAGCTGTACTATTTTTATCGGTTATTGGCTCGACAGCCTCACTTACTACAATGGAGTATGAAGGAGGCCTGATAAAAGATCTAAAAAACGCCTTGGAGAAGCTCTTGCCTTATAAAGGTGATTATAGCCATAATTTTACCTGGGCAGATGATAATGGGCACTCTCATTTGAGGAGTTCTTTTATTAAAACGCACTTATTTGTTTCGGTAACCGGAGGTAAACTCGATTTAGGAACTTGGCAACAGGTAGTTTTAATTGATTTCGATACTCGTTCCCGGGATAGAAAGATTGTAGCCAAGATAATTGCCTAATTAGCTAAGATGGATTTAACCAAAAACATCGAAGATTTTGATTTAGTTTTCCTTGATTTGGAGACTACCGGCCTAGATGTGGTGACTGGAGATTCTTTATGCGAGGTGGGGGCGCTCAAAGTCCGGGAGAGGAAAGTTATTAATAAATTTCATAGCCTGGTTAATCCCAGAAAAAAAATGCCTGCTCAAGCTTATGAAGTCCATAAGATATCGGATGAGGAGCTAAAAGATGCTCCTTGCTTCGAGGAAATAGCTGATAGGCTGATTAGATTCTTAAATGGCTGTGTAATCTGTGCTTACAACGTGGGATTTGATATGGGATTTATTAACCACCAGTTACGGAGGATGGGGCGTTCGTATCTTGAGGGGCCAGCCATAGATGTTCTCTCTATGGCCAGGGACGGCCTTAAATTACCACGATACAATCTAGAGGCAACCGCTAAGTTTTTTAATATCGATTGTAGCCGAGGCTTACATCGGGCGGTTGGTGATGCTTTCGTTGCTTATAGAATTTTTTTAAAGCTAATTGATATTTTTAAGGAGAAACGAATAGAGAAGTTAAACGAGTTCATCTCTCTCTATGGCCTGGATAATGAAATTTTCCGGGCCGGAGAAGATCATAAAACACTTCTTTTCAAAGAGGCGATGGATAGTAAGACTACCTTAGCGATAAGATATTTTTCTTCTTCCAACAGATTAAAGGAAGAGAAAATCCTGCCGCTGAGTATTTTCCAGGAAGGCAAGTATTCTTATCTTTTATATCAGGGAGAGGGTGAAGCTTCCTGCCGTCTAAAGCTGAATCGTATCCTTAAGGTAGGGGAACCCCCGCCCCAGATAATTAATTTGCTATGAATTTAAAGGTTATTTTGATAAAATAAATTAAATGTTTTAGCTATATATTTTAACCCAGCTAAAATAGGCAGGCGAAACACAAAGGAGGCTGGCAATGGATGATATATTAGAGATTTTAGAGAGCAATGCAAGAATTTCCTTAGAGGATTTGCAGAAATTAACTGGTAAGAATAAGAAGGAAATTGAGCAGGCGATAAAAAGTTATGAGAAGAAAGGAGTAATTATAAAGTATAAAACAATTATAAATAAACGAAAGATTAAGGGTGAAGCGGGAGTAGGTGCTTTAATTGAAGTTAAAGTGGCTCCCCAGAAAGACGTAGGTTTTGATATGGTTGCCCAAAGGATCTATCGGTTTCCCGAGGTAAAGAACTGTTATCTTCTTTCTGGCACTTATGATTTGCTTCTGGAGGTTTGCGGGAAAGATATACAGACGGTAGCAAGTTTTGTCTCAGAGAAGTTAGCTCCCTTAAGTTCCGTAAGAGGTACAGCTACCCATTTTATGCTTAAGAAGTATAAGGAAGACGGAGTAGTTTTGGTAAAGGATGAAAAGAATAAACGTTTGCCGATAACTTATTAATATGATTGCAAAACAGATAAAAAAGTTACCACCTTCGGGAATCAGGGAATTTTTTGATTTAGTTTTAGGGATGCCGGAGGTAATTTCTCTAGGTGTAGGCGAGCCGGACTTTATTACGCCTTGGAGGATTAGGGAGAAGGCAATTACTGCTTTAGAGGAGGGCATTACCTCTTATACTTCCAACCAAGGCCTGCTCCTTTTACGCCAGGGAATTTCTGAGCTGCTTACCAAAAAATACTCTTTAAATTATAATCCCCAAGAAGAAATTTTGATTACGGTTGGGGTTAGCGAGGGGCTGGATTTAGCTCTCCGGGCGATTATAGAACCCGGTGATAAGGTTATTGTGGTAAGCCCCTACTATGTTGCTTATCCGGCTTTAGTTGAGATATCCCACGGAAAGGTGCTTTATTTACCCACCCAAGAGGAAGAAGGTTTTAAGATTAACCTTAAGAATCTTAAGGGGTTACTTCTCCGGAAGCCCAAAGCCATAATATTAAATTATCCTTGCAACCCTACCGGCATAACCTATAGCTATAATGAACTAAAGCAGATTTGGAAAGTTTTAGCTAGTGAAGATATAGTTATCATCAGCGATGAGACCTATGATCAGTTAACCTACTCCCAAGAACACATTAGCTTTGCATCTTTAGGGAGAGGAGCAAAAGAGAAGACAATTCTACTCAACGGATTTTCCAAAGGCTATGCAATGACCGGATTTAGAGTGGGTTTTGCCTGCGGGGGGAGTGAGATTATTTCAGCAATGACTAAAATACACTCATATTCGGCACTCTGCGGGCCGACTATATCTCAGGTAGCTTCTTGTGAGGCTTTGTTAGCAAAAAGGGAAGTTCAACAAATGCAACGGGAATATAATCAGCGAAGGATTTTTGTGGTTAAGGAGCTAAACCGTCTGGGACTGTCAACAGTTAACCCCCAAGGTGCATTTTATTGTTTCTCTTCTTTAAAGCGGTATAAAATAGGCGCTTTAGATTTTGCTAAGAAACTATTGATACAAGAAAAGGTTGCTGTAGTCCCCGGAGGGGCATTCGGAAAAGAATTTGGATCTTACATAAGAATTTCTTATGCTAGCTCTTTAGATAATTTAAAAGAGGCGATAATAAGGATTGAGAGATTCTTGAGCAAATTGTAATTGGCTTCGTGAGAAGGCGTAGTGTTCTAACGAAGTTTACAGCTTTCGGCCGCAATGGATTCATGTTAAATTCTCGTAAAATTAAAGTAGGGAAAAAAAGTGTTCTGGGGCTTTGTTTTAAGCTGTCCACCAAGAACTTAATCGTCCTAGCTGGGCAGAAAGGATACATCATGTGTGGTTATCTAAACTTAAGAGCCGCCAATGCATTCAAGGATGTTGCAGTAAAGATTACCGGCGTATCTACGATCAAAGATGCTCTCCGGGCAAAAGTTCATTCGGCAACCTTCATGGCAAAACGACTGGGGATTCATAAAGGCCAAGCGATAAAAGATGTACTTAAGATTATTGTCTAAACTAATCACTATAATTGTCCTGTTTAATCTTCTTGGGTGTTCACCAAGCCCTAAGGGGGATGCTGATTCTTTAGAAGAACTAAAAGGACGATACCAAGAGCTAGTCGAACATTACCAAGGATTAATAAACGCTGAACCCGCTAATTTAGAGTTAAAGTTAAATCTAGCTAAAGCTTACTATGGGTTTAAAGATTATCTGCAAGTAAAAGAGCTTCTCGATGGTATCGATACTGAAAGTGCAAAAATAATTCTGGCTAAAGCTTTAGCGAGGGCCAAAGATTACGATTATGCTATTGAAATATTTGAACAATTAAAGTCGACACCTCAGGATGATGAATGCCTCTATCTTCACGGCCAAGTTTTGGAAGAAAAGAATTTGTTTCCTAAAGCTCTTGAAATATATGCTAAAGCAGGCGGCTCTTTTAAGACGGGAGCCCAAGCGAGAATAGAATTTATTAAAGCAAAAGTAGAAGATAGTATTCCTGATGAAATAACCGTAATCTCCGAGGAGGCTAAAGGCTATATTAACCAGTTAAAAGACGATGCCGCGATATATTTGTTAGTTGAGGAAAGTGTGGAAATTACATCAGATAATAGATCACTTTCTACCATACATGTCCTAGAGAAGGTGTTAAAAGAGCGCGGCAAAGAACTGGCTGAGGTCCAAGTGGGCTATGATTCTACCTATGAGCGGGTAGAATTAGAATTTGCCCGTACGGTTACCAAAGAAGGTAAAGTTATCTATGCCGGCGGTGAAAGTATCCGCAATATAGGGCTTTATCAGAATTTCCCTCTTTATAGTAATTCCCGGGTATTTATTGTTTCAATGCCCTCAGTAGAGGTGGGGTCATTCATTGAATATAAGATAAAGGTTTATTCCTCGAAGTTAATCAACCAGGATGATTTTAGCCAGATCTATCGCTTGAGGGAAAAATACCCGGTGTTTAAAGCTGACTTTACCCTGATCATTCCTGAAGGCCGAGAAGCTAAGTTTAAAATTTTTAATCAAGACTATGCCGAGAGTATTATTTTTGAACCTAACTTAAGGCAGGAGCAAGCAAAGAAGATATATACCTGGAATTTCAGTCAGATAGCCCCGATTATTCCCGAGTATAGCATGCCAACTACTTCCTATATCAATCCGGCATTCGCAATCTCCAGTTTTGGTTCCTGGGATGAAATCTATCAATGGTGGAAATCTCTTTATCAGGATAAGGTTCAACTAAGCCAGGAAATAGAAAATTTCACCAGAGAACTCACTAAAGATATTTCTGATAGCCAGGATAAAGCTAAGAAAATACATGAATTCGTAGCTAAAAATATCCGCTATGTCGCTATAGAGTATGGCGATAGCGGCTATGAACCGCACTACGCCAACGATGTATTTATTAATAGATACGGTGACTGTAAAGACCAAGCGATTCTTTTAGTAGCGATGCTAAGAAGTGCGGGTTTAAAAGCTTACCCGGTACTTATCCCTACTCGCGCCGCCTACCCCTTAGATAAAGATTTTCCCACGGTTCTTTTTAACCATGCGATTGCGGCTGTAGAAATAGACGGGGAGTTAATTTTTATGGATCCCACAGCTGAAACGGTTGTATTCAAAAATATTCCACTGGGAGACCAGGATAGAGAAGTTTTGGTATTTTTGGATGATACCTGGCGGATAACTAAGATCGGTGATCAAGAAGATAACGGTATTATTTATACAATGGATATAGCAATTGATAATAAAGAGAACGCGATAATTACCCGGAAGGTAGAAACCCGCGGATTCCATGCTGCCTCTTATCGCTGGTATCTAAAACATACCCATCCGGCCACAATCAAAGAAGAAATCCAGCAAAAGATGACCGAGATATCATCCCTTTCCCAGCTTATTGATTACGAGATAAAAGATGCCGATAATTTTGATACCACCCCGACACTTAAATATAAGTTTGCCGCCGAGAAATTCCTTAATCCAGCAGGGAATTTAAGAATTGTGCCAATCCTAGACCAAATAGACCTTGACCATGCTTTAATCAGCAAAGAAAAAAGGGATTATCCTCTGGATTTTGATGGGATGTATAATCTGGGAGTTAAAATAAAGATAAGCTTGCCCGAGAATCTAAGAGTTCAATATCTACCTCCTTCTACCAGTTTAGAAAATTCCTGGTTTAAATTAAACCTATCTTATGAACAGGAGTCCAATCAGATTAAATTTCAGCAGTTATTCAGGGTGAAGAAGAGATTTGTAGACAAGAGCGAGTATGAGGAATTTAAAGCCCATTTTAAAGAAGCGCTCTATCTTTTGCGGGAAGAAATTATTTTAGAAGTATCGTCTAAGCCTTCCCCAGCTAAATAAAAATAAATGAAAAACAGGAAGGACCAGCGAAGATATATAAGGACTTCTACTGTTTTGCCGGTTGAGTTTTTCATCCTTGATGTTAAGGGCGAGAAAATGACACCTTGGCTTCAAGGATTTACCCATGATATCGGAAAAGGCGGTATCTGCCTTTTAATTAATGACCTTTGGTGGGGTTTTGCCGACCGCCTAAGTTACCCGGGAGCTCAACTCTCCCTGTGCATTGAACTGCCTTTTAAATCTCAAGCTGTTTGTTTAAAGGCCGAGATAAGTTGGTTAAGGCAACAAAGATTAAAGGATTTTAATCGTTATGCAGTAGGCTTAAGATTCATGGACGACGACAAGCAGAAAGCAAAATTTTTATTTAAATATGCTCTGGTTAAGAAATACACACCAGCGGTTGTAACCGGAGTCATAACGATTCTTTTATTTCTTTCTTTTTCTTTATTCTGGCGAGTGAGCTCCTTAGCGAGGAAAAATATCCGGTTAGTAAGTAATTATGTGAGTATCTTGGAAAAGAAGTCGGCCCTTGAAGATATTTTAGCGAAAGAGGCTAACAGCAAGACATTCTTTAGAGAAAGTCAATTAAATTTAACTAAGTCCATTGATTCATTGAGCAAAGAGGTCATTCTTGGGCAGGGCAAGTACGATGCGTTACTTCAAAGCCAAAGCGCGGATAGCGCTAACTTGGAAGAAGCCGGGAAGCTTAAAGCGAAGCTTTCGGTGTTGAGACTAGAGTTAGCCGGCTTAAAACGGGAAAACGAGTTCTTAAAGGTGAAAGAAAAAGAGAGCAAAGCCGCTACATTAAAGATCCAAGAAGAAGTAGAAAACCTTCAGCAGGAAGAGCTGAAGTCTTCACAAGAAGTAATCGGAGGTATGTATAATTGGATAAAGAACCGTCAAGATTTGCAAAGGGGGTTAGTGCTTAGCTATGAAGGGGATAATAGTCTAGACCGGGTCTGTTTTACCTATGACCAAGCTTTGGCCACGATTGTGTTTCTCGTTTCCGGGGATCAACCAAGAGCTGAGAAAATACTGGATTTTTACCTTAAGAAGGCCAATGAAGGCAAGGGTATTTATAACGCCTACTTTACTCAGGGAGATGTCTTTGAGTATGTACTCCATAGTGGGCCGAACGCCTGGCTTGGCTTAGCTGCTCTTTGTTATACTAAGGAAACCGGTGATGGAAAATATTTACCGATTGCAAGAGGAGTAAGTAATTTTCTCCTGGGTTTGATGGATGTCGAAGGCGGAATAAAGGGAGGCCCTGATGAGTCTTGGTATTCTACCGAACACAATCTGGATGTCTTTAGTTTTTTTAACCTCTTCTATCAGTTAAGCGGTGAAAAAAAGTATTTAAATGCGGCCCAGAAGATAAAGAGCTGGGTCTGCCGCTACTCCTATACCGATTACGGCCCTCCGGTTAAAAGAGGTAAGGGTGATTCTACTATTGCTACTGATACTTATGCTTGGTCAATAACTGCTTTTGGTCCCGAGGAGCTTTTTAGCCTAAAAATGAATCCTGAGACAATCTTAAAGTTTGCTGTCGAGCATTGTAAGGTGGGGGTAAAGTTTAAGCGTAAGAAAGGTGAGGTAGAGTTAGAAGGGTTTGATTTTGCTAAACTAAAAAATGCTTCTCGAGGCGGTGTAGTGTCAAGCGAGTGGACCTCCCAGATGATTTTAGCCTTTGAGGTTATGGCTGATTATTTTAAAGATAAAAACCCTAATAAATCTAAAGAATATTTAGCCAAGGCGCTCTTTTATTTTAATGAATTGCAGAAAATGCTTATAACTTCTCCTTCGCCTGCCGGCCGGGAAGATCCTTGTCTTCCTTATGCTTCTAGCCCCTTTGTTGATACCGGACACGGTTGGCGGACTCCTAAGGGGAGTAGAACCGGTTCCCTTGCTTCAACAGCCTGTTTTCTGCTCGCCTATTACGGCTATAATCCTTTAAAGGGAGAGTTTTTGGATTTATCTTTGAAAAAACGTTATCAAAAGGGATAGCCAAATTTACTTCTAAAATGGGGAAAACAAAATTTAGATCAGGATTCGTAACTATCCTAGGCCGGCCTAATGTCGGCAAGTCTACCTTGCTTAATGCTTTAGTAGCCAATAAAATAAGTATTATTTCGCCCATCCCCCAGACAACCCGTCATCAGATAAAAGGAATTCTAAATCTGGAAAATGCTCAGGTTGTTTTTGTGGATACGCCGGGTATTCATTCTTTTGAGGATAAGTTAGCTTCGCACTTGAATACAGTTGCTAAAAGAGCCTTAGAGGGCTGTGACCTGGTCATTTATGTGGTTGATATATCCCGGCGCCCCGGTAAGGAAGAGCAAGAGCTGATGCGGATTATTAGCGGACAAAAAGTTAAAACAATTATGGTTTTAAATAAGATTGACTTAGGGCTTAAGTATCTTAACGCTTACATTGATTTATGGGCCGAGAAAGTAGAGGGTAAGAGAAACCCTTTAATTTATTACCTACCTTTATCAGCTAAGACCGGAAAAGATGTTGATAAGTTACGAGATTCTATTTTAGAGAACTTATCAGAGGCCCACCCTTACTATGATACTGATTCTTTAACTGATTTCCCGCCTAAATTCCGGGTTGCTGATATCATCAGGGAGAAATTATTCTTACAACTTAAGAAAGAATTGCCACACTCTATAGCAGTTGAGATTGAAGAGATAAATAATAAGAAAAAGATAGTTTCGATAAAAGCCAATATCTATGTTAAGCGAAATTCTCAAAAGCGAATTGTTATTGGTAAGGGAGGAGAAGTACTGAAGGAAGTAGGGAGCCGCTCGCGTCCGGAGATTGAGAAGATTTATAATAAAAAAGTCTTTTTGGATATTTGGGTTAAGGTTTTAAAGGATTGGCAGGACCGGCCGCGGATATTAAAAGAATTAGGCTATTGGTGGGATTAATCGGTAAAGTTTATTCTCAACCAAAAAACTTTACCATGTTATTGGCTTATGTATTTTTGTTCCTGGTATCAAATTTGGCAACTGTGATATCGCCAGCACACCTTTTCTTATAGTTTTAACAAAATCAACCAAAGGCATTAATTCTTTTGACGGGTAACAATTCGTAGGTAGAAGCAAACCTATTAACTTGCTATGTTCTTTTTTAACAAGATTTATTGCCTCTGCAAGGTCGCTATCATTTGAAATTAGCACCGCACAGTCATATTTATTAAGCCAGCCATCATTTAAAAGATGTACAGCAAGATTGACATCAGAACCTTTCTCTTCCGTTTTAATGATGTATTCAAATTTCTTTTTTTTAGTTGGGTAAGCAAGAAGTGCTTTTTGCCTATGGCTACGAAATTGGCCGTAGTATACAGATACTTCTGGGTTATATTTCTCAAGCGCTCTAATATAAGTCTGTTGTCGGATAGGTTTTTGGGAGTCTTTTTTACCCGATACGATTGCAGTAAAATATTTAAGTGCATCAATTCTATGATCTTTAGTAAGAAGCTTTTGGCAAAGAACTTTTAAATCAAGCCATTTATAAGGGGTATTTTTAATAGCGCGGTAGTATAAATTAAACCCGTCAATGTAAACGTAAGTTCTTTTCATTGCCTATAAATAAGCGAGGGCTGCCTAAGGCAGCCCCGCACCTTGGGTCGAAACCCAAGGGTAGTAGTTTCATTTCTACCTAAAATATATACCATAAATCTAGCTAAGTCAAATTATATTTTATCGTTCTAACACCCAAAATCTATCTTAGGGGACGCCCCTCCTCTTTTTTACCTCTCTTATTATAATAGACGTAAAAAGAAAGTTTTTTCTTTCAATTAAATTAGATATTTATAATGGTGTGTTTACAGCTTGTTGTGCGGGTAAAGGATAGGGTAACGAGAACCGTCCCCTGAGATACGCGGTGGGTAGAGTAATTCTTTTATCTGCACCGCGTAGGTGTCTGGATTAGGCACTTTATTTTACCTTATCGGAGGAAGAATCACCTTGATTGAGGGTGGTAATTGTACTACAATGGCAGCAAAGTAAATAGCGGTTGAGGCTAAGCCTCAACCGGAAGAAGGGGATGGATATACTAGAATTAATAAAAACTCGGCGTTCAGTAAGGAAATTTAAGAATAAAGATGTTAGCCGAGAGATCATCAATGATATCCTGGAAGCTGGGCGTTGGGCGCCTTCCGGGTTAAACAATCAGCCTTGGAAGTTTATGATCCTGGAAGCAGAGAGAAAAAATTCCTTGGCCGAGTGCACAAAGTATTCCCAGATAGTAAAGAATGCCGATAAGCTTATATTGGTATTTTTTGATCAAGAAAACTCTTATAATCGCGACAAGGATTTAATGGCAATCGGCGCTTGTATTGAGAATATGCTTATTTCTATCCACTCCAAAGGACTAGGAGCTTGTTGGCTAGGTGAAATTTTAAATCAAAAAACCCAAATCCACAAACTCTTAAAAACCCCTAAAAACTTAGAGTTAGCAGCAGTTTTAGCCCTGGGATATCCTCTTGATTCTCCCCGGGGAGCAAGGCGAAAGAAATTAAAGGATTTAATCATAAGATGAAGATTTGTAAGCACTTCTCTGAGTGCGGCGGATGCCGCTTCCAGGATATTCCTTATAAACAGCAGCTGGCCACAAAAGAAGCTAAGGTTAGGGATTTAGCCACCTTCCATAAAATTGATACCGAGCTAAAACCGATTAATTCCTTTCCCCCCGAGTATTACCGCAACAAAATGGAGTTTAGTTTTGCTGATCAGGAGGGAGTTGTTTGCGGCCTTTACAGCAAGAGAGAGAAGCGAAAGGTAGTAGACATAGAAGAGTGTCTGATTTTTTCTCCGGATTTAGGAGCGCTGATAAAAGCAATTAAGGATTTTGTTAAGAAAAAAAAGCACTCGGTATATGATAAGTATTCGCATCAAGGGTTCCTGCGTTACTTAATCATCCGGGAAACAAAATTCACCCAAGAGATGATGATCGGTATAGTTACCAGCAGCAGTGAAGCCCTGGATGTTAAAGGGTTTATAAAAGTTTTAACTTCATTAAAATTAAAATCGACTATTAAATCTATTTATCAGATTGTTAGCGATTCATTCTCCGATGCGGTAGTCTTTGACAAAAAAGAGCTCTTGTATGGCCAGGCTTTTATCGAGGAGAGATTAGATGAGCTAACTTTTAGAATCGGGATTGATACATTCTTCCAGGTTAATCCTTATGCTATAGTAGATTTTTACAAGAAGATCAGAGATTATGCCAGAGCTTCTTCCGCTGAGCAGGTATTGGATCTTTTTTGCGGAGTAGGTTCTATCGGGATGTTTCTTGCCCGGGATGCAAAATTTGTTTGGGGCGTAGAAAGAGAAGAGGAAATTGTTGATCTAGCTTGGCAGAATGCTAAGCTTAACCGGATAGATAATATTTCCTTTTTTACTGCTGACTCCCGAAAGTTCCTCAACACCCAAGGCGCATTCTATAAGAATACTGATTTCTTAGTTGTAAACCCTCCCCGCTGCGGGCTCTCGCCCAAGATAATAAGAGCTATTTTAAGGCTGGAACCTAAAAATATTATCTATTCATCCTGTAATCCTGAGGCTTTCTTCGGAGACTTAGAAGGGTTCTTAGGCCAATATAGCCTTGATTTTATTGAGCCTTTTGACTTTTTCCCTCATACCCCCCACCTGGAGTGCTTAAGTTTCCTTAAGCGGAACAATTAAATTTTAGCTTAAAAAACTTGACTAAATAGCTATTGATAGTAAAATTTTACTATTAAAATTTTACTATTTTTCACAGATGAATATTGGGGAATTACTCAAAGACAAAGCCAAGAATTGTCCTCAGAAGAAGGCAGTATTATTTCAAGATAGGACAGTTACCTTCCGCGAGCTTAAAGAAACCTCTTTTAAGCTGGCTAATTATCTTCTCAGTTTAGGTATTAGGCAGGAAGATAAAGTAGCCATGTTTCTTCCTAACGGCCTTGAGGCTCTGTTTACCTTCTTAGGTGTATTTAGCGCCCAGGCAGCAATAGTACCTTTGGATTTCATGTTAACTGAAAGTGAAATTATTAATTTCATAAATCACAGCCAGGCTAAAGTTTTAGTGATCCACCCTAAGAAGGAATTAAACCTGCTAAACATTAAGAGTAAGTGTAAAAGTTTAAAAGAAATAATCGTCTGCCTAGAGAATTCGGAGAGTTTTTCAACCTGGGATTCAGCCTTAACTCAAGGAAATTCTGATGAAATTAGCTTAAAACACAATGAGCGCGGCCTTTGTTCGATATTTTATACTTCCGGCTCTACCGGTCATCCCAAGGGAGTAAGCTTAGAATTCCGGCACTTAGATAATTCTCCGAAAACTATCGACCGCTTCTTAGGTATATCTGGAGAAGATCGGTTTTTATGCGGCGGTGTGCCATTTTCCCATATCGGAGGCTTAGGTTATATACTCCTGATGATTTATTTCTCCTCTCCCCTTATCCTTATGGAGAGATTTCATCCTTTAGAGTTCTTAAGGAATATAGAGCGGCATAAAGTTACTATATTCTGCATTGTTCCGGCAATGTATGTGGCGATTCTCGGTTTAAAAGAATATGAGAAGTTTGACCTTTCTTCGCTACGGTTTGCGGTTGTCTTTGGTGCTCCTTCATCGCCGCTGCTTCTGGAGCGATTTCATAAACTATGCCCTAATGCAGTAGTTTTAAATGGCTGGGGAATGACTGAAACAGCAGCCCCCAATACTTTTTCACCGCCTGATGAAGCCAAGATTTCCAGTATCGGTTCTTTTGACTCTAAGATGGAAGCTAAGATTGTCAATGAAGCTGGAGAAAGTGTAAGCAGGGGAAAAAAAGGAGAGTTATGGGTTAAGGGTGAGGCGATAATGCGCGGCTACTTTAAAGAACCGGCCCTAACCCAAGAGGTGTTGACCCAAGACCGCTGGCTTAAGACCGGCGATATCGTTAAACAAGACCAGGAGGGTCTGTATTATATAGTAGGAAGAAAAAAAGATATGATTAAAGTGGCAGGGGAGATAGTTTCTCCGGCTGAAGTGGAAGAGAAAATACAAGAACATCCCAAAGTAAAAGAGGTTGCGATTATTGGTGTAGCTGATAATTTGCGCGGTGAGGTACCCAAAGCATTTATCGTCACCCGGCAGCAGGCGAGCTTAGATGCGGACGAGATAAAGGACTTCTTAAAAGAACGGATAGCTCACTTTAAAGTTCCCCATCACTTTGAATTTGTAGAAGATTTACCTAAGAATAGAACTGGCAAAATTGATAAGCAAAAATTAGTTAAAGGAGGAGCTTAGCTATGATGCAGAGAGAGCTTCATCTAAGCCCCAAAGAGCTTCTTTACTCTTTGCAGTTTAAAGATGGTGATTTTGGCGAAATTGCTTTAGTCAGCGGCCAGCAGCACAGGGCAAAGATGTGTTTAGAGAGATTAGAGAATTCAGTAAAGAATTTTACCTTTCTTGGCTATACTTTTTGGACCGGCTTTTACAAAGGCAGAAAAGTAACTGTTGGTAATGGCGGATTTTATGCTCCTGATTCAGCCTTTGTTACTGAGTTTTTATGTGTCGGCGGGATCAATACTTTGGTCAGGCTTGGTTCTTGCGGAGCCTTGAGAGAAGATATAAATGTCGGAGATTACATCTTAGCTACTGATATTATCCGGGGAGACGGGGCAACTAAGTACTACGTAGATGATAATTATGTATCTAAGGTAGATAACCAATTGACATCGAAGATAGAAGCGGTTTTTAAAAATGCTGGCACCTTACATCGCGGAGGAGTGTGGACAACCGATGCTTTATTTAGAGAGACTAAAGAGATAGTTAATCCTTATATTGAGAAAGGTGCGATTGCCGTGGATATGGTAACTTCACCGTTTGTAACTGTAGCCAATATTTATAAGAGAAAGGCCGCAGCTGTTTTAGCAGTATCTGATAACCTTATTACCGGAAGATTAGGGTTTGCCGACTATAGATTCTTTGAGGCTGAGATGAAAATGGCTGATTTAGCATTCGGTGTTGTTGATAAATTATAAGAAGGAGTGGAAGGTATTATGGAAGTTAACTGGAACCGAGAAACCAAGAGTAAGTTTGATCGGATAATTGAGAATTTACCGCAATTTCATAGAACAATTGCTGAGCAACTTATTAAGCAAAAGTCTGAACAGTTAGCTAAGGCAAGAGATTCTAAAGAAGTTGAGGATAAAGATTTAATTGTTGCCTTCTTCCAGGAGGTTCCTCCGGCCTTCAAAGGTATGCTTGTGAGGCTACTTAGCCAATTAAATATTGATTATTCACAATATATTAGTCAAGAGAAGTAGAAAAATGAAAGTAGCAGTTTTAGGTTGTGGAGCAATTGGCGGATTATTTTTAGGCTATCTCTCCGGAGCGAATATTGATGTTATTGGTATAGTTAAGGATTACCAGAAGGAGCCTTTACTTAAGAAGGGTTTACTCATTGAGGGCTCAAGAGGTAAAGATACCTATAAGGTAAGAGTTGATAATAAACTTGGAGCGAGAGTAGGCCTGGCTATTCTCGCCAGCAAGTTAGGTGATTTAGAGGCTTTAATAAAGGAAAATTTAAAATATTTAAAAGATGCGACTATTCTTAGTACTCAGAACGGAATAAGAGCTGATTATATATTGAGTGAGTATTTTCCTAAAGAGAAGATTATAACCGGTATTGTGATGTTTGGAGCAACTTTTTACCGGCCGAACAGAATAGTTCATAATTTTAAAGGTAACTTAATATTAGGGAATATCTTTGAGCAAGAAGTAGCCAATATAGAGGAGGTAGCCGGCCTTTTAAAATCGGCTTTTGATCTAGCAGTTTTAGACAAAATAAAAGGGGCTAAATACCTTAAGCTATTGATTAATCTCAATAATTGTATTCCGGCAATTTTAGGTTTATCGATGCAGGAGGCCTTTGCTGATATAAATTTCGCAAAACTGGCAATAAAACTAAATAAAGAGGCATTCAATGTTGTTAAAAATAGCGGCATAGAGTTAGCTGATTTGCCTAGTTATCCTAAGGCCAGATTAGAGGGATTAGTTTCAATGGACATAGAACAAGCTGCCGGTATTTTTTCAAAAGTAATGGCCTCTTTAAGCCAAGAACCTCTCTACGGTTCAATATTACAAAGCATAAAGAGTGGTAAGCCTTCAGAGATTGATTATATCAACGGAGAAATTGTAAGAATAGCTTCTGAAAATAATCTTAAGGCCCGGCTAAATAGTAAAATAGTTGAATTAGTTCATAGAGTAGAGGAGTCAAAAAAGTTTTTTGAAAAGGGAGAATTATTAAAAGAAATGGAGATCTGATATGGTTAAAACACCTTTCCCAAAATTAAAATTAACAGTGCTTAATGTTTATGGAGATTGTTACCATGGCTATAAGGCCGGTGATGAATTAATTTTAGAGGATTTTACCCATCCGCCCAAGCACTTTTGCTTAGGCCTGGCCCATGCTTTATTTCCGGTAATTTACGCTTTAAGTTTTGGAGCAAAATTCCCTTTTATGGATAATCAAAGGTCATTGTTAGTAACTTGTCCCGATGGCGGGAAACTAGAGTTTAAGGCCGAAATTTTTAATAAGCAGGGTGAGATCGATAATATTCCTAAAGATCATAACTATAAGGGCCCGAACCCCAAGAGGATGGTTATTGAGGTTATTAAAGCTAAGGGTACCCCTAAAGGGATGGCTTCGCCTAAGTGTTTTTATAAGTATCAGGTTGGTGATAAATGGGATATTGAAGGCCTTAAGTGTATTCCTGGATTCTGCGGAGCAGCCTGGCACACAGCTTTCCCAGCCCTCTTTGCCCTAAATTTTGGAGCAAAATTTCAGTTTATGGATAATCAGAATTCTATAGATACGGTAACCTGCCCGGATGGCGGGAACATTGTATTTAAAGTTGCTAGGAAAGATTAATAATATATCCCGACTCGCCCCTAGAAATTTCACATGCTGAAATTTCAGGGACTGAGTCCTCGGAATTTTCCAGTGGAAAATTCCAGAGGGCAGAAGATGTTACAAAATTCTCTTCGACAATTTTGTAACGCTCGTCGGGATCAATTCTCCGCCTAAGGCGGATCATTGAGGAGGAAAGAGAAGTGAAGAGAGTGGTGATTACTGGAATTGGAGTTATCTGCGCAGCCGGAGAAGATAAGAATGAATTTTACAACAATCTAATTGAGGGTAAATCTTGTATTGAAAGGGTTGAGAACTTTGATGTAAGTTTATTCCTTTCAAAGATTGCTTCCCAAGATTTGAATTTCGACCCTTTAAAGTTTGGTATAACTGACCATAAACGTATGGATCGGTATGTTCAATTCGGGATTGCCGCTGCTAAGGGAGCGGTGGAAGATGCAAAATTAGATTTTAATAAGTTGGACCGCCGCAGATGTGGTGTAATCTTAGCCAATGCTATTTGCGGGACCCGTTTTATGGAAGAAGAATTTTTATTAGTCACTGATTGGGGTAAGAGCCCGATTGATCCCCGGAAGGGAAGGCCTTATCTTTATGATGCTGCTATGTTTAATACTCCCAGCGCAGAGGTAGGGGCTATTTATGGGACCAAGGGAATGAATTGTACAGTCTCAACCGGTTGCACTGCCGGAACTGATTCTTTAGGTTTTGCTTATGAGCTTATTCAGGAAGGAAGGCAGGACCTAATTATTGCCGGAGCCAATGAAGCTCCGGTTACCCCGATTACCTTCGGAGCTTTTGACGTGGTAAGCGTTTTAGCCAAGAATAACCAGGAACCTCATAAGGCCAGCCGTCCTTTTGATAACAAGCGGAATGGTTTTGTTATTAGTGAGGCAGCTGGAATCCTTATATTGGAAGAGTTAGAACATGCTAAGAAGAGAGGCTCCCATATTTATGCTGAAATTCTTGGTTATGGGACAAGTTGTAATGCCTATCATATGACTGATTTGCCTGAAGACGGTGAACCGATGGCTCGTTCTATACGGGAAGCAATAAAGAATTCAGGGATAAAGAATGAGGATATTGGTTATATAAATGCTCACGGCTCATCGACCCGGCAGAATGATGTCTTTGAAACTGACGCTTACAAAAAAGTTTTAGGAGATTTTGCTTATAAGGTGCCGATAAGCTCGATTAAATCGATGATCGGCCATCCTTTAGCTGCTGCTAATGCTGTAGAGAGTGTATTATGTTGTATGATTTTTGAAAAAGGATATCTTCCACCGACGATTAACCAGGAAGAGCCTGATCCTAAGTGTGATTTAGATTATATTCCCAATAAAAAGAGGAAATTAATGCCGGAGTATATACTTAAGACCAGCAGTGGATTTTCGGGAATCCATTCTTCGATTGTATTTAAGAAGTGGAGGTAATTAATGGGGCCGAGAGTTGCAATAACCGGTGTCGGCGTAGTTTCACCTTGTGGATTAAAAAAAGAAACCTTTTGGGCTAACCTTAAAAAATGCGCATCTTTTGTCGATGAAATCAAGAGGTTTGACGCTAGCCTTTATCCTTCTCGGATTGCCGGCCAAGTCCATGAGCTTGATCACTACTCACATGTTTCAGGAAGGTTAGTTAAGAAAATAGATGTGTTTTCTCATATGGCTCTAGTTGCCTCAGAACAAGCCATAGAAGATGCCGGAATGGATTTGGAAAAAATCGATAAAGATCGAGTCGGCGTATTTATGGGCAATGCTATTGGCGGCTGGCTCTTTGCTGAGACTGAGCTAAGAGATATGTATCTAGAGGGAAGAGAAGGTATTTCCCCTTATATGGCTTCAGCCTGGTTTCCGGCAGCTCCCCAGGGCCAAATTACTATATATTACGGCTTCAAAGGTTATAGCAAAACTATTGTTGCCGATAAGGCTTCTTCAGCCTTGAGTTTATGGTATGGTTCTAAAATAATAGCTCAGGATAAAAATGATTTCGTATTAGCCGGAGGCATGGAAGCCCCGATTACTCCTTATGCTCTATTGAGTGCAAATACTTGCGGTAGTTTATCAAAAAATAATCTTAATCCTAAAACAGCATACAAACCTTATGATTTAAACCGGGATGGTTTTGTTTTAGGCGAGGGCTCAGGAGTAGTTATTTTGGAGAAAGAATCTAAGGCCAAAAAAAGAGGTGTGCCGATTTATGGATTTATAAAAGGAATTGGTTTCTCTTCCGACGGACAACACTATTCAAGATACAGTCCTAAATCAGAGGAGTTAGAATACGCAATAGAGGAATGCCTAAAGGATGCTTCTTGGAATAAGCCAGACATAGATTATATCTGTTTAGATGGTGAGGCAACTGTAATCGGGGATTATCTTGAAACATCAGCTTTAAAAAATGTATTTGGGAAGCAAATAAACAAAATTGTTCTCAGTGCGCCTAAGAGCATGTACGGAAATCTTCTCGGGGCCCAGAGCGCTTTAGATTTAATTGTTACACTTTTTTCAATGAAATACTCAATCGTTCTGCCGACGATTAACCAGGAGATGAGAGACCTTTATTGTGATTTAGACTATACTCCCAATAAACTGAAAGAGAAAGAAATTACCAAAGCTTTGATTATTGCCAGAGGGCGGGGCGGGATAAATGTTGTTTTGGCTATTGAGAAAGAATAGGAGGTGTTTATGGAGTTGAAGGAAGAGGTCCTTGGAATCATAAGCAAGACTTTGGATATAGAAGAAAGCGAGATAAAAGAAGGCCAGAAATTATATGACTCTATCGGAGTTGACTCAACCGAGATGGTAGAGTTAGTAGTCGCTTTTAATAAGCGCTTTGGTATTAAGCTTGAAACTAATGAGATTACAAAATTCTCTACCCTTAATGAGATTGTTGAGGTAATTAACAAGAAAGAGGGTAGCCTAAGCTAAGTATTAACCAGCAGAACCATGAAGATAGTAGATTTAAGCTTATTGATTGATGATAAAGCTTTTGAGGTCCATGATTTAAAGATCGAACGGGTGTCTCATCAGGAGGGAGTTGCCAAGTTAAATAGAGTTTTGATGGGTAAAACTTTTAAGGGTAAGATTAAGTATTTTCTGGGGCAACGGATAATCAGGAAGGAGGATTTGCCTGATCAAGAGTTTTTATCTTTAGAGATAGTGCATTCTTCGGTTCATAGCGGAACTCATCTTGACTATTCTTTTCACTACGGAAGTAAATCTGAAGGTAAACCATCGAAGACGGCCGATGAAATCCCTCTGGAGTGGTGTTATCAAGACGCAGTCAAACTTGACTTTAGTTACAAAGGAGCTGATCAGGTCATTACAAGTCAAGACATCGAAGAAGCCTTGAAAAAGATTGATTATTTGCTCAAGCCTTGGGATATCGTTCTTTTTTATACCGGTTCAGATCGTCTTTTCGGAAGCCCTGAGTATTTTTCTGATTATCCGGGAGTAGACCCTTCAGCAATTGACTACCTTCTTGATCGGGGGGTAAAGATATTGGGAGTAGATACTATGGGTATTGACCGGCCTTATAAATTTATGATTGGGGATTTTTTGAAAACAAAAGACCCTAAACACCTTTGGCCGGCCCATTTTCATGGCCGAAAGCGGGAGTTTATCCATATTGAGAGATTAGCTAATTTGGCTAAGCTGCCGGATTGGGGATTTAAGGTTATTTGTTTCCCAGTAAGAATAAAGAAGACCGGTGCTGCCTGGGCCAGGGTAGTAGCAGTTTTGTAATTTTAAAAAAAGGGGGTAGTTATGGCACATACAGTAAACTCGATTGTGATTAATGCACCTTTTGAGTTGATTTTTGATATTAGCAATGATATTTCGCGCTGGAAGGAACTATTTGAAGAATATACCGCATCCGATGTTTTGGAGACCCAAGGTAATAAGATTATTTTTCAACTCACCCATAAGAACGGGAATAGCTGGAAGTCCTATCGCCTGCTGTTTAAGGAAGATAAATTTGCTTATGCTTGTAGGTTAGAGCCGATGTTTCCTTTTGAGTATATGAAGATTATCTGGCTCTACCGTGAAGTTACCGCTGGTGTTGAGATGACCTGGATTCAGGACTTTAAGATGGATAGCCAGGCTAAATATGTTGATTCTCAAGTTGAGGAGTTAATAAATAAACACTCCCAGGATAACTTAAAGCTATTTAAGGAGATAATTGAGCAGGAGGCTAATGCCTAAGTTAAGTTTCTATATCTTCTGTTTGATGTTTTTTGCAGTTTCTTTTGGTGTTGCGGCTATGGCTGCTTTAATACCATCAATCGCAATCTATTTTGGGATAGCTAAGAGCGCGGCCTTGCCGCTCACCTGGCTCTATATGCTTCCTTACGGAGTATTTGCCCTTATCTGGGCCCCCTTTACCCGGGTAGTTAAGGTAAGAAAGTTACTTCTTTTTACAACTCTGGGGTTCTTTCTGACAGCTTTATTTTTTTCGCTTTCCAGGAGTATCACCGAAGCTTTCCTATTTAGATTTTTAATGGGTTGTTTTGGCTGCAGCTTCGTACCCCTGGTGCTTATTACTATAGGTAAGGTTATCTCAACCCAGGATAAATCAAAGTATATTGGGATATTTTTCACTCTTTCCTATCTTTCAAACTTAATCAGTGTTTTTTTGAGTGGATTCTTCGCCAGTTTTCCCCTGCTACTTTATCTGATACCGGCTAGTTTAAGCCTTCTGGTGTTTATCCTGGTAATGACTCACTTAGATGATTTTGACTTCCGGGTAGAAAAGCTTAGGATAAGTTATTTTGATACTTTAAAAGATAAAAAAGCAATTAATTTTTTTCTGGTGATTATGCTTGGTAGTTTCCTCTACCATAGCCTGCAGCAGCGGCTGGGCATATATTTAAGTGAGAGTTTTTCTTTAAATCAGGTAGTTATAAGTTCAATTTTTACCGTAGCTACTTTAAGCGCAATAATATTTGAATTCATGGGAGGGTTTTTAAGTTCCCGCTTCGGTAACATCAGGATAAGCAGTATTGGGTTTATCTTGATGAGCATCTTTGCTTTTTTTCTTATCTTTATACAAAAATATCAATCAATCTTTTTACTAATAACTTTATGGGGCTGTGGTTGGGCTTTAACCCATGTCGGCCTGTCATCGCATCTTACTCAGTTTCCCGATCGGATTCTCCGCGATGCTTCCAGCCTAAATAGTGCTTTACGCTTTAGTTTCGGAGCTCTCGGGGCTTTTTTAGGAGGAGTCTTAGTATCTCAAGCCGGCTTTAAAGCCTTATTTGTTATCGTGGGTTTAGGTGTCTTTTTGTTAGGGTTTAATTTAAAAAGGGTAGTTCAACAAAGTTTAGCTTAATTGAAGGTATAATTAGTTTATTATGCGTAAAGTAATCGACCTGTTAATTCTTTTTGCCTCAATAGCAGTTTTAATATATTTCGGCCGGCCGAAACTGTCTGCTTTCTACAACAACAAAGGCTTTGACTATTTCAATCGTGACCAATATAAGGAAGCAATAGCTTATTTTGAGAAATCCTTGAAAATCAAACCTTCTTCCATCACTTATTACAATTTAGCTAATACTTACACGAAATTAAAAAAAGAAGATATAGCGGTCAAAGAGCATAAAAATTCAATCCAAGCTGGGCCTGAGAATGCTGGCCCCTACCTTGCCCTTAGTCAAATATATTTGGACCGGCAGATGTATGACGAGGCACTTAATCTACTTAAGCGGGCGGAAATTAAGTTCCCGGCTGACCTAACAATAAGTAAGATACATAAAGAAGTTTCTCTGGGATATATGCTTGAGAGTATAAATAAAGGAACCGATGCATATCTAGCTGGTGACACAGCAGAGGCTTATGCCTTACTAAATAAGGCATTGGAAATCGACCCAAACAATGCCTACCCTTATTATATTTTGGGCTATTTCTATATTGCTGACGAGAATTACTCTCAGGCTGAAACCTCACTAAAGGAAGCTTTACGGTTAAAACCCGATTTTCTCCCGGCGCAGATACTTTTGGGTAACCTCCATTATGAAAAAGGCGATTATCAAAAAGCCATTACTCAATATAAGGCCGGGTTGCTTATAGACTTTGACAATAGCTATCTTCATAATAGCGTGGGCCTTAGCTTTATGAATATGGAAAGTTACGATGAAGCAATCGCCCATTTAAAAATAGCCTTGAAAATTTCTCCCGATAATCTTAATATTCATTACAGCTTGGCCAGTCTTTATCGCGATAACGGGTTACTTGATCAGGCGGTATTAGAATATAAAAAAATACTTGAGCGCCTGCCGGGATACCCGCATATTCATAATGATTTAGGGGATATTTATGCTCAGCAAGGCAAAACAGAAGCTGCGGCTGAAGAATATTACCGGGAAATAGAAAATTGCCGCAGGAAGCTTACGGTTAATCCCGATGATGTCAATATTCTTGACGATATGGCTTATGCTTATAATAAGGTCGGTAACCATAATAAGGCCAAAGAGATAATCGGAGAAGTTATAAAGCGGTATCCCCGCTTCCGGCAAGCTTATTTAACTCTTGCTAAAATTGAACAAGAAATCGGGGATAATAGTAAAGCTTTGGCGGCTTTAACTAAGGCAAAATCCCTGTCCACTCAATCAGGTTTTATCGATAAAGATATCATCCGTTTAAAGGAAATGGCTGTTGTAGTAACTGGAAGAACCGCCTTTTTTGATAAAATTTACTTGAACAATGGACGGATGATCGAGGGAATTATATTAAAGGAAACCAACGAAAAAGTGGTTTTAGAGGTACAGGCAGGAAAATCCTGGGGAACGATTGCTTTGTCCCGGAATGAGATCAAAAACATAATTAGGGCTCAAGATGCTGGACAGTGAGGAATTAATTTTTAGTGATAGATTTATTAAAAAGGAGAGCTATGGCTAAGTTAGAAGGTAAAGTATGCGTTATAACCGGGGCAAGCGGCGGAATCGGCAAGAGTGTAGTTAAGAAATTGGCCGGGGAGGGCGCTAAGTTGATTCTGGCTGCCCGAAGAGAAGAAGTTCTTCAGGAGTTAAAAGAAACGCTTCCTGATAAGGATAAAGTGCTTTGCCTTAAGTGTGATGTCACTAAACAGAAGGATTTAGAGAATTTAGTCAACAAAACCTTAGAGAAGTTTAAAAGAATCGATATTTTGGTTAATGGAGCCGGTGTTTCCAGCCAACACCCTTTTTGGCAACAGCCGGTAGAGGATGTTGAGAAAATCATCTATACAAATTACTACAGCTATGTTATGCTCGCCCGTCTGGTTGTCAACCCGATGAAGGAAGCCGGAGGAGGACAGATTGTAAATATTACCAGTGGTTCAGTTATGGTTGACCCTCCACCGCGGAATTTTATAGTTTATACTTCGTTGAAAGTGGCTTTACGAGCTTTTGCTAAGGGATTATTTTGGGAGATGCGGGATTTTGGGATTAAAATTACTTCCATATTCCCGGGAGTGACCAAAACTCCCTTAACTGGTAAGTTAAAGGATATATCAGAAGAGCAGGGAAGATTAATGGATCCTGAGGCAGTAGCTGATGCAGTTTTATTTGCTCTTACCCAGAGCAAAAATACTTGCCTTTTAGAATTGGCAGTAATAAATCAGCAAACACCTTGGAAAAAGCCGGTTATACCGTTTCAACAAGATCATCCCAAAAAATAGTTTAATAATTTAGGCAAGGAGGATAGGATAATGAAAGTTTTGTTTGTGACGCCAAAGTTGGGAGCTTGGGCAACTCATGGTAAACACCTTGGGCCCAATCAGCTTTATGCTCAATGGGCAGCCTACATTCGCGAAAAGGGTTATAAAGAATTAGAAGTCTTAGATTGTAAGGCCTTAGAGATAGAGATGGATGAGCTGGTTGCCAAGGTAAAAGAAAAGAATCCCGATGTGGTTACTATCGGTGATATTCTTCACTCTTACGGAGGCTTTGCTATTCTTCATTATTTTAATCAAGCGGCAAAATTAATAAAACAAGCTCTTCCTAATACAAAGATAATCGTCGGGGGCTTGTGGTATTCTTCAATGCCAGTTTTTACTTTAGAGAGTAACCCGGCAATTGACTATGTAGTTATGGGCGAGGAGGAGGCATTCTATGATTTGATTGAAGCTATCGATCAATTAAAAGACATCAGAGATATTGCCGGGGTAAGTTCGCGTATAGACGGTAAAGCTGTTATGGGCCCCCACCGGGCCCTCAATAGAGATTTAGATAAATTACCGCTTCCGGCTTATAATTTATTCCCCATGGACAAGTATGTCGGTCACACTCATTGGAAGCCGTTTGTTGAAATGGTAACTTCCCGGGGTTGCCCTTCGGCTTGCACCTTTTGTTATGAGTGGGATCAATATGACCCCCGGCATCCTGAGGATTTCCTAAAGTGGCGGGCGAAATCTCCGGAGAGGGTAATTGAGGAGTTAGAATTACTTTATCGTGAATACGGAGTAAAGGTAGTAGTAATCCAGGATGATAATTTTAATGTTGATCCTAAGCGGGTAGAGAAATTCTGCCGGATGAAGCTGGAGAAAAAGAACCCGATTAAGTGGGTTTCCTTAGGCCGGGCAATTGATTGGACCAATTGTGAGGAAATTCTGCCTTTGATGAAAGAGTCCGGGTTATTTACCGGCGTATTCGGTATAGAAGTTACTACTGCTTCAGAGTTAAAGAAGATTGCTAAAGGAATAACCATCGAACAGATAAAAAAGACCATTGAAATCTTGCGAAAGAACAATATTGCTATTGTTGCTGATATTATGATGGGTTTTGATGATGATACCGAAGCTATCATAAAGCAGAGATTTGAATTTACTGATCAGGTTGACCCGGATATTTTGTGGGTAGGCTATGTTACTCCGGCGCCGAACTCTCCAATTTGGAGGCAGAGGATAAAGAAGGGTGAGATTGATCCTAAAAAAATAGATTTTCTTAAGTGGGATTTCTTACACCCGGTAATGGCCACAGAACATCTCACCTTGGAGGATTACGGAAGATTAGGCGCTTGGTGCATGCGAGAGTTCTTCTCAAAACCCGGGCGAATCCAGAGAATTATGACTAGTAACTTTGACCCTTTAGCAAAATTATGCTTTCAAGACGTAATGCGCGGGGTAAGCAAATGGGAAGAAGGTGCTGTTAAGGGAGAAAAGCACATATAGATAAATACGAAATCCGAATATCGAAATTCGAAAAAAGAAACATCAATAGAGAAATTAATATTTTGAAAATTAGGATTTCGAGTTTGTTTCGTGCTTCGGATTTAGAATTTCGAATTTTTTAAAACTATGCTATGCGATAGCCATATTCATTTTATCCCCCAGGAGCTCTCAGAGCACACTACCTTTTATAAGGGCATATGGGCCAATAAGGATAAGCTTTATGAGTTCTTAGATAGTAACAACATTGATAAGGCTCTTTTGGTTTATCCTTCTACTGATGCTCACCTTAAATTAGGTGGCTTTAAAAGGGTCAGTGAAATTTACAATAGGGAATTAGAGAAGATTTTAAAGGAGAATTCCAAGATAATTGCAACTTGTCTGGTTGATGTAGAGAACTTAAACAATATCTCCTCAGAGTTAGCTGAATTAAAGAACAGAGGGTTTCGAGCAATAAATCTGGCTTCAAGTTATAGTGGCAAGTTTATAGTTGATAAACTTTTCCCCTTATTTGAAGCAGCCGAAAAGCACAACTTACCAATCTTTGTTCATTCGCAAACAATTAATCCTATTGGCTATAGTCGCGTAAAAGACCCCTTGCTTACGCCGGTCTTAGAATATAGTTTTGATACCTCTATTTTTCTAGGGCTTCTGATGATGCAGGGGGTGCTGGATAAGTTTAAGGTCAAGTTTCTTCTGGCATCTTTAGGCGGGGTTGTTCCTTTCTTGAAGGATAGGTTTGATCGAGTTTATACAATGTTACGTAAAAGAGAGATAGTCAAAGATTTAGGCAGGTTGCCTTCTCAGATTTTACAAGAAGTATATGTAGATACATCCGGGGCATCTTTCGGCAATATTAAATTGGCTTTAGATTTATTTGGCCAAGACCATATTCTTTGGGGCTCGGACTATCCAGTTAATGCTGATCTAGAGAGTAATCTTAAGGCCTTAGATGAATTTGGTCTTGAGGTAAAAGAAAAGATTATTTATAAGAACTTCACAACGCTGTTTTAAAATGGGAAAAAATATTAAATTTTCACCCCTTTTCTGGCCGATTAAATTAACCGGTAATGTGATTCATATACTTGATGAGACTTTATTACCGCATAAAGAGAAATACATAAAGGCTAAAAACTATTTACAAGCTTGCTTGGCAATAAGCCAGATGAAAACCCGGGCTGTGGGACAGGTCATATTGGTTATGTATACCTTTCTTATGGTTATCAGGAATAATAGAAATAAGAAGAATCTTCTTCCTGTATTAGTTAAGGTTGCTAAAGCAATAAATTCAACTCGGCCTACTCTTTCATTCAAGTATTTGACTAATATGGTTTTGGGTTGGCATAAAGCAGGTATGCCCCTAGAAAGGGCCATATTAGGTTTTTTAGAGATGCTAAAAAATTCCCGGGTTAAACAAGCAAAACAAGCCTTTAAGTTAGTTAAAGGCGGCGATGTAATTCTTACTCACTGTAATGTTAGCGGTCTCTTGCCTCTGATAGCTGCTTTTGCCCGGGCTAAGGGTAAAAAGATAAGTTTTTTTGTTACTGAGACCCGGCCTTATTTACAAGGCTCAAGGCTTACTGCCTGGGAGCTTATGCTTGGAGGCTTTGATGTTACAGTAATAACTGATAATATGGTTGCCCAGGTAATGGAAGAAGGTAAAATCAATAAAGTCATAGTTGGTTCAGATAATTTGGCTCAAAATGGAGACATTGCTAATAAAGTTGGGACTTATCAGATAGCCCTAATAGCTAAATACTTTAAAATTCCTTTTTATGTGCTTTGTGCTCCACTATCCGGTGCAAAAACCGGAAAGGATATAAAGATTGAGATAAGGCCGGATAAGGAACTTCTGGTTTATCAGGGGTTGGGTCTTGCTCCCAAAGGTTCAAAAGCTTATTATCCGGCCTTTGATATTACTCCTAGTAAGTTTATTACTAAGCATATATACTTAGAGGTAAGATGATGATATTGAGCCGAGCGGGACAATTAAAGCAGAAAATAATTGCTATTGGCAAGAAGTTGCAAGATGGACATTTAGTAGTTGCTAATTCGGGAAATTTAAGCGCCCGATTAGACAAAAATAATATTCTTATTACTGCTACCGGAGCATCTCTGGGCCAATTAAAACCCGAAGCTATAATTAAAATTAATCTTCGGAACGAAAAAGATTTAAGAAATAATCGTCTGAGTACGGAATTTCCTGTGCATAGATTAATTTATGAGAGTTTTAAAACCAATACAATAATCCATTGCCACCCGCCTTTAGTAAATGGCTATTTTTCTGTATGTTCTGAGCTTAAGAACCTAACCTTTGAATCCCAAGTTTATCTAGGGGATCTGGGTGTTGTTTTGCAGGAGACTCCCAGCATAACCAAACCAGAATTAGTAATCGAAGCCTTAAAGGCAAATAACCTGGTAGTAATTAAAAATCATGGTGTAGTTAGTATTGGCCAAAACTTTAAAGAGAGCTTTGATTTAATCGAAACCCTAGAAGAGGCAGTAAAAGTTGCTAGTGTTGCCAGATTATTTGATAAGGCAGTTTTAGATGATTTAGATATAGCCTTAAAACAAGACTTAACCCAAAAAACTAATGTTTACAAGATGTTTTCCAGGGAACATATAGAGGCAATTGTAGATTTGATTAATAAAGATGAATTTATTAGTAAAAAAGGCCAAGAATTAGATTTAACTCTAGAGTTAGCCATAAGCCTAAATGAAGACAACAAATCTTATAGATTTATTTTTGAAAAAGGGAAGATAAAAAAATTAGAATTTGATCATAATGCACCTTTTATAATTTCAGCTTCAGAGGACATTTGGGAGTTAGTTTTTCTGGGAAAGTTAGACCCCTTTGTAGCTGTTACTCAAGGAAAAATGAAGCTAAACGGTCAGTTAGGGCAGCTGTCTCGCTGGTATGTGCCGTTTAAACGTTTATTTGAGTTATTTAAACAGGTTAAAACAAAATGAAGACCTATAGTCTATGGATCAACGGAGAATTTAGGGATTCGAAATTGAAAAATAAGATAATTAATCCTGCCAGCGGAGAAATTATAGCCGAGGTTAGTTTGGCTTCCCGAGAAGATGTAAATTTAGCAATCGAAGCTGCGCGATCTGCTTTTGATCAAGGGCCTTGGCCTGATATCTCCTTAACTCAAAGGAAAGAATTTCTTCTTAAGATATCTAAAGGGATATTAGATAAAGCTGCTGAGCTGGCGGAAATGGAGACTTTAAATACCGGCAAGCCGCTTAAGGAATCAACTTTTATGGATATACCTTCTGCTGCTGAAACTTTTAAATATTTTGGTAATAACCTGGAGAGAATCTTAAAAGCCAAAACTTTAAGGGTGCAGTTTCAAAGCTCCTCCGCAGAAGCTCAGCTCTTGCCTCAGGCAAGAGGAGTAGTAGGTTTAATCGTCCCCTGGAACTATCCGCTTTTGATTGCTTCTTGGAAACTGGCACAAGGTTTAGCAGCCGGAAATACAGTTATTTTAAAGCCCGCAAGCTTAACTCCTCTTACCGTTTTGGAATTAGCCCGGATTATTGGCCAATCAGGTTTGCCTAAGGGGGTAGTGAATATCATTTCTGGCACAGGAGAGGGGGTAGGTAAGCCGTTATGTTCCGATAAACGAGTAGATATGATTTCATTTACCGGATCAAATATTGTCGGGAAAAAGATTTTAGAGTATTCATCTAAGAATGTAAAGAAGTTGATTATGGAGCTAGGGGGAAAATCTGCCAGTATTATTTTGAAAGATGCCGATCTAGAGCTAGCGGTAAATGGTTCGCTGTGTTCTATATTTTTAAACCAGGGACAGATGTGCACAGCAATGTCAAGAATTTTAGTGCAGGAGAGTATTTATAATCAATTTATCAAAAATTTCCTTGATAAAGTCAAACGGATTAAGCTAGGTAACGGCCTGGACTTTGAGACTCAAATGGGCCCCTTGGCTTCACCATGGCAAAGAGAAAAAGTTATTAATTATGTAAAGAAGGCCAAGGCTCGTGGTGTGAAGTTATTGGCAGGAGGTAAGATCCCTTTGCAAAATGAATTAAAAAAAGGATTCTTTTTTGAACCTACAGTGTTTGCCGAAGTTTCGCCTCAGGAGCCAATTTTTCAAGAAGAAATTTTTGGGCCGATAGTTTGTGTCAGTAAGTTTTCAACGGTGGAAGAAGCGATTGCCTTAGCCAATAAAAGTGATTTTGCTCTTGCCGGCTGTATTTGGACGCAAGACATTGAAAAAGCCAAAAATATAGCTACAAAAATTAATGCCGGAACAATTTGGATTAATACTTATGGTATGTTTTTTAATCAGCTCACTTATGGTGGGTTTAAGCAAAGCGGGTTTGGTAAAGAATTGGGTGATCAAGGTTTATTAGAATATACCCATCTTAAAAATATTGTGGTAGACACTACCCAAGATGCAAAACCGTTAGTAAATTATTGGTATGGATAAGTTTATTTATACTCCGGCTCGCAGAAGATGTTGTAAAATTCCCCCGAGGAATTCACAAAATTCCCGGGACTTGGTCCTCGGAATTTTTTATAAAAAATTCCAGAGGGTGTTCCATAATTTTACAACGCTCGTCGGAGTCAATTCGGCTACACGTTTTCTTTTAGAAAACGTAAGTCTCATTGAGGAGGTGTAAATATGGATTGGGGAATGAAAAACCGGCTTAATCAAGTTATCAAACCCGATGGTCACTGTTTTTACTTACCGATAGACCACGGTTATTTTCAGGGACCGACCCGCTGTTTGGAAAAACCCGGGGAGACAATTAAACCCCTTCTCCCTTTTTGTGATGCCCTGTTTGTGACCCGGGGAGTATTACGTTCAGCCGTCGATCCTGATAATGCTAAACCGATTATTCTCAGGGTATCCGGAGGTACAAGCATAGTCGGCAAAGATTTAGCTAATGAGGAGATCACTACTTCCCTAGAGGAGGTTATCCGGCTTAATGCTGCTGCGGTAGGAATTTCGATTTTTATCGGTAGCGACTATGAACGTCAAACTCTGCTAAATCTTGCCAATCTTGTGAATCAATGCGAGAGGTATGGGATTCCGGTTATGGCAGTTACTGCTGTGGGTAAGGAGTTAGCCAAACGGGATGCCCGTTACCTTGGTTTATGCTGCCGCATTGCTGCTGAGTTGGGTGCGCGAATAGTTAAGACCTATTGGTGTGAAGATTTTGATAAAGTTGTGAATGGCTGCCCGGTTCCGGTGGTTATGGCCGGTGGGCCAAAGTGTAAAAATGAACTGGAGGTTTTTGAATTTGTTTACGATGGTATGCAGAAAGGAGCTATCGGCATAAACTTAGGCCGAAATGTTTGGCAGAATATTCATCCGGTGGCCATGGCTAAGAGTTTGCAAGCTATTATCCACCAAGGAGCTACGGTTAAGGAAGCCCAGGAATTATTTAATCAGATTAAAAATAGCTAAAAGGAGTTTATCAGCACTAAGGGGTTAAGATGAAGGTAGCAATGTACTACAACAATAATGATATCAGGGTAGAGGAGTTTCCTCTGCCAGAAATTGGAGTTGGGGAACTCTTAATAAAGGTACAAGCCAGCGGTATTTGCGGCAGTGATGTCATGCAGTGGTACCGGATTAAAAAAGCCCCGCTTGTTTTAGGCCATGAGGTTGCTGGTGAGGTAATCGGAGTAGGAGAAGGTGTCACTCGCTTTAAACAAGGGGATAGAGTTTGCGTTTCCCACCATGTTCCCTGTAATACTTGTCGCTATTGCCTAAACGGACACCATACTGCTTGTCAAACTCTGCATACCACCAACTTTTTCCCCGGCGGTTTTGCCGAGTACATACGGCTGCCGGCAATTAATGTTGATAGAGGAACTTTTCTCCTGCCCGAAGAGGTATCATTTGAAGAAGCAACCTTTATTGAACCTTTAGCCTGTGTAGTGCGAGGTCAAAGGGAAGTTAACCTAAAGCCTGGTCAGCATGTATTAATTCTCGGAGGCGGTATCTCAGGGCTAATTCACTTGTTATTAGCCCGTGCCACAGGGGCTGAGCGCATAATCGTTACCGATATAAGCGAATATCGCTTAAAGATGGCAGAGGAATTTGGAGCAGATTCAGTAATATCTGCCAAAGAAAATATTCCGGTTCGTTTGGGTCAGGTCAATGAAGATAGGCTTGCTGATCTTGTAATCGTTTGTACATCGGCCTTGTCAGCCTTTGAGCAGGCATTTAAATCTGTTGACCGGGGAGGCACTGTATTGTGTTTTGCGCCTACAGAGCCGGGAGCTGCTCTGGCTGTTCCGATTAATGATTTTTGGCGTAACGGTATAACGATTAGGCATTCTTACGGCAATAGTCCCCAGGATGCCATTGCAGCAATAGAGTGGATTCGTAGTGGCACAGTGCCTGTGGGTAAGATGATTACTCATAGAATTAGTCTCGCCCAGGCAGGACTAGGTTTTAGTCTTGTTGCTAAGGGGGAAGATTCGCTTAAAGTAATAATCCAACCCCACAAGCCTTAACATTTTTTCTTTAATTTAAGCCCTTGATATACTTTTTTTCGATGCTCAAGGTTTATAACTATTATGACCAATTCATTCTTTATAATTTGATAGATTATTCGCAAATTTCCGATTCGTTGAGAACGAAGTCCTTTTAATGCTCCCTGTAATGGTTTACCCAATAGAGGATTGTGAGCTATTTCTTCCTCTAATATTTTTGCGATTTCCTTTTTGATTTTAGAAGGAAGAGATTCAAATTGTTTTTTTGAGGTACGAGTGAAACAAATGGTGTAGATATTATAGCGGCTCATTTCTTTTGTTTTCGTCCAACAACATCTTCAAAAGAATAGATTTCAGCTCTCTTTAAATCTTTTAGAGATTCCATAATTGAAGCAACAACTTTATTGTCTTTCAAAATATCCAAAGTTTCCAAAAGCCCCTCATAATCTTCGCTGCTCAAGAGAACTGCTGATTCTTCGCCACGGTGTGTGATTAAGTAGGTTTGCCCTAATTCATGAGCTTTTCTCACCATCGCAATAAAATGTGCTTTTGCGTTGCTTGTTGTAGTAGTTGTTAAAGTAGTCATTTTTACCTCCTTTTAATGGTCAATTTAGTAGACCGGTCATTTAATCTGACTACTTTAAATATACCATATTTTAGAAGTTTTTGTCAAACTATTATTTGTGGCCTATTATATTCAAGAGTTTCCTTTCTCTACTATAATAGACGTAAAAAGAAGGATTTTTCTTTCAATTAAATTAGAAATTTATAATGGTGTGATTATAACTTATTGTGTCGGTAAAGGATAGTGCAGTGAGAACCGTCCCCCTAAAACATAATAAAGTAGACGTCCTATTTTGGGGGTAAAGTAGGACGTCTACAAAGGTACACCCTGCTATATTCATTAACCCCTCAATCCGGGACAGGTCCGAATTAAAAAATCCTTGTATTATATAAGTTTTTCTCTATAATATCACCAAATGGAAGCGATATATAATTTTAGCGAAAATGAGTTAAAAGATAAACTTACCTCAAATGGTTTTCCCGGCTATACTGCCCGGCAAATTTTTGAATGGGTTTACAAGAGGAGAGTACAAGATTTTGATTTAATGAGCAATCTTTCTAAGGAGTTAAGAGAGTTTTTAAAGGAGAATTTCTCTATTTCAAGTTTAAGCCTGATAAAGAAAGAAAAGTCATCGGATAAATCCGAGAAGTTTTTATTTAAGTTAGGAGATGACTCAGTAATTGAGGCGGTATTAATTCCTGAGGCGGCGAGAAGTACTCTTTGTGTTTCAACTCAAGTTGGGTGTAAGTTCAGGTGCCTTTTTTGCGCCAGCGGAGAGAAAGGCTTTAAGAGAAACTTAACTGCCGGTGAGATTATAAATCAGTATTTGAGTACCTCTAGCTTAAAGGCTTCTCCTAAGATAACTAATTTAGTTTTTATGGGCATTGGAGAGCCCTTAGATAATTTTGAAAATACCATTAAGAGTATCAATATATTAATGAATCCAGCCGGGATTAATTTTTCAAAGCGGCGGATATCCCTATCTACCTGTGGCCTGATACCGGAGATTAAGAAATTGGCTAAATTGAAATTAGGGATAAAACTCTCAGTGTCCTTGCATTCAGCTGATAATAGCATACGTAATAAACTAATGCCAGTTAATGAAAAATATCCCTTAGATAAGTTAATGCCGGCAATTAGAGAATTCAGTAAGGCTTCTAAAGACCTGGTTACCTTTGAATGTGTTTTAATCCGGGGTATAAACATTAGTAGAGATGATGCTAAAAAGTTAGCAAAGCTGCTTAATAGAGTTAATGGCAAAGCTAATTTAATTCCTTATAATGGAGTTTCTTCTAAATTTAAAGCTCCGCTTCAAGAGGAAGTAGATATCTTTAGCCAAGAACTAAAGAGAAGAGGCGTATTTTTTACTCTTAGAAAATCCCGCGGCAGCGATATCAACGCCGCCTGCGGTCAGTTAAGAGCTGTTTATTCGGTTTAGGCTGTAGCCTCTATAGTCAGGAGGAGAGATGCGAGAAGGAATTTATAAGTTACCTCAGGAATTCTTACATAAGTTAAAGAAGATTTATCCCTTTTCCTATGCTCAGATAGCCAGTACCTTCTTGGTTAAGAAAAATACTACTTTTCGGGTAAATTATTTAAAGACAGATTTACAGGGCCTTAGAAAGCTCCTAATAAATCAAAGGGTAAAACATCAAGAGCTACCTTTTCCCCGAGGTGCCTTTTTACTCAAGACTCCCTTAAGAGAGTTTCAAAGAACTGAAGTTTATCAAAAAGGTTTAATTTATGTGCAAAACTTATCCAGTATGCTGCCGGTACTTTGTCTTGCACCGGCCAATGAGGATAGAATCCTTGATTTATGTGCTGCACCAGGGGCTAAGACCACTCAGATTTCTTCGCTTGCTCCGGGAGCTGAGATTGTGGCTATTGATAATGCCCGTAACCGCTACTATAAACTTTTAGCTAATCTTAAGGCCCAAGGTGTTGAATCAGCTAAAGCTATGCTAATTGATGGTATTTGGGTTAGAAAAAAGTTTCCCGAGTACTTTGACAAGATTTTAGCTGATGTTCCCTGTTCGGCCGAAGGACGATTCCTGACCACTAACCCCAAGAGTTTTAAATACTGGAAACAGCGCAAAGTTAAAGAGATGGTGCATAAACAGAAAAAGCTTCTTCATTCGGCATTTTTTGCCTTAAAGGAAGGAGGAATCTTAATTTACTCTACCTGCACCTTTTCTCCCGAGGAGAATGAAGGTATTATTGATTGGTTTATTAATAAATTCAAAGAAAAGGTAGAGATTCTACCGATAGAACTTTCTTTCAAGAATGCAAGAGAAGGTTTATTACAGTGGAAAGATAAGAGATTTTCTCTGTCTTTGCGGTTAACTAAGAGAATTATTCCTGATGCTTCAATGGAAGGGTTTTTCGTAGCTAAGTTAAAGAAAATTTCTGTATAAGGTGAGAGAGTGGCATAAAAAGAAGGCGTACTGTTCAGTACGCCTTCTTTTTTATAAAACCCTTATTATAGAAGGGATTTTAATTCTTTAGATACTCTAAAGGCTATTTTCTTTTTGGCAGGAATCTGGATTGTTTCACCAGTTTTAGGATTTCTTCCCATTCTTGCTTTAGTTTGTTTTACTTTGAAAGTACCAAAACCAGAAATAGCAACATCTTCTTGCTTTTTAAGGCTAGCCTTGATTGTACACCAAATAGTGTCTACTATCTCTTGAGCCTCTTTTTTGGTAGCTGTTTTCGCAACAATTGCTTCAACTAGCTGAGCTTTGTTCATCTGGGCACCTCCTTCTGTTTAAAAAGTTAATATTTTCAACTACTTTTATATTTTATAGCTGAAGGGCTAGTTGTCAAGGAAATTAAATATATTTTTTTGGCCCAAAATCGCCTTGATTTACCTACCTATTCCGGTTTTGGGAGGCAAAAAAGCTTGATTTTACGAGGGAAAAGGGCAAAAGCAGCGGTTTTTGGGAGAAAATTTCCATAGATTTTTAAAAGTTTAGGTGGTATAATTTTAAAACAAGTTTAAAAGCAACCAATTAATAAAAAATTATGGCGATGGTCTTAGAGCGCGAAAAACAGGAAATAAGACAGAAACTGCTTAAACGTCTTTTATCTTTAACTAAAGATGAGATAAAAAGGAGGAGTAAAAATGTTGCAGATAGATTATCAGAGTTACCTGTATATAAAGAGGCGAAAGCTATTATGGTCTACTATCCTTTACCAGGGGAAGTAGATATTTTGGATAAGATTAGAGAAGATATAGGAAGCAAACGGTTCTGTTTCCCAGTGATGGATTTAGAGGCAAAAAATTTACGTATCTTTGAAAGCACCAACTTAGATACAGATTTGTGTTTAGGACCTTGGGGAGTAATGCAACCAGATACGAAAAGAACAAAAGAAGTGGATATCAGAGATATAGATGTGGTAATCGTTCCTGGCCTGGCTTTTGACCGGCAAAACAACAGGCTAGGGAGAGGAGCTGGTTTCTATGACCGCTTCTTAAGAAACATAAATCCGCCCACTAAAAAAGTGGGTATTGCCTTTGAATTCCAAATCCTAGAAAACCTTCCTATAAATCTTCCCTGGGACCAGAAGGTCGATACGGTCGTTAGCGAAAGACTTGTCATCTAAGATACAGATCAGCGCTAATCAAAAAATCAATAGCACTAATATTCGTCTACAAAGATAGAAGGAGGCTGTATGATTGCTACGATCATTTACATATTTGCAGGTGTAGTTGTGGGGTTATTTTTAGGGTGGTGTTTAGGTGAAATTTTTGAGAAAAGGAAGTTAAAGAAGTCTAAAGAGGATGCAGAAAAAATACTAAAAGAAGCTAAGTTTAAGACCGAGGAAATTAGAAGGAAAGCAGAATTAGATGGTAAAGAGCTGCTTTATAAGTTAAGAGTTGACTTTGAGAAAGAGAATTCTTCTAAGAAAGATGAGCTGGGCCAGCTGGAGAAGCGTCTCTTGCAGCGAGAAGAGAATTTAGATAAGAGATTAGGCTTTATCGAAACCAAAGAAAGAGAACTGCGTCGGAGCGAGGAAAACCTACGGAAGGTATCCGGGGAAGTAGACAGGCAAAACCAAGCCCTAAATAACTTAATCGAAGAGGAAAAAGAAAAGTTAAAGAGAATCTCTTCGTTGACCCCTCAGGAGGCAAGAGAGCTTTTACTTAAGCGATATGAGGAGGAACTACGGGGTGAAAAAGCAAAGATGATTCGAGATATGGAGGAGGCTGTGAGAGAAGAGTCTGAAGCGACAGCAAAAGAGATAGTTTCTCAAGCCATTCAGAGGTGCGCTGTGGAGCATACTACCGAGACTACCGTGAGTGTGGTACCTTTGCCTAATGATGAGATAAAGGGAAGAATTATTGGCAGGGAAGGGCGTAATATAAGGACCTTTGAGCTGGCTACCGGTGTGGATTTAATTATCGATGATACTCCTGAGGCAGTGAGTGTATCAGGATTTGATCCTATACGGAGAGAAATTGCTCGTCTTTCCTTGGAAAAATTAGTTCAGGATGGTAGAATTCATCCGGCCAGGATAGAGGAGATAGTGGAGAAAACTAAGCAAGAATTTGATAAAAAACTGGTAGAGGAAGGAAAATCTGCAGCATTTGATGTAGGAATTCACAACTTGCATCCGGAGTTAATAAAGTTATTAGGTAAACTGAAATATCGTACCAGTTTTGGCCAAAATGCCCTTCAGCATTCAAAAGAGGTAGCTATTATCATGGGTATTTTAGCTTCAGAATTAGACCTGGACGCTCGAACTGCCAAGAGGGCCGGATTGCTTCATGATATCGGGAAAGCCATTGATCATCAAGTAGAAGGCACTCATGCTCAAATCGGAGCAGATTTGTTAAGGCGCTATGGGGAGAATGATCTGATTATAAATGCAGCTGAAGCTCACCATGAGGAAGCAGAGTTTAAATCTTTAATTTCTCTCCTGGCTTTAGTTGCTGATGCAATTTCAGCTTCTCGCCCGGGAGCCCGTCGGGAAACACTCGAGACCTATGTAAAACGTTTAAAGCAACTGGAGACAACTGCTACTTCCTTTGAAGGGGTAGAGAAGAGCTTTGCCATCCAGGCCGGCAGAGAGATAAGAGTAATTGTCCAGCCCAATAAGGTAAAGGACAATGAAATTAACCTTCTTGCTCATGAGATAAAGAAAAAGCTAGAACAGGAGTTAGATTATCCGGGAAACATAAAAATCACTGTTATTAGGGAGACCAGAGCCGTAGATTACGCGAAATAAAAGGAGCCCGGAGACCTTTTGATTATTTGTTTGTCGAACTGATAAATAAGGTATAAAATAGGTGAATCGTGATGCGAGTACTTTTTATCGGTGATATTGTTGGGAAGCCTGCCCGAATCTACCTCAGCGAGATTCTTCCTTTATTAAGAGAAGATTTAGGCTTAGATTTCATTATAGCTAACGGTGAAAATGCTGCTGGTGGTTCAAGCATAACTCCTAATACAGCTGATGACCTTTTTAACTGCGGAATAGACTTAATTACCAGCGGAGACCATATTTTTAAGAAGCAAGAGTCAAGAGAGGTTTTAAACACCAAGGACCTCATAAGGCCTTTGAATTATGGAGAGCTAGCAGCTGGTAAAGGGTATTTAGTCAAAGAGGTTAAGGGGGTGAAGATAGGTGTTATAAATCTTTTAGGCCGAGTTTTTATGCAACCGATTGATTGCCCTTTTAAAGCCGTAAAAAATATCATTGAAGGAGTAAGAAAAGGAGCTAAGATAATCTTTGTAGATATGCATGCTGAGGCCACTAGCGAAAAGTTAGCTATGGGCTACTTTCTTTCGGGAAAGGTAAGTGCAGTTATTGGAACTCATACTCATATACCCACGGCTGATGAGAGAATAATCGATAATTTTACTGCCTATATTACTGATGTTGGGATGACTGGTAGTTTTGACTCGGTTTTGGGTAGAGAGAAGCATCAGATTATTGAACGGTTTGTTACTAATATGCCGGTACGTTTTAATTTGGCTCAGACGGATGTGCGAATGCAGGCAGTATTAGTTGAAGTAGATGAAGAAAACGGAAAGGCTCTATCGATAAAAAGATTAGAGTATCAAAAAGAAACTGCTTAACTTAAAAGGTGAGGTGGCTATGGATTGGGACGGTATAGAAAAGCGAAATTTTGTACGAGCTAACTTTCCCTGTAAAATAATTATTTATACTCCTCGAGAGTATACTATTGTTTCTCATACCGAGAATATAGCAGTTGGAGGAGTAAGAATTATCATTGAAGAGAGTTTAGATATTTCTTCCCTTGTCGGTTTAGAGCTTTTTTTAGGCGGTACACAGATAATTTGTAAAGGTAGAATAGTCTGGGTAGTAGAGAGATCCGGGTCTGATAATACTCAGTCCAACATCTGGGATACCGGTATAGAGTTTTATGAAATTGCTGAAAGAGATAAGAAGATAATCGGCAATTTTGTAGATGCTATCATCTCCAATCAAAAATGATTTTGGAAAGAGTTAACTCACCCGATGATTTGAAAAAATTAACCCGGGAAGAGTTAAAAACACTTAATCAAGAGATAAGAGATTTAATTGTTAAGGTGGTTTCTACTAAAGGAGGCCACCTTGCCTCGTCTTTAGGAGCAGTCGAGTTAAGTGTTGCTTTAGGGGTTTGTCTTAATCTTCCCCAGGATTCACTGATTTTCGATGTTGGTCATCAAACTTATGCCTATAAGATCATTACCGGCAGAAGAGACGCTTTTTCTAGTTTGCGTGAGTATAAAGGTATTAGCGGTTTCCCCAACCACAAGGAGTCAACTTATGATCTCTATATATCCGGACACGCTTCAACAGCTATTTCCTGGGGTCAGGGTATAGCTGAGGCAAAACGATTGCGGGAGGATAATTCTAAGACCGTAGCTGTAATTGGGGATGGGTCTTTAACCGGAGGGATGTGTTTTGAAGCTTTAAATTCCTGCGGACATGCTCAAAGTAATATCCTGGTAGTGGTTAACCATAATGAGATGAGCATTTCTCCTTCTGTGGGTGCTTTGAGTAATCATCTTACTAAATTTATATCGGCACCAGTTTATAATCGAATCAAGGATGAATTGGATAGGTTTTTAGCTCACTTTGCCTTGATTAAAAGGTTAGTTCAGAAAGCAAAGAAGTTTGAAGAGACAGTAAAAGGTTTAATTATACCGGGTTTATTCTTTGAGGAGCTGGGTTTTCGTTATTTTGGCCCCATCGATGGTCACAACCCGGATGTGTTAATTCCTACTTTAAAAAATGTTCTTTCCTTAAAAGGCCCGCGTATTCTTCATGTAATCACCAAGAAGGGGAAGGGTTATAAGTTTTCCGAGGAGAATCCGGAGAGTTTTCATGGAGTTACTTGTTTTGACGTTGCTACTGGCCAGCCTAAAGAAAAGATAAAAGATGATTTTAATGAGATTTTTGCCAAGAAGCTGATAAGTTTAGCAAGGGATGATCAGAAAATTATTGCTATAACCGCGGCCATGCCCCAAGGAACAGGACTTTGTTTATTCCAGAAAGAGTTTCCCCGGAGGTTCTTCGATGTAGGTATTGCTGAATCTCATGCAGTGGGTTTTGCCAGTGGTCTGGCCAAACAAGGCCTAAAGCCGGTTGTGGCTATTTATTCTGTATTCTTGCAACGGGCATTCGATCAAATAATTCATGATGTTGCCTTACAGGATTTAGGCGTTGTTTTTGCCGTAGATCGATCCGGTGTAGTAGGAGAAGATGGCCCGACTCATCACGGTACTTTTGATGTAGGTTATTTAAGATTAATTCCCAATATAGTCTGTATGGCTCCCAAGGATAAGGAAGAGCTGGAAGATATGTTAGAGTTTGCACTAAAGCTTTCTTCCCCAGTAAGTATTCGTTATCCTAAGGGCGAAGCTTATTCTTTGGGCCCGCAGGAATCAATTAGCTTAGGCAAATCGCAGATTATCTGTGAAGGAGAGAAGTTGTGCTTGATTGCTTTAGGATCGATGGTCAAGACAGCCAGTGAGTGTGCTGAGTTATTAAAAAAAGAGGGCATTAGTGTTCAATTAATAAATGCCCGCTTTATAAAACCATTAGATCAAGACTTACTTAAAAATTTAGCTGATAAATTTAGTTTAATTATTACTCTTGAGGAAAGCAGCCTCGATTGTGGATTTGGGGCAGCAGTTTTAGAGTTTTACGAGCAGGAAAATCTTCTCAATAAAATCAAGGTAACCAGAGTAGGTTTCCCTGATCAATTTATTCCGGCAGCTAAGCGAGAGAAGTTATTTGATATTTACGGCCTGAATACCTCTTCTTTAACTGTGAAGATAAAGAAACTATTAAAAGAGAATGCCTAAACCTAAACTAAAGATAAAGCAAGATAGGTGTAAGAGCTGTGAACTTTGTATTCTTTATTGTCCTTTAAAGAGTTTAGTGCTTTCTTCTTCTTTAAACAAAAGAGGGGTTAAGCCGGTTAGTTTTAAAAAAGGAGCCTCCTGCAGCGGGTGCGGTTTTTGTTTTATCATTTGTCCTGATAGCTGTATTGAGATATATGAGTGCGGTAAAGATGACCAAGAGGTTTGCCGATAGGTGAGGGTAAGGAATAATATGATAAAACCAAAGTTTCAGAAAGTATTAATGAGTGGAAATGAGGCTATGGCTGAAGCTGCTATTTTAGCTGGTTGTAATTTTTATGCCGGATACCCGATAACTCCTCAGAATGAGTTAACAGCTTATATGGCTAAGAGGATGCGGGAAGAGCAGCGGCCATTTATTCAGGCCGAGAGTGAACTGGCAGCTATTAATATGGTCTTTGGAGCGGCCGCTACCGGAGCCAGAGCCATGACCTCTTCTTCCAGCCCGGGAATTTCTTTAAAACAAGAGGGCATTTCTTACTTAGCTGGTTGCCAACTCCCGGCAGTTATAATCAATGTAATGCGGGGAGGCCCGGGCCTGGGGAATATTTCTTCCAGCCAAAGTGATTATTTTCAGGCTACCCGCGGCGGCGGGCACGGTGATTATTATACACCAGTATTGGCTCCCTGGAGTGTAGAGGAAGCCGTAGGGTTAATTAAGTTAGCTTTTGATTTAGCTGATTACTACCGTAACCCGGTCTTAGTTTTGGCTGATGCAATAATCGGTCAGATGATGGAACCGGTAAATTTGTCTTTCCGTAACGAATTTAAGAAAAAACTCCCTCCCAAGAAGTGGGTTTTAAGCGGAGCCGGAAAAAGACCGGCCAGGGCTATAATGTCTTTACTCTTAAAAGATGGCGTGCTCCAGGAGCATAATCGGAAATTAGGCGAAAAATGGGATAAGATAAGAAGAGCAGAACAAAGATTTTCTGCCCACAAGGCTAAAGGAGCTGAATATTTAATTGTTTCTTACGGGTCTCAGGCCAGAATTACTTTTGATGCAGTGGATATTTTAAGGAAACAAAATATAAAAGCCGGTTTGTTTCGGCCAATAACGCTTTGGCCTTATCCCGAGAAGGGCTTGAAGAGCTTTTCCCAGGGAGTAAAAAAAATATTAGTAGTAGAACAATCCTTAGGCCAGATGGTTGAAGATGTGCGGTTAGCCTTACCCGGTAAAGAAGTTTGTTTTTTCGGCAAAACCGGGGGAGGAATACCTCAGGTTAAGGAGATTGTAGGGCTGATAAAGAAGAACTTATGAAAAAGAAATTTTGTCCCCCTAAATCACTGCGTGATTTGGCCACCCACTATTGTTCTGGCTGCGGACACGGAATTTTGCATCGTTTAGTTGCCCAAGCCATAGATGAGTTGGATTTAAGAGAGAAGACAATTGGGGTTGCTCCGGTTGGCTGTGCAGTTTTAGCTTATGATTACTGGGATTTTGATGTTTCTGAAGCTGCCCATGGCCGGGCTTTAGCTGTTGCTACCGGAATGAAAAGGTGCTTGCCTAACTCAGTAGTATTTACCTATCAAGGTGATGGGGATCTCGCTTCTATTGGTATTGCGGAAACCTTGCATACTGCCAATAGAGGAGAAAACTTGACCTGTATTTTTGTAAATAATGCCTGCTATGGCATGACTGGTGGACAAATGGCCCCTACTACCATCATTGGGCAGAAGACAACCACTACCCCTTGGGGCCGAAATCCCGATTTTGGTGAAGGTTGGCCTTTGAAGGTAAGTGAGTTGTTAGCGCCTCTGGAAGGCGTAAATTATCTTGTTCGTAGCTCAATAAGTAAACCTCAAGGGGTTAGGCAAACTTATCAATATATCAAGAGGGCATTTATTAATCAAATAGAGAAAAAGGGTTTTTCCCTGGTAGAAGTCTTAAGCCCTTGTCCTACTATTTGGAAAAAGACGCCGCCTGAGGCAGTAAAGTGGATTGATGACGAAATGGTAAAAGAATTTCCATTAGGGGTAATAAAAGATAAGTGATGAAGGGCCAAACAGAGATTTTAATTTCCGGCTTTGGTGGCCAGGGTCTGTTGAGCTTAGGCAAAGTCCTAGCAAGAGCAGCTTTAAGTGCAGGAAAACATACAACCTGGTTTCCTTCTTATGGCGCTGAAATGCGGGGAGGGACTGCCCATTGTTTTGTAAAGATTTCTAATTCACCAATCGCTTCGCCTTTTATCGACTATCCGGATATAGCCATAATTTTTAATCAGCCTTCTTTAGATAAGTTTAAGCAGAAACTTAAACGAGCCAGGCTGGTTATTGTTAATTCTGATCTTATCAGCGGTAACCCTTCTCTTGGTAATACTAAAGAAGTTAGCCTGCCTTTCACTAAAATAGCTCTTGATTGCGGTAACATCAAGGTAGCAAATGTGGTTGTTTTAGGTGTGCTGACTGTTTTGATGCCAAATCTTTTCAATAAGAAGACTTTGATTGAAATAATAGCATCAATATTCAAACGCAAAGATATATTAGTTCAGAACTTAAAGGCTTTAGATAAGGGACAAACCCTGGTGCCTCGTGAAAAAAGAGGTGGTAAATGTTAAGAGTCAGATTTGCACCTTCTCCTACCGGGTATTTGCATATCGGCGGTGCGCGTACCTGCATGTTCAATTGGCTTTATGCCAAACATCTGGGAGGTAAGTTCATCTTAAGAATCGAGGATACTGACCTGGAACGTTCGAAAAAGGAATATTTGGAGGAGATACTAGCAAGTATAAAGTGGCTGGGTATGAATTGGGATGAAATTTACTATCAATCTCAGCGTTTTGAACTCTATCAGAAATATGCAAAAAGGTTAGTCCAGGAAGGTAAAGCTTACCATAAAGAGGGGGCGATATTCTTTAAGTATGATTTTGAGCGGGTGGAGATAAACGACTTAATCCGCGGCAAGATTGTTTTTACCGAGCTGCCCAAAAGTGAAGAAGTAATTATAAAGAGTGATAATTCGCCGACCTATAATTTTAGCTGTTGTATCGATGATGCCTTAACTCAAATAAGCTGCGTAGTAAGAGGTGAAGACCATATATCTAATACCCCCAAGCAGATTCTGATCTATCAGGCCCTGGGGTTTAAGCTGCCGGAGTTTGCCCATTTGCCTTTAATTCTCGCTCCCGGGGGAGGAAGGCTTTCTAAGCGCTTCGGAGCTACTTCGATAGGTGAATATAAAGCGCTAGGCTATTTGTCCCCGGCGATTGCTAATTACCTTTTACTTTTAGGTTGGTCGCCCGGAGATAACCGGGAAATAATTTCTCTAGCTGCGGCTAAAGATATCTTTGAAATAAAAAATGTTAATAAGACCGGAGCAGTATTCTCTATTGATAAGCTGAATTGGGTAAATACCGAATACCTGAATAACCTGGACATAAAAGAACTTACTGATATTATTCAAGATTATTTAGCTACCAAAAACTTTTTTTCTTCTGAGGTGGACCGGAAATATTTGGAAAAGGTAGTCGGCCTTTTTAAGGGAAGGATTACCAAACTGGCTGATTTAAGCGACTGGGCTAAATTTTGCTTCCAGGATGATTTTACTTATAGCCAGGATACAAAAGATATTCTCAAAAAGGATTTATCAGAAGCAGTTAAAACTTTGATTGATAAATTAAATTCAATTAAGGATTTTAATCATATTGAGATTGAGCGTGATTTTCGGGCTATAATCGGGGATCTAGGATTGAAGCTGCGGGATTTAGTCCACCCTACTCGTGTTGCCTTAACCGGGAGAAGAGTCGGCCCGGGGTTGTTTGAAACAATGGAAGTTTTAGGTAAAGATAGAGTTTCTCAGAGATTAAATAAATTGATTAGTTACTGGAAACAAGGAGGGCCTAATGTCTAAGGTGATTTTAGGGTTATTGTCTCTTGTGTTTTTTATTAGCATAACCGGGTGCCAGACAGTAAAAAATGGCGTATTAGGAATCGGCAAAGGCTTAGCGGATGATGCTTATAATACCTGGCAGGCAGTCAACAAGGCCGATGAGTGGTTCCGGGAGAATTACTGGTAGAATCAGTTATTTCAGGACACATCCCACTTAAAAAAGCTAAGCCTGGTAAGAGAAATTCAAATAGGATGTATCCCGATTCGATTCAAATTCTTAGTCTGAAATTATTTATTGGCTAAGGTCTTAATGATGTTTAAGGGGACGGTTCTCTTGCCTGTAACCCCTTACACACCAATTAATTATGAACAGACAATTATTATCCCTTATGCCTTATTTCCTTAATTAAAAAGACTTATAATACTGCGTTTATAACTTGTTGTGCGAGTAAAGGATAGAGCAACGAGAACCGTCCCCTAAAATCCAGAGAATAAATAGGCTTGACAAATCTATATATATATTGTATATTTGAATTGTACGAGATAATACAATAAATTGTATTAAAATATACAATCTATTGTATATATATGTACAAATTGTCTTATGGAATATAGATTAGATAAAGAAGGGTTGTTAGGAAATATGAGTATGTGGAATGGTTTCTTAAAGAGAAAAGTTCATCTAATAGCTTGTGGGGGAACAGCATTAACTTTAATAGGAGTAAAAGATTCCACTAAGGATATTGATTTTGTTATTCCTATCGAGAAAGAATATGATTACTTAATCAATATTTTAAAAAATCTAGGATACAGAAACACCAGTGGTGTAGGTTGGAGCAGGGAGGAAGAGTATACGTTTGATTTATTTAGAGGCGATAAAGTACACACAACAAAGTTATTAGAATCTCCTCTTGAAAAAGGCAACAATATATTACTTAAAGAATTTACTTATATTTATGTTGGAATATTAAACTACTATGACATCATCATAAGTAAACTATTTAGGGGCACAGGGGTTGATTTTGAGGATTGTTTAGGTTTGGTTAAATTCAAGAGAAAAGATATTAATTTAGAAGTGCTCAAAGAGCGTTTTTTAGAAACTTCTTGGTATGAAATTGCACAAGATAAGGTGAATAAAAATCTAGATTCATTTCTACGATTAGTGATGAAGGAAGGAATATATGGAAGATAAAGAGTTATTAGAACGGTTGTCTCGTTTAGGGCTCCCTTTGTTTCAGACAGAAATGTATCTTGACGTAAACAAAGTGCTTTCTGATACAGTAAGGAGTAAAAATGTCCGTTTATGGGAGAGTTTTCCTCTTTTGTTAGCTAATGCTAGTAAAAGAAATGAATTTAGTTATAAGGAAGTTACTAGAATGTTAGAAAGTAACTTTTATAGTCTTTTGTTTAAAGGCCTTGTTTTGGTGTCGCTTGCTTTTTATAAATATTTACATCTAAAATTTGGCTGGGCGGATAAGCTTCTCAGACAATCGGTATTTTTAGACTCAGATAAGGAAATGCTTAATTCTTTTCTCGAATATTTTAAAAAGAACCAAGATGTTGTAGTGTCTGAACGAAGACTAAATTTAGAAAGAATGAAACATGTTTTTAATAATTATTTTAAAAAAGATGAGTTAGGTGTTAAGGATTTAAGAGTCAGGAGAGACAATTTATCCTTGGAATATGCGATGTCGCAACTTTTCACACCTAGGCAAAAAGAACTTTTTTTAAAGAAATTTAGAGGCGAGAAGATGAGTAAAACAGAAAGAGAGTATTTTTCTAGGGTAGTTAAGAAGAAAGTCCTGGCTTTAGCAAACTCTGAATTGCATCGTTTGGCTAACGCAACGGTAAGGGATAGCAAATAAATTTATAATATTCAATGCTATTATAGCCACAAATGCTGATGGGTGTAAGGAAAGTAAAATTGCCCTTGTCAGAATCTATTGAAAATACTACAATAATAGGAACTTGCCCCGTGGTGTAATCGGTAACACGGCTGATTCTGGATCAGCTATTTCTGGTTCGAGTCCAGACGGGGCAATTAAATTTTTAGGTATGAAGGTAAAATTCTTTGACCCGATAAACCTTTTACTTCCCAGAGATCGGATATATAGCCGGCTTGGTTATGCCAAGGGAGTTACTAAACTTGAAGGCAAACAGAGGCAGGAGCTTGCGCATTACATCGAAGAAGCTTTAACTCTTATTGAACTAAAGGGTGCCGGGGCGATTATGCCAAAAAAAGACTTACCTTTTGAAAGTAAGTCTTTATCCGAGTTATTAACCGGTTGTCAGGAGGCCATGCTTATGGCAGCTACCGCCGGCAACAAAATAGTTGATAGTATTTCCCAAGACTCCAGCGGTAAAGATGTGACTAGAGCAGTGGTCTTTGATGCTGTAGCCAGTGAAATGGCCGATGGTGCTCTTAACTGGATTATGAATTATTTTAATCACCAGCTTACCCGCGAAAATAAACAATTTACTGCCCGGCGTTTTTCTGCCGGATATGGTGATTTTTTATTGGAGAATCAGAAAATTATCTATGACCTTTTAGATTTAAAACAGCTGGGAGTTAGCTTAAGCGATAATTATCTACTTATTCCCGAAAAAACAGTCACGGCAGTTGCTGGAATTAGATTAAAGGAACCAGGCGAGGCCAGAAGTGAAAAAGATAAGTAACCTCTTAAAAAATAAAGTTTTAGTTCTTGATGGTGCTACTGGAACCGAGCTGCAGAAACAAGGTATGCCCGGCGGCGCTTGTCCGGAAGACTTCTGTCTTAAGAATCCTCAGATTCTTTCAGCAGTTCATGCTGATTATTGTAAGGCTGGAGCCGATATAATTTATACCTCTACCTTTGGCGCTAACCGCCTCAAGCTCAAGCCTTACGGTAATTATAATGTTGGCAGAGTAAATAAAGAGCTTGCTCTCGTAGCTAAAAAAGCCGCTAAAGGTAAGACCCTGGTAGCCGGTGATATCGGCCCTACTGGTGAGTTTGTCGAACCCTTTGGCCCGCTCAAATTTGAACAAGCGGTTGAAATTTTTAAAGAACAAGTAAAGGGTTTACTTTCCGGAGGGGTAGATCTTTTTGTTATTGAGACTATGATGGATATTCAGGAGGCCCGGGCAGCACTTATAGCCGTAAAAGAAATTACTAATAAATTCACCATGGTGACTATGACCTATGAGTTAGATGGACGGACGCTCAATGGAACTGACCCCTTGGCTGCCTTAATCACCTTACAAAGCCTCGGTGCCGATGCTTTCGGTTACAATTGTTCTGTTGGGCCTCAACATATCTTGAAGTTTATTAAAACAATTAAACCCTACGCAAAAGTCCCGCTGATCGCAAAACCTAATGCTGGCATGCCTAGATTGGTAAAGGGTAAGACCTCTTTTGACATGGGCCCCAAAGAATTTGCTTCTTTTGCTAAAAAATTAGTTTTAGCCGGAGCAAATATGCTTGGTGGATGCTGTGGTACCAGACCAGAGCATATCGAGAGCTTAAAAAAGAAAGTCGCCGGTTTAAAACCGCTTCTTTCCTCAAATAAATCCCTCAGTGCGGTAAGTTCGGTCAGAGGAAGTGTTATTTTCAAGAGGGCTAAGCCTTTGGTTGTTATCGGAGAAGGAATTAATCCTACCGGCAAGAAGATTCTCCAGAAAGAATTAGGCCAAGGGAAGACTTCATTGATTCGTCACCTGGCAAAAGAGCAGGAAGCCTCAGGAGCTTCTCTTTTGGATGTTAACGTGGGGGTAGGCGGTATTGATGAAGTTAAAACACTTAAGAAGGTTATCAATATGCTGGCAGTTAGTTCTAGGCTTCCTTTAGTTATTGATTCTTCAAAGGTCGAAGCAGTAGAAGCGGCTTTACGGATTTATCCCGGCCGGGCTTTAATTAACTCTATAACCGGTGAAAAGAATAAGTTAAATAAAATGCTATCTCTGGCTGCTAAATATGGAGCTATGTTTATCATCCTTCCCCTTAAGGGGAAGGATATACCGGAAACCTTTCCTGAACGAAGGGAGATTATTAAATATATCTTTAAGCAGGCAGAAGCCTTTGGTTTTTCTAAGCAGGATATTATCATCGATGCAATGGTTTTGGCTATCTCATCAAAACCCACGGCAGCCCTGGAGACTTTAAAGACAATATCCTGGTCTTCAGGTAGTTTTAAGTCCAATAGCCTTATCGGTCTTTCTAATATTTCTTTTGGCCTGCCTCGGCGTCCATTGATTAACGCTACTTTTCTTGCTATAGCTAAAGATAAAGGCTTGAATTTAGCTATTGCCAATCCTTCGCAACTCAAGCTTAGATTTTCTAAACCGGCCGAGAATCTTTTACTGAATAAGGATAAAGATGCTCAGGCCTTTTTAACACATTTTAGCAAGACTTCCGGCCAAAAGCCAAAGAGGTCAACTTTTCTTTCGCCAGAACAAAAAATTTCCCAAGCCATTATCGAAGGCAATCGGGAAGATATTAAGGGGTTTATTGAAGAGGCTATTGTTTCAGGCCTGGTTGCCGAGACACTTATTTCTCAGCTAATGATACCAGCGATTAATAAAGTCGGAGATTTATTTGACAAAAAGGAATATTTTCTACCTCAGCTTATCGCCAGTGCTGAAACGATGCGGATAGCCTTTGGGCAGCTTAAACCTTATCTAAAAGGTAAGCAGCCGCAGAAGGGCAAAAGAACCGTGATTATTTTAGCTACAGTAAAAGGGGATATCCATGATATTGGTAAGAATATTGTAGCTCTGATGTTGAAAAACCATGGTTTTAAGGTCGTTGATTTAGGAAAAGATGTCTCTGCGGAGAGGATTATTAAGGCGATCAAGTGTCATAAATCATCGATAGTGGGGCTTTCTTCGCTGATGATTACCACAATGATTAATATGAAAGAAGTTGTTGACAAGGTCAAAAAACAAAGGTTAAATTGTAAATTTGTAGTCGGCGGAGCAGTAGTAACTCGAGCTTATGCTCGTTCCTTAGGCGCTGAATATGCTGGCGATAGCGTAGAAGCTGTTCGAGTAGCTAAAAAAATAAGTTAAATGGAGGTAAATATGCGCGAGAAAGTTGAAAAAGCATTAGACCAAATAAGGCCGGCTCTCCAAGCAGACGGAGGAAATGTCGAGCTGGTTGATGTTACCGAAGATGGGATAGTCAAGGTGCGTTTGACTGGTGCCTGCGGTCATTGTCCGATGAGTACCTATACCCTCAAGATGGGGATAGAACAGAAATTAAAAGAAGCGATACCAGCGATAAAAGAGGTTGAGCAGGTCGGATAATTATCCGGCGGCGAAAATTTAAATTGCAGATTTTTTAAAATCAAATATAATATAACACGGCGGCTGAAAAAGCTAAGCGAACTTGGTGTTTAGCTTATTTTTTTCAAATTAACAACTTATTCTAAAGGAGGAGGGGTGAAAAGAGGCAATAGAATAAGGAAACGATGGTTTGTGAGTTTATTTAGGATAGGTGATTTCAAACTAAAAAGGTGAGGGTAAGAATGAGTGACGAGAACAAAATTTACGTAGGTAACCTAGAGTATAGCGTAGACGAAGCTACGCTGAGGAGCTTTCTGGAAAGCAAAGACATAAAGGCAACTGATGTAAAAGTGATAAATGATAAATATACAGGAAGATCTAAGGGGTTCGGATTTGTAGAGGTAGAATCTGCAGAAGCACTTCAGAAAGCAGTTGAGGCTATAGATGGCCAGGAACTGAATGGCAGAACTCTTAAGGCCAATAAAGCTAGACCGCCAAGACAACAAGGATTTAACCAGGGTGGAAGCCGACCGAGATTCTAAGGCTAGCTTAAATAAATAGAGATACTTTTTGAATTTACAGAAAAAATAAGAAGAAAAGGGGGGAATCCCCCTTTTCTTATTGCTTGACGCACTTTGGCCAATATGTTAATATTTTAGCCTATGTTAGCAGTAGTAGAGATTAATAAAAAACAATATTTGGTAGAGAAAGGCGATATTCTGGAGGTTCAGCGCATAAAGCCAGAAACCTGCCTGCCGGAAGACAGGGACAAAATTGTCTTTAATCAGGTTCTTCTCTTGGCCGACGGCAAAAAAGTAAAGATAGGCAATCCTTATCTTGAAAAGGTAAAAGTAGAAGCCCAGCTAATAGGAGAGAAGAAGAGCAAAAAAGTCATAGTCTATAAGTTTAACCGGAGAAAGAAATACCGAAGAAAACAAGGGCATCGTCAAATTTATACCGCTATTAAAATTACCCGCATTGTTAGTTCATCTTCTCCAAGTCCGGCAAAGTGATAATTGATAAAGTAACAATCTATCTTCGTTCAGGCAAAGGCGGAGAAGGAAGTTCGGCTGTCACCAAGCTTTCTTCCCGTAAAATAGTTGCTTCTGGCGGAGACGGAGGCCGGGGCGGAAATGTTATCTTAAGAGTAAACCCCCATCTCTATGATTTAAGTAAATTCAGGGGCAGCAAAAAATTTATTGCTTCCGACGGAGAAAAGGGTAAAGCCAGAAACAAGAAAGGTAAAGACGCTCAAGATTTAATCGTTAATCTTCCTCCAGGAACCAGGGTTTTAAATCATGATCAATTGGTTGCCGATTTAGTCGGTCAAGGAGAGGAATTCTTAATATGTCAGGGGGGCCGGGGCGGGAAAGGAAACCATAAACGCGGTTATACTATATCGGCTCAAGGGTCTCAAGAGAGAGAAATAACCTTAGATTACCGCATTCCTAATGATGTAGCGATTTTGGGATTTGCTAATAGCGGCAAAACCGCCCTCTTTAATGCATTGACTAATCAGTGTCGTAAGGTTGCCGAGTATCCGTTTACTACTACTTCTTGTTTTTGGGCAAATGGCGAGCATGAATTCCAACGATTCAGGGTTTTAGATACGCCTCCTTTTAAAAGAGGTAAGGATCCTTTAAATTTAGCAGAAAATACATTCCTAATACATGTTTTTCGTAGTAAAATATTGTTATTATTAAGCGATAAAAGGTCATTTGAGGAAGATTTTAGGAATTTGAAGAAGGAAATTTCCCTTTATGATAGCTGTTTATTAGGAGCAAAAAAAAATTTTTACTTGTTGACTAAAATTGATACAATGGATAAGAAAGTTACAAGCAAAGAATACATGACAATATCCGTTAATAAGCCGGAGACCATTGCGACTCTTAAACTTAAGATATCTAAGAGTCTGGAAGAATTATAATTTAAGGTGGGCACTATGGCAAAAGAAGCAAAAAAAATCGTCGTAAAAATTGGCAGCAGCGTTATTGCGCCTTACGGCAAGCTGGATTCAAAGTTGGTTGCGCAGATTGTAAAGGATATCCTTTTAGTTGAAAAAAAAGGCTATAGGGTTATTGTAGTAAGCTCAGGGGCAATTGCTTGTGGTCTAAACCAGCTCAAATTAAGAAAAAGACCGAATGACATACACAGGCTTATGGCCATATCTTCATTAGGACAAATTATATTAATGGATGTTTTTAACGCGAAGTTTAAAAAGTATCGACGAATGTGTGCTCAGGTTCTCCTTACCTGGGATGATTTTGATATTCGCCAGCGCTTTATAAATATCCGCAAAACCATAGAGAAGCTTTTGATGGCTAAAGCAATACCGATAATCAATGAAAATGATGCTGTATCACACGAAGAGATTGGTATTGGAGATAACGACCGTTTAGCCGCCTTAGTCGCAGATTTAATTGGGGCTGAGCAGTTAATAATTCTTTCTGATATCGATGGGCTGCTAGATGAAAAAAAGTTAGTTAAGGAAGTTGTGCAGATAAACGATAAAGTAAAGGCTTTAGTCAAAAAGCAGGATAAAACCCACACTAAAGGCGGTATGGATACTAAGCTTGCAGCGGCAACTAAAGCTAATCTTTCGGGGATAACAGTAAGAATTGCTAATGGCAGGGAGATGAGAGTTATTTCTCGGATAGTTAGCGGTGAGGATATCGGCACACTTTTCTTACCTTCTAAGGAGATTGAGAAGTCACGCAAGAGATGGATTGATAGCAAACAGATAAAAGGTAAAATCGTCATAGATGATGGGGCTAAGGCGGCTTTGCTAAATAAAGGCAAGAGCCTATTAGCAGTTGGTATTGTAAAAGTTACAGCGAGCTTTAATAAAGGTGATGCAGTGATAGTAGTTGATAAAGAGGAAGCAGCTTTAGGCTGCGGTTTAGTTAACTATAGTTCTGATGATTTAAGAAAATCTCAATCCAAACCTTTTTCTAAAGAGGTAATACATCGAGATAACTTTGTTAAAATAGCTCAAGATTGGTCTTACCATAAGAATAGGAAATGATTGCAAGGTTTTTATGAGTAACTACGTCAAAAAATTAGTAAAAGACGCCAAGGACTCTAGCTATAAGTTAGCCAACCTAACTACTGCTCAGAAAAACAGGGCTCTTCAAAATATGGCCCGGGCCTTGATAAAAAATAAAGGAGTTATTATCCAGGCCAATAAAAAAGATATTGCTTTGGCCAGGAAGAAGAACTTAAATTTAAGCTTTATCGACAGATTAACTCTAAACGATAAGCGCCTTAAAGAGATGAGTACCTCTCTGATGACAGTAGCGAATTTAGCTGATCCGGTCGGACAAATTATATCAACTAACAAAAGGCCTAATGGAATAACAGTCCAGAGAGTCAGAGTCCCGATAGGGGTGGTATTGATTGTTTACGAAGCAAGGCCGAATGTTACCAGCGACTGTGTGGGCTTATTATTTAAAACTTCGAATATAGGGATACTAAGAGGCGGGGGGGATGCTATAAATTCTAATAAAGCTATCGCTAAGGTGTTAACCACAGCTTGCCGAAAGAACGGCATTAACTTTCCGGTATTTTTCGTAGTTGATAGAGTCGATCGCAAAATAGTAGATGAACTTTTGATACAGGATAAATACATTGATTTAGTTATTCCCCGGGGCGGAGAGGCTTTGATACGAAAAGTAGTTAAGATCTCGCAGATTCCGGTGATAAAGCACTATAAAGGAGTCTGCCATATATTCGTCGATGGCCAAGTTGATTTTAAAAAAGCTTTAACAATATGCGTTAATGCTAAGGTTCAAAGGCCTTCGGTTTGTAATGCCGTAGAGACAATCCTTGTCCATAAGGGGGTTGCCAGGAGTTTCTTGCCTGTTTTGAAGAAGAAATTTGATTCCTTAGGAGTTATGATAAGGGCTGATAAGCAAAGCAGGAAAATACTACCGGGAGTGGCTAAAGCAAGCGCTGCTGATTGGTCTAAAGAGTATTTAGATCTGATTGTTTCGATTAAGATAGTCAAGAATGTTGGTGAGGCAATCAAACATATTAACACTTACGGCTCAAGGCATACTGAGAGTATTCTCACTAAGAATTTTAAGAATGCTAGTAAATTCGTAAAAGAAGTAGATTCTGCTTGCTGCTTCATAAATATCTCTACTCGCTTTAGTGACGGTTACCAATTTGGATTAGGGGCAGAGATAGGTATTTCTACTGACAAACTGCATGCCCGAGGCCCTATGGGTTTAGAAGAGCTAACTACTTATAAGTATATAGCTAAAGGAAACGGGCAGGTAAGAACATAAAAAAGATGAAGATAGGCGTATTGGGAGGAGCATTTAATCCTCCGCATATCGGGCATTTAACCTTAGCTCAAGACATTTCAGAGATACTGAGCTTGGATAAAGTTTTTTTTATTCCCACCAATATCTCTCCCTATAAAGAGGCTTTAGAAGCTGATGCGAAACTGCGGCTCGAAATGGCAAAATTAGCAACTTTTGGCAATAAGAAATTTGAAGTTTTGGATTTAGAGATAAAAAGAGAAGGCGTCTCTTTTACTATTGATACTATCCGGGAATTAAAAAAGAAATTTCCCGAAGATGAATTTTATCTCATTGTCGGTTCAGATTTAACAGAGACATTATCCACTTGGAGGAATTATCAAGATTTAAAAAAAGAAGTCAAAATAGTAGTTGGGAAACGCAGGGAATACCCTTTGGATGACAATGAGTTTTACCATACGGTAAATATTCGGCAGATAGAAGCATCTTCATCTCAAATACGGGAATTAGTAAAAAACGGCTGTTCTATAAGGCATTTGGTTACTGAAAATGTCGCTAAGTATATCCAACAACATGAACTTTATAAAATGTAAGGAGGAGTAATGATTAAGTTTGGCACAGATGGATGGCGAGCAGTTATAGCCGAGGATTTTACTTTCGAAAACCTAAAAATAGTTTCTCAGGCAATTGCTGATCATCTTAGGCGCAGCCATCCCTTTAGGGACAGGAGCAATAAAACCGCTAAAAGAAAAAAAGTTGTTATTGGTTATGATCGCCGATTCTTATCCCGGGAGTTTGCTGAAACCGTAGGTTGCGTACTGGCTGCAAATAAAATAAAGGTTAGCCTATCTGACCAAGATGTTCCTACTCCGGCAGTGAGTTACCACTGCTACAACAAGAGTTATGATTTGGGCATTATGATTACGGCATCTCATAACCCGGCTAAATTTAATGGTTTAAAGATTAAAACTTCTGAAGGTGGTTCAGCTGATAAATCACTGACCGATAAAGTAGAACGCCTTTTAGGCAGACGTAAGCCTAAGTATATGGATATAACTTTGGCCAAGAAGAAGAATTTAATACAATCAAGAGACTTAACTCAGGATTATATCGGATTCTTAAGAAAATTTATAAACATAAAACGCGTAAAGCAACTGAAGTTAAAAGTTTTAGTAGATGTAATGTATGGTTCTGGAAACAATTTTGTCGAGAGAATCTTAGGCTCCAGTAATCTAAAGGTAGATTACCTTCATAATGAGTTTAATCCTTCTTTTGGCGGGATTCACCCTGAGCCGATAGCCAGCAATTTAGGAGAGCTTATATATAAGGTGAAGACGGGAAAATACGATATGGGGATAGTCTTAGATGGTGATGCTGATAGAATTGCTATGATTGATGAGCGAGGTAATTACATTAACGCCCAGGTTATTTTACCTCTTTTAGCTATACATATGATCAAAAATAGAAAGATTAAAGGAGGAATTGCTAAGACTGTTGTCGGCAGCAATCTGGTTGATAAGGTCGCTTTTTCTTTAGGGGTCGCTTGCTATGAAACTCCGGTAGGATTTAAATACATATCCAGACTATTTAAAGATAAACTTATTTGTATTGGCGGAGAAGAAGCCGGAGGAATTGGTTTTAAAGGATATATTCCCGAAAGAGACGGATCAGCAGCCTTCCTTCTTCTTTTAGAGATGGTTGCGTTTGAAGGTAAAAAATTTAGCACGTTGTTAGCTAAGTTTTACAAACAATACGGCCGTTATTACTATAGCCGTACAGCTATTCCGATAAAAAGTGTCAAGCGGAGTTTGTCGGATATGAAATTACCTACCTATCTTTGCGGTCAAAAAGTTGAGCGGATAAATACTCTTGATGGGATAAAGCTGATAGCTAAAGATAGCTGGTTGATGTTCAGAAAGTCAGGAACCGAACCCATTGTAAGAGTTTATGCCGAGAGTAAAAGCCGAAAAAAGGCCAAGAGTCTGGTTACCTTAGGGAAAAATAAGGTTTATGCTTTATAGACTCTCAAATTTTTTAGTATACTGTTTTTCAAAGCTATTCTGTGAGTTAAAAATAGAGGGGAGAGAAGCTATTCCGAAGTTGGGACCCTTTATCTTAGCCTCAAATCACTTAAGTAATTTAGACCCGATTTTTTTAGTTATTGGTTCTCCTCGAAAAGTAGGTTTTTTGGCTAAAGAGGAGCTATTTAAAAATAAGCTAGCTATTTTATACCTTAAGGATGTAGGTGCAATACCTTTAAAGAGAGGAAAGAGTGACATCAAGGCTATGCGCTTAGCTTTAAAAACACTTAAAGTCAAGCCGTTGCTTGTTTTTCCTCAAGGCACACGGGGGGAGAGTTTTGAGGTAACCAATAACGGCGTAGGCTTTCTTTGTAAAAAAGCCGGAGTTCCAGTAATTGCAGCCAGAATTTACGGAACCGATAAAGTATTCTCTAAAGGGGTAAGACTTTTCCACAAAAGTAAAGTAAGAGTTATTTTTGCTCAGGTAGATAATATAGAGAAGGCTGATAGTTACGCAAATATCGCCCAAAAGGTTATAAGTAAAATAGCGAACCTTTAAAAAGAAGAGGTCTCTATTTTACGTAAATACTGTTTTTATAGGCTCACAACTGGTTGCTATCTGGTTTATGATAAGAACTATAAGTCAGCTCGTAGAACCATCATCGACTCTTTATTCCAGAACAATACGATATGTTGCTGTCGACACCGCGCCCTGTGGTACTTGTCTATGGAAGATGTTATTCTTAAGATAAAGAATACCCAAAGGAGCATATTATGATTGTTAAAGACCGAGTAACAAAAGCATTTCAGATGAGAGCTGTGCTTAAGGGAATGGTGGTTAAGAAGTTTAAAGCTAAGTATTCCGGAGCAATGTTTGGTTTCTGGTGGGCAGTTGCTATACCTTTAATTTTAGCTTTTAGTATAGATATCATTTTTACCCATGTTTTTGAAGTTAAAATTCCTAATTTTACTCTGTTCGTACTTTCGGGAATTATTCCCTGGCTATTCTTTTCCAATACCATAAATGAAGTAACCACTTCTTTTACTGCTGATTCTGCAATTTTGAGGCAAAGTATATTTCCGCGCGAATTTGTTCCAGCCTCTTGTGTTTTTGCAAATTCTTTAATTTTCATAATAGGGATGATTCTTCTTTTGCCTTTTTTCTTTATTGCTAATCCCCAGATGATTAAAACTTTACCATTCCTGATGCTGATTTTTTTATTGCATTTATTTTTTCTTTTAGGTTTAGGGATGATTTTTTCAACTCTCAACGCTTTCTCTGACGATCTGATGCATTTTTTGTCTGTCGGCTTAATGTTATGGTTTTGGGTTACTCCGATATTCTATTCTCCCCAGATGCTAAAGTTTCCTTACCGTTGGGTTTGTTTACTCAATCCTTTAACCTACTATGTTATGCTATACCGTCAAGTTTTGTATGAGGGAAACATACCTTCTTTACAGCTCATATTCATATCATTCTTGGTTTCAACAGTCTTTTTCATTGGGGGTTACGGGTTCTTTATAAAGAGAGAGTCAGCATTATTTAAGAAGTTATGAAAGTAATAAACTTTAACGGTGTTTGGGAAAAATACAGAATAAAGTTTATCAAACAGAAAAATGTTTGTTGGGAAGAAACATGGGTGCTGGAGGATATTGATTTCGAGGCGGAAAAAGGTGAGGTGGTTGGTGTTGTCGGAAGAAATGGAGCGGGTAAAACGACTTTATTAAAGCTGATAGCCGGAATGCTTGTTCCTGATAGAGGTGAAATTAGTGTAGTGGGTAAAGTGTCGGTCTTGATGGAATTGGGAGCTGGGTTTAATCCTGAGTTTACCGGAAGGGAGAACATAATTCTTAATGCTGCTATTTACGGCTTAAATGAGGCTGATTTAAAACAGCGGATGGATGGTATCGTGGAATTCGCAGATTTGGGAAAATTCATCGATGCACCGATTAAATATTATTCTCAAGGCATGTATATGCGGCTGGCTTTTGCTTTAGCAATATACGTTGAGCCGGATATACTTTTAATCGATGATATTCTGGCTGTAGGTGATGAAGGAACCCAGCGGAAGTGCATTAAGAAGATATTTGAGTTGAAACAAATGGGTAAGACTATTATTCTAGTCAGCCATGATATTAATATGGTAAGCAAATTATGTAACCGGCTAATCCTTCTGGAAAAAGGTAAGATTATCCAGGAAGGTTTGGCTACAAAGGTTATCCCCTATTATTTAGAAACCGTTGGCAATAGAAGGGGTATTGCAGTTTTAGAGAAAGAAAGGTTAAGGGCAGTATTTAACAATGGAAAAGTAGCCGTTAATTATAATGGATTTTCTCTTACCAAAACTACGGGTGGATACGTGTCCTTTTTTGTTCCTTTGCTTAATAGTTGGCTTCCTTCTTTCGATCTATCTTGGCAGGTTAGGAGGTTCGGGACCGATAAAATTATCGTTGAAGGAAAATCGCAGGAAGGGATCCTTTTACAAATCTGGACGCTTCAGATAGAAAAGGATCGTCTGCGATGGGAGGTAGAGGCAAAAGATGCGGCCAGACAACAACCGCATATAGATTTGAATCTTATTCCCCAATATAAGAGATGGCAAACTCTGGATAAAAGTAGTGATTTTCCGCTTTTTGGGTCTAAATCCAACTGGCAAAATTTAAGTTTAAATAGCTGCCCGGATGCTATATTGGGCTTATCGGGAGATTGGCAAACGCAAAGTTGTCCCGGACTCATTTTAGAACAGAAAGATAAGAATATTCTATTGAAACTTTTCAACACAGGTTATGAACAAGAGAGCCGTGTTGTCCAGTGGGACCTAGGGGCGAAGAACAAAATTTTTGTTTCTATTAAGATTTTTTCTGAAAAAGATAAATTTGCCGACTATATTAAAAATACTCAACAACTATTTTTCCAGAAACAAGAGGAAGAAAATCAAAAACTTCTTCGTGAGCAACAGAAAGAATGTGCTCGTCTGCGGGTTCTCCGCACCATCTCCGGGGATGGTCTGCGTCTTTATGCCGACGTAGCTAATAAAGCCTTAAGGCTTTATTACAAAGAAAAAGAGATTACCAAGGGGTTAGGGCTGCACAGTTCTTTTTTACTTAAGAATGTTTGGTATGACTCATCTTCCTGCCAGTGGCAGGTGAAGAAAAAAAATAATACCCTTGTCTTACATCTTTACTGGGAGCAATGGAAATTTAAGCAACTCTGGAAATTTTCTCTCAAGGATAATGCTCTTCAATGGCAGATTAATTCTCAAAACTCCGGGACACTTAAACTTAAACTGTTTAAATTCGGCCTACTTCTTAATTCTCAATATAAAGGTTTCTTCTGCGGCCGTCAACAAGACTCTTTTCCCGATCAGTTTACTGATTGGCAAGATATGCCTTTGATAGAACCCCAAGCAGAACTTTGCGGTTTAAGAAAACAGGCTGATTTTCCAGCAGTTATTTTAGACAATAAAAAAGGGTACGCTTGTATTATCCAAAACAGTGATAGGCAAACGCAATGCCGCGCTCTACAATTAAGTATTTCCAAAAACAATTTATCTAAATCAAATATAAGCTTCTCTACCAAAATTACTCTGTTTGAGGAGGAAAGTTCAATCTCAGATTATCTTAAACAACAAAGACAACTATTTCTTCAAAAACAAGAGGAAGAAAATCAAAAACTTCTTCGTGAGCAGCAAGCCGAACGCGCGCGCCTGTGTGCCCAACGCACTATCGCCTCCGGTAGCCTCAGGCTTTTTGCCGATACGGAAACAAAGTCCCTGAGGCTTTTTTACAAAGATAAGGAGATTACCAGAGGAAGGGGCCTAAATAGTTCTTTCCTGATTAAAACCGATTGGTATGATCTATCTTTCGGGCAGTGGCAATTGAAAAAGATTTCTGATCAGAAGTTTATTTTGAGCGTGGATTACGAAAGTTTATTTATATCACAAGTTTGGATATTGGTTTGTCAGAAAAATGCCTTAATGATTAAGATTAGGACTAAATTTAACAAGCCTATATTGATATCTAATCAGCTTATGTTTTTGCATCTGTGTAGCAGATATGAAAAATGGGAAAGTACTTATGAACATGGAAATTTTTTAAATGAGCAGTATATTGGCGATATTGCTCCGGTGCGATTAAAAGATAATAAGATAACCGAAATATTATTCAAGTCAGGAAATAAAGCTGATCTGCCGAAGCTAGTGATTTATGTTTTTTCCCAGCCTGAGAGACGAACTATGAGTATTCACAGGTATAAGCAGGCGAATGATAAAGTGCTCTGTGTCAATTCTTCGTTAATAGTTCATGATCAGGAAAAATCGACAGAGCTTGGTAACACTACCTGTTTTGAAGGGAAGATAGTTTTAGGCGAGAAACTAGATATCAAGAAAAATACCAGGAAGATTAATTCTGTCAAGCTGGTTGATAATAATTTAGAATTTATTTTTAATCAGGGTAAAGGAGGGATATCTTTAAGCGGCAAGGAGCTGACCTCAGGATTAGGGGTCTATACTTCAATACGTTCCTCAGGAGTCTGGTATGATTCTTATCAGGCTTTTTGGCGGGTCAATCAGAAGAAAAATAATCAGTTAAAAGTGACAGGATATTGGCCGCAGATTGCGATTCTTCAGGTTTGGCAGATTAAAATGGCTGGTGATAATTTAATCTTCTGGCAGGTAAATATGGAAGTTTCAGAACAGCTTGATTTAGAAATATGTCAGACGAATATTATGCTTTGTCCCCAATATAAAAATTGGGTAGTTTCTAATTATGGTTATGGGAAATTTTTGGATGAGTATACCCAAAGATATGATATTTTGCCATTTAGATTCTGGTATGGCAAGGGCGAGGAGATTATAGCTAAAGCAGATACTGAGGCCTTGCCGAGAATTAGTTTTAAAAACGATATGAAGACGGCGAAGCTGCGGGCGATTGTAGAAAATACTGATAATTTATATCAGGCAAGACTACTCCAATATCAAAAAGAGAATGTCCATAAGCTGCTGCCGGGAAAATACTCATATTTCAAAGGAATAATCAAAATTGAACCTTAAAATTAATTATCGAAAATTCAGACAGCATCTCAAAGCTGATAGCCTATTTTATGCGCTTAGAAGGGGGATTAAATATTTTATCTTCTTAGCAGGAAAGCCTTTGGTAAAAAGGCAAAAGGCTGAATTTAAGCAAATGGTCAATTATAGTATCACCAAAGGAAATCTTAAGGTAGTTTGTTCTGATTCCGGAATAAATATTTATTGGAATGGCCTTGAAGTTACCACAGGACCGGGCCTGAACGCGAGTATTAATACCTTAGGGTTATGGACAGATTCAACAAAAGCCGATTGGCAAATTTTGGATAGAGGGCGATATAATTTTAGGGTCAAAGTAACTTTTCGAGAGTTACCTTTAAGCCAAATCTGGCTGGTAAAAATAATAGACGAGTGTCTTTATTTAAATATAGATATTGAAATGGAAGAGTGGTTGTCGATTGATGAGTTTCGCGTAGTTTGCTCGCTCAATTCCGGGTATAAGACTTGGTTTCATAATTCTCGACAGGAAGATTTTCCGCGTCAAAATAACGATTGGCAAGATATCTGCCTGGAAAACTTTTCTACTTCGTTAACAGGGGTAAGGTTTCCTCTAGAAGGCAAGTCCTTACCTCCATTGGCATTAAAGTGCCGAAATGGTAAAGAGCAAATATTTGCTCTCATCCAACGCCCGCCTTTAAATATTGATGCCTATTTTGTGGGTTTTAAATATATGAATTTTAATGATAAAAAAAGATATGGCCCGGGACATTATCATCTTTTTTCTGGGATGATAAATTTATTTGAAAACGATAATTTGCTAGACCAAAAAATAGAAGCTTTACGGCGAAATCATTTCAGGGCGGCAATAAGGAAAAAGGTAGAAAACAGGAGCTCAAAAAATAGGCTAAAAGTGTTATTAGCTAATTTCCCCTGGCAAAGGCAGGGAGACTGGGGCGTGCGAGCCGGTTCTCGCTGGCCGCACATCAAAGACAAAAGCGAAAATAACTACTTACCTTTTCCATTTTTTCTGGCTTACGCCACCGCTCTTCTGAGAAAAAATAATATTGAAGTTAAGGTAATAGATGCTATTGCCGAGGCAACTACTGAAGATGAGTTCGTTGATAATTTATTTCGGATGAAGTTCGATATTTTAGTCACAGAAACTTCCGTTCCTTCTTTTTATTATGATAGGGAGATATTAAGAAAAATATCTCCCTTAAACATTCCGGTAATTCTCTGCGGGCCGCATCCGGAAATTTACAAACCAGAATTTTTAGCAGGGAACGAATTCGTTGATTTCGTTTTATTCGGTGAGTATGAGATTACTCTGCTTGAATTAGTCAAAGCTATTTCTCAGGGTAAAAAAGATTTTTCTTTTATAAAAGGCCTTATTTGGCGAGATCAAAATAGAGCCGTAGTTAAAAACTGCTCCCGGGAACCAACGGAGTTAGATTCATTACCCTGGCCTTATCGTGGAAAAGATATTCCGATGGAAAAATACTGGGATTTACCGGGGGATATTCCTCACCCTTCGGCTCAAATGATTGCTTCCCGGGGGTGTCCCTTTAGTTGCAGCTTTTGTTTATGGCCCCAAGTCTTTTTTGGAGGCAAGGTTTATCGAACAAGAGATGTAAACGATGTAGTGGACGAGATGGAACACTTAATTTCCACACAGGGGTTTAAATCTGTATATTTCGATGATGATACCTTTAATGTAGGTAAAGACAGGATGATAAGATTATGTGATGAGATTATCAAGAGAGATTTGCATAGTGTTCCTTGGGCTATTATGGCAAAACCAGATTTAATGGACGAAGAAATTCTGGATAAAATGAAAGAGGCTGGTTTGCATGCAGTAAAATATGGGGTAGAGAGTGCCTCACAGGAGTTAGTAGATAACTGCGGGAAAAGTTTGGATTTAAAAAGGACAGAAAAAATAATTAAATACACTAAATTATTAGGGATAAATGTCCATTTGACTTTTTCGTTTGGCCTTCCCGGAGAAACAAAAGCGACAATCAAAAATACCATAAATTACGCTTTAAAATTAGATCCTCACTCTGTACAGTTCTCAATAGTCACGCCTTTTCCAGGGACAGCGCTCTTTGAGGCATTAGATAAAAGCGGCAGAATTTTAACTAAAGATTTCTCTAGGTATGACGGCCACTACAGCTGTGTTTTTCAGCCAGATAATCTTTCTCCCGCTGATTTAGAAGAAGCTAAACAACATGCTTATAGGTTATGGGCAGACCACCAAAGAAAGAAAAGAGGCCTCGTAGGCGATATAAAAAAATTTTTTAATTATTGGCAGAATTATAGTTTAGGAGCGGCTTTTAAGAAAACAAGGGATTATTTAAATTATTTTTCATTTGATCGGCGAAAGTTTATAGGGAAATTATGAGAGAAGATATAAACATTTGGAAGCGAATATCTGCCGGCATTAAAGATGGAAGGAAGGCATTCTGTGGGCCGCATACCGTTCAGATAGACTTAACTGATAAATGTAATAGCACCTGTATTGGGTGTTGGGTTCATTCTCCCTTGATTGGCAGGAAAGAGGTTTTCGCGAAAAACGAGAAGCAGCTTCCGTTTCGGAAGGTTAAAAAATTAATAAAGGATTTATCCGGTTTAAGGATACGGGAAGTAATTTTATCCGGTTCAGGCGAACCCTTCTTATACCCGGAGATAAAAGAAGTGATAAAAATAATTAAATCAAAAGGCATGTATTTAAACATAATTACAAATGCTACATTAATCAATGAAGAAATAGCCATGCTACTTGTTAAGTGTAAAGTCGATTTAATCACAGCAAGTATATGGGCTGGTGATTCTGCGGTATACGCTTTAACTCATCCCGAAAAAACAGCAATAGATTTTGAAAAAATTACGAATAATTTAACAAGACTGGCTTTTTATAAGAAAAAGGGGAGTTCTTTAAAACCGCATCTGAAATTATATAATGTAATTTGCAGCAAAAATTGTAACAATATAGAAAATATGGTTGAGTTTGCTAAACAGGTAGATGGCGATTCAGTGGAGTTCCAAGTTATAGATATTATTCCGGGCGAAACAGATTCTTTATCTCTTGCGGGTGATGATAAGGAAAGGACAATAAAACAATTGAAAGAAATAAGAGAGCAAAATAGTCTAATACCTTTTAATACGCCCCGTGGGACTGCTTTAAGTAAGTATGCAGACGAGGAATTTCTTGATTTTGGTAAAATCTGGAAAAATCATAAAGCTGGTTTTTATGTTGATAGGTACTGTAATTCTTTAGTGTGCAAGGAAGGGCGTAATATAGCAAATAAGAGAATTATCCTATCCGAATCTACTTCCACCACAGATACCCGGCCTGTTGTTTTTTGGTATAAATTTAAGAGTAGAGTTTGCAAAGATTGTGGAGAAAGGAATGCCTGTTTAGACAAAAAGATGGAAATAGATATAAAATTACTGAATATGTTAGGAATAGGTTCTTTCTTGAGGAGATTATTTTATTCTAATTTAGAGAAAGGTATATATGAAAAACAAATTAACACCATTCCTTGTTATATGGGGTGGTATTATGCACGTATTTTAACCGACGGGAGCGTTGTTCCTTGCTGTAAGGCAGAAAAATTCCCTTTAGGCAATCTTTACGAGGCTGATTTTCCCAAAATATGGCATTCGCCTTTATATGAGGAATTCAGGTCTAAGGCCAAGAGCTTGCCAAAAAGCGATAAGTACTTTTCTAAGCTAAATTGCATTAAAAGTTGTGACAACTGGGGTATGAATTTAAAAATCCATAAAAGGTTTAAGCAGGAAGAAAGCGCAAAGGCAGGACGTATTAATACGGCACATACTATTGGCATCAAAGCAAAAAATTTTATTAGGGGAAATCTTAATGCTAATTGCCGGCATAGTTTTGGTAAAGGTATTGTAATAGATGGAGGGACAGGCGGAAGTTATGCCGAGTATGGAGTTTGGATTGCAAAAATGGGCAAATATAGTCTATATGCAAAGTATGCATGTGATGATTTTAGGCCTGTTGATATCTATATTGATAATAAATTGATTAAAAAAGATGGATTAGCTTGTGTGACTGGTGGTTGGACTTCTAAATATTTAAAGTGGAATAAAGAGGTGGATATTGTTTTAGATAAAGGCGAGCATATTCTAAGGATTCAATCCCGAGATGTTATCCCCCATATAGAGAAGTTTATAATTACTAAAAAGGAGAGGCTAGTATCTATTGCCGTAAACGAAGTTTCTAGCAGTTATTTTTCATTTATAAAAAAAATCATATTAAAAAAGGGGTTTAAGACTGCCTTGAAGAAAATACGCAAAAATTTAAAGATGTCTTATCTGAAAGATAGGTATTTGGAAATGTTGGGCATATATGATAAGGAATATGGATATAAGGGCCCGTTTCATGTTCAGATAGACCTGACTAATAATTGTAACAATTCCTGTATTGCCTGCTGGTGTAATTCCCCTCTTTTTAAAGTACCGCGATTATCCAAGGAAGAAAAAGAACAATATCTACCCTTAGAGATGGTTAAGGAGCTTTTAGATGAGATATCTTGTGTGGGTGCAACAGAAGTATATTTTTCCGGCAGCGGCGAGCCGTTTATGCACCCCCAAATTATGGAGGTTTTAGAATATACTAAAAGGAAGAACTTAATCTGTCATGTTAATACCAATTTTACTCTACTCAATAAAGAAAGGCTGGATCGTCTTATAAATATAGGGGTAGATTTTCTTACTGTAAGCACCTGGGCGGCAACGGCAGACACTTATGTAAAAACTCACCCCGGCCGCAGCAGCCAGGATTTTTACAAAATAAAAGAAAATTTAATTTATCTTAACAGCCGCAAAAAAGATAAGCCTTACATTAAACTTTACAATGTTATTTTTAATATGAATTATTTTGAAGCTCAGGGGATGGTTGAGTTTGCCGGGGAAATCAAAGCCGAGTCTCTGGAATTTACCGTGGTTGATACTATGCCCGGGGCCACGGATACTCTTTCCTTAAATGAAGCACAGCTTAAACAACTGCATGGTTCCTGTATCGAAATCCAATCCCGGTTAGATAAGCAAAATAAATTTAAGAAAAACGGCGTGTTAATTTTTCAGTTTGACCAGTTTTTAAGGAGAATCTCAGTGTCCAGCGATGCGAAACAGGCAAAATATGACCGTAATATTATTGACAATATGCCCTGCTATATCGGCTGGCTTTTTGCAAGAGTAATCCCCAATGGCCAAGTGCACTCTTGTCTTAAAGCCCATCGAATTCCCACAGGTTCTTTATACCTAAATAGATTCTTTGAAATATGGAATTCAGAGAAACAAGAATATTTTAGAAACAAGACATTAACTTATAAAAAGGATGATCCGTTTTTTAGGCTTATCGGCAATGATCCTAAGATAGAAGAAGCCGGTTGTTATAAAAGCTGTGATGATATCGGCAGAAATACCTGGATGCACAACAGGATGCAGCTGCTAAGTTTTTCAGAGAAGGTATTGCTTAGATGTACAGCCAATATCTTAAAGATTGCACGCAAGCTGATATTTTCAAGAGAAAAGAGCTATATGGAATATGATAAGAATCCTGTGATTGCTGGTATTATTCATGGTAGAAGAGCGTTTACGGGCCCAGAACAGGTAGTGGTTGACATTACTAATAGATGCAGTTTAAAGTGTATATCGTGCTGGCTTTATTCACCGTTGTTGAATAAAGATAAGCCTTCTCAAGAGTGGTTAGGGAAAGAATTACCGAAAGACAGGCTTTTCAGGTTAATAGAAGATCTGGCTTCTTTAGGCACAAAAAAAATCCGGTTTACCGGCGGCGGAGAGCCTTTTATATATGCAGATTTGATGGAAATTATAGAATTTGCCCGGGAAAAGCAATTACAGGTAGCTATAACTACCAATTTTGGATTAGTTTCTAAAAAACAGATAAAAAAGCTTATAGATTTAAACTTAGAAGAATTGTGTGTAAGTATTTGGGCGTCCACACCTAAGATTTACAGTCAGGTTCATCCGGGAACTTCATTTGCTTATTTTGAGAAGTTAAAAGAAAATTTGTTTTATTTAAAAGAAACGCGGAGGAATAAACCGCGAATTACTTTTGCCAATGTGATGATGAGCTCTAACCATCATGATTTTAAAGGGATGTATGAATTTGGCCTGCAATACGGTGCCGACGCTCTTTATTTTACTATTGCTGATGTTTTTGCCGGGCAAACCGATAAACTGGCTATGAATGACGAAGAAAGAAAAAATGTATTAAATAATTCTTTAGAGATTAAAGAAAGAAGCAAAAAAGATAATATCCACTTAGAGTTCTTCGATGGATTTTTAAGCAGGCTGGCTCAATCCGACGCAGACTTTAGAAAAGGCCAATATGATCGATTTACTGTTGATCAAATTCCTTGCTATGCAGGCTGGACTTTTACCAGGGTATTGGCAGATGGCAATATTGTTCCTTGCTGCCGGGGAGTAAAAAAGATAATGGGCAATATAAACAATAAACTGTTTGAAGAGATATGGTTTTCGGATCAATATAATGAATTTCGGTCGAAAGCAAAGTACTTACCGAAAAGCAACGTATATTTTAACGATATAGCCTGCGCAAAAGAGTGTGATAATTTAATGCATAATCAAACGACTCATAAAATAATCACCAGTGGAGGTGCCGGTAAACGAGAGCCTTAAATTTCCTTTTGTCCAAACAGTATGAATTTGCGGAGCGTTAATATACTATGAGATCTTCCTTAGACTTTCCTACACATTTTTCTATACAAACAACTTCACTCTGTAATGCTTCTTGTATTTTCTGTCCTTATCCGGACACCAAAAATATGTTTCCCCAGCGAGTTATGGATATGGGGCTATATAAGAGAATAATTGATCAATGTAGTAAGTTTAACAAGGTAGAACGGATTATGCTCTACATGAATAACGAACCACTAACCGATAAACACCTTATTGAAAGAATTAATTATGCTAAAGAGAGATTACCTGAGGTGAGCGTTCATCTTTTAACTAATGGGGTATTGTTGAGTGAAACGCTGGCCGATAGAATTTTGGAATCTCGCTTGGATTGGTTAGGTATAAGTTTTCAGGGAATCAATAAGGATACAATAGAGAAGGCTATGGGGATACCTTATAAATCTACTCTTGAGAGAGTGATTCGTTTTATAGATAAGGTTAAGAAAAAGAAAAACATAAAAGAGTATCTCATGATAACTTTTTTAAAACATAAGTATCTAAGCGAAGATGAAAAAGAGGAAGCGATTCAGTTCTGGCGAAACAAAGGAATAGAGCGAATAAGTTATTTTGATCGCCCAGTCTCACGCGCCGGCAACCTAAAAGATATTGAGAAAGTGCATAATACGGGTGATATTATCGGTTGCAGGTCGATATGGGCAGAAAAAATGATCCATATAGTTGAGGATGGAAAAGTAATATTGTGTTGCATGGATTGGCGAAGAGAGGTTATTCTGGGCGACTTAAATAACGAAACTGTTTATAAGGTTTGGAATGGCAGGAGGAGACAAATCTGGGAGAGCATCTATGGACGTCAAGAAATGGCAGATGATTTTTTGTGTAGAAGATGTGAGGAAGCTGTTTTAAATCAAAGTTTACAGCGTCCTGATATTATGTTACTAAATCTTCCTCCCTGGGCTCAAGAGGATCCTCATGTCGGCATAGGATATCTTAGTTCTTATTTACGCAATAAGGGTAAGAAAATAAATGTTTTGGATCTAAATAAAGATTTCTTTATCAACCATCCAGATTATAGGATGCTTTGGCATGTTGAGAATAAGAATTTTTGGTCAAACGTAAACACGTTCCCGCTTTTATCGAAGATATTTTCGAAAGATATAGCCAAAGCTGTTCAAGCCGTTGTTAGCATAAATCCGGTAACAATTGGGTTTTCTGTAGTTGACCCTAAAGAGCGGGTGACCATCGAATTTATAAAAAGAATTAAAAAAGTGCTGCCCAAGACAAAGATTATTCTGGGTGGGCCAGCCACATCAACGCCCGAGCAGCGGCAAATATTCCTAGATACCGTTGGAGTGCATATCGATGCTTTCGTAGTGGGGGAAGGTGAAGAAGCAAGCCTTGAGTTGTTACAGCGGATAGGTGAAGGAGGGAAGTTGTCCAATATTCCCGGCACAGTCTTGTTCAGTAACGGAAAATGGACTGAGAGCTCTCCTTATCCCACGGATCAGTTAGAAAAAATACCTTTTCCGACCTATGAAGAGTTCAATATGGATTTATACGGAAAATCATTGCTTGTTGAATGGTCGCGGGGTTGCTATAGCCGGTGTTCTTTTTGTAAAAATTGGTGTATTTTTCCCTATTACCGGGCTAAGGATCCAGAATGGGTTTTAGCTGAATTGGAATATCACAAGCGGACATATGGGATAGATGAATTTACAGTTGTTGATTCTATTTTAAACGGAGATATCAAAAAATTACAGGGAATTTGTTCATTAATTATTAAGAAAAAGTTAGGGATAAAGTGGTCTGGGCAAATTGCACCACGGGAAGATATGGATTGTGATTTTTTTAAGTATATGCACAAAGCAGGATGCTGTAAGCTGCAGATAGGTGTTGAAAGCGGTTCGGATAAAGTTTTAAAGAGCATGGGGAAAACCTATAATATAAGAGTAGCAGAATCCGCAGTGCGATATGCAAAACGAGCAGGTATAGAAACCGAAATATTTATAATAGTCGGTTTTCCCGGCGAAGATGCCATGGCCTTTAAGCAAACCTGCAACTTTATTAAACGGAACAGGAAGTATATTAATACGATCAAATCGATAAACACGCTTCATTTAATAGCCGGTACCGAAGTCTATGAAAGAGGTGTAGATAGATTTAACATGAAACCTTTGCCTAAAGAGAATTGGCATTATCTGTGGGAGACTTATGACGGTAATAACTATAATATAAGGAAAGAGAGGGCACAAAAGCTTCTCGATTTATCCGCTAAATATGGAATTAAGGTTATGGAAGCTAATATCGTAGAAGGCAAAGAGTGTAAGCTAGGCAAGAGAACTTTTAGCTTTGAAGGAGAAGCTATTGAAATGCTTAAGAAGGAAATAAACAGCCTGCAGTGTTTTACTGCTATGAATACTTCTCGCAGGAGGAAAAAAAGAAGCTTTTTACAATGGATAGGTTTGACATTCATCTGTTTATGTACCCTGGGGTATATAATATATTTCTGGATTTATATGCTTTTATATAATAAAGTATTATTAGGAGGGAGAAAGAATCGGTAGGTTTAAAAAAACAGGAGGAGGTGGCGTGATGTTTAAATTAGCATTAGGAGTCTCGGTGTTAATAGTACTATTTTCGTTTTCTGCTTGGGAACCGCAGGTTTACAGTCAGGACGTGGATGAGGGAGTAATTATGGAATGTTTTCAAGCCGGGCTCAATACAGCATTATATCCCAACGAAAGAGGTTTATTGGATTTAAACGACACTGAAATTCAGGAACTGTTGGTGCCTATTGCTTCGAAGGTTTTTAAGGATACAATTGTCTGTGTTTATAAGAAAACCGAAATTGATATAGGAGTTACTGAAGTATTAGCTGCTCTTCCTTCTAATGTTGAAAATATATTGTTGCCTGGGCAAGAAAAGATTATCAACGAAGTAAAAGGGTTATTGGGTGAGTAGACCAGTAGACATTTTTTTAGAGAGGAAGCTATAAAAAATCTCAGTAACACAGTTGTTTTAATTAAGAATAGATTTGTCTCGTCGTAGGTGTCAACTTTAATTCTTTTTTTACAAAAAGAGAATTAAATCTAGGTAATCGACTCTTTATTTATGGTTAGGTGTTGAGCAACGAACATAATTGCTGAGTGGATAAACTTTACTTTGGAGTATATCGTTGATTTTAGAAAGTAGATAATTTTGTCTACAGGCTTTTTCGGCTGTGATTATATCAGTTGTGATCAGGGAATTTAAGATCCAGAAGTGAATAATCAGGCCTAGTTAAGAATAAAGAGGTTGTGGCAGAATGAATATATTAATGATTCATCCTCATGATTTATTTGATAAATCCGAACCCTGGACAACAAGGATTAGCAATATTGCCAGAAAACTTACAGAGCGGAATCATAAGGTAAAATTATGCTATTTCCCTTTAACCTTAAAATACGAGAATATACCTGAAAGTGTCAATTCCCTAGAATTAATTCCTCTAGACAGAACACCGTCACCTAGTGTATTTATTAAAAATACAAAAAAGCTTATTGAATTATCCAGGTGGACAGATGTGGTTCATTTTCAAAAGTGTCATCATTATGCGGCTATCCCGGCGGTAATTGCCGCCTATATTACTCAGAAGCCGCTTCATTATGATTGGGACGACTGGGAAGAAAAAATATGGTATGAGTCCTGCGGAAAAGGTCTGCATGCAAGATTTATCGGAGTTTCTTTTAAGATTTTAGAGAGGTGGCTTCCTGTTCTAGCCGACTCTGTTTCTTGTGCCAGCAGCTATTTGCAAGAATTAACCCATAAATTCGGAGTAAAAAAAGAGTTTATTTTTAATACACCGGTAGGTGCTGATTTAGAGAAATTTAAACCTGGTTTAGATGGAAGCGAAGTTAAAAAGAAGTACAACATAAAAGAGGATTTAGTTTTATATGTCGGTCAGCTTCACGGCGCTCAATATGCCGACTTATTTATTAAGGCCGCCAATATAGTTCTCCATAAACAGTACAATGTTTCCTTTATGATTGTGGGAGAAGGGTTCTTGGAGCATAAGCTAAAGAAGCTTGTTTTCGATTTAGGGTTGAAGGAAAAGATTATTTTTACCGGGGCAATTGAGCATAAGGATATCCCCAGATATATTGCTGCTGCCGATATCTGTGTCGCGCCATTTAAGGAAACCGAAGTTAGCCGGTGCAAGAGTCCTTTGAAAGTTGTGGAATATTTAGCAAGTGGTAAGCCCATCGTGGTAAGCCTTGTAGGAGAGGTAAGGAATATGGCCGGCGGCTGTGCGGTTTTAACCGAAGAAGGAAATTTCCATTCTTTAGCCGGGGGCATTTTAAGACTGCTGGGAGACAGAATTTTGAGGAAAAGATTAGCTAAGGGTGCAAGAGCCAGAGTTGAGGATAAGTACAACTGGTATTATACTGCCGATTCCCTACTTTGCGCCTATGAGAAAATATTAAAATGAAATTTATTTTTATAACCCGGGAAGGTTATAAAAATCCAGGGGCAAGAATACGTTGCTGGGATTTTTCAGAAAAGTTTAGAGAAAAAGGTTTTGATTCATCTGTTTTTTCCTTCGTTGACAGATTAGGAGCAAAATCAGGTAAAGATGATAGTGAATTTACGCTTAGGGAAAAATTAAAATATGCTTACAAAGGGTTTAGGTTACTTTTAAAAGAAGCTAAAAACTCAGTTTTCATCATAAACCGCTTTAATTACCATGTAGTGCCAGCCTGGTTTGTTTCGAAATTCCGAAAGGTACCTTCTGTGTTTGATATGGATGATTGGGAAGCAAGAGAAACTCCAGGGTCAAGAGCCGAATATCTTAGCCGTTCATTGGCCAAAAACAGTATGTTTTGTGTTGCCGCAAGCAATTACTTAAAAAATTATCTCTCGCAATTCAACAGAGCGGTTTACTATATTCCTACAGCGGTGGATACAAATAAATTCAAGCCTTCTCCCCGTAAAGGAAGAAACGATTTTGTATTCTCCTGGCACGGATCAGTTAATAGAATTGAACTGATAGCCTATATAAAATTTATTATAGAGTGCTTTTTAACCCTTTACCTAAAATATTCTTTTATTAAGCTTTTTATTGCCGCTGATGGAATATTTGAAAGAAAATTGAGTGAGTTAGTTAGGAGTTATAATTGCCCAAATCTAATTTATAAGGGGTGGATTAACTATAATCATATTCCTGTTTATTTAGATAATGTCGATTGTGGTTTGGTGCCTCTTTTAGATAGAACGCGTTTTAATTTATCAAAAAGCCCGGTAAAATTGTTTGAATATATGGCTAAAGCAAAACCGGTTGTCGCATCTTGCCTTGGAGAAGCAAGCTATATAATTGAAAATGGGTATAATGGATTTTTAGCCTCCAGCGAGATTGAGTTTATTTCTAGTATGGAGCAGCTTATAAAAAACCCTGTTTTATCCAAGAATGTAGGAATAGCCGCCCGCAAGACCATAGAAGAAAGGTACTCTTTAGCTATTTTAGGAGAACAATTTACCAGCATATTTGCAAAATGGTTTCAATAGCCAGCTTAACTTACAATAGCCGAAAATTCATACAGGTTATGTAATGGGATATATTAGAAAGATAAAAACAAAATACCATTTTTATAGCTTGATTAGAAAAGGCCTGCATTTTTTGAGAAAATGAAATAGGTTTGAAATTTAGAAAATGATCAAAAAGATTAATATTCAGATTTTTTTTGATGCAGTTAAGAGGAACTGGCTATTAGGAGCTATTTTATTTATGGCTTTTGTCTTAGGTTTATACCGTTGGAAAGATTGCCCTATGTTCGTAGATGAATTTTATAGTATTACCTTAGCGCAAAGATCTTTATTGCAAATTTGGCTGTCTCAGGCGGATATGCATAATTATTATTTAAGTATAATGCCGCCTTTATATGAGACTATTCTTCATTTTTTCTGGAATCCTTCAGGGAATTTATTTTTTCCCAGGCTGCTTTCTATAATTTTTCATGTCACTAGTTTGTATCTAATGTTTTTATTGATCAAAAATTTGTTAAGCAGGGAGGTGGCTTTAATCACAGTTTTCTTGGTTTCTTTGAATAATTGTTACAACATCTACGCCAAAATGATCCGCTGTTATTCTTTCTGGAATATGCTGGCAATGCTATCTTTTTATCTTTTTTTTAGAATGATAAAGTTAAACCGGATTAGTTTGAGATATTTATTAGGATTATTGCTGGTCAACGCAATGATATTATATACTTTCTATTTTGGCGCTTTTGTGATTATTTTAGAAATCATCTTGGCGGCTATATTTGTTGAACGTAAGAATTTACTTAAAATATGGGGCTGGCTGTTAAGCGCTTTTTTATTATTTATTCCATGGGTTCCCAGATTTCTTGAACATGTTGCGGCTGAACCAATATTGCAGACAGATCGTAATTATAGTATTTTTGAAGTTGTTTGGGAAAGGTTTTCTTACGGACTTTTTGGCAATGAAGTACCTCTTCTTCTCTATGGGGGATTATTGCTTTGGGCAACTGTTCATTTGTTTATATTACTTAAAAAGAAAGGTAATAGCAGAAAAGAGCTTTTAGCTCTCTGGTTGATTCTTGTTATTCCGGCTCTTATTATTAATGCTATAACTTATAAAGTAGTAGACCCTTACAGGATAAGATATTTATTGCCTTTTGTCTTTCCCCTTTTTGTATTTGCGGCTTTTATTATCCATCGATCGAGTAAAATGAGGGGTAATTTCATTTTTGGTATTTTGTCTCTTGTTTCTTTATCAAGTCTCTATGTCTATGATGCCCCCTCGGTTGATTCACAGAATTTTCATGATTTCTGGCAGGCTACAATTGCCCGTATGTCTAAGCAAATGGCAGAATTCCCTTTACCCAAAGATGATATAGCGCTTATTTATATTGAACAACCTGATTTTGTTCCTATTTTTGTATATTATTTTTGTGGGCCGCAATATTTTCAGCAGGTGTCTGAGAACTTAGAGAACCTAAATAAATTGTCAGATAGCCTTAAGGATTCAAGATATAGAATCTATTATGGCCAGAATTTATTTAACCATGATTTGCTTTTGGATGATATTGTGGAATCAGAAAAGATAGATTGGATTTTCTTATTTTATAGTGATGGGCAATTTATGCATAAAGACAATGTAGATGTAGAGGGTAAAAAGTTTTACAAACAGTATCTAAAAGATATTGGGCTATGGGATAAAATAGATCTAATTCAGCATAAAAATAAAGATATGTATCACTTTGATATTTATAAAGTTAGAAAGGATAGGGGATGATCTCGGTAATCGTTATCACCTTTAACAGTGAGAAATTTATCGGAGCCTGCTTGGATTCAGTGTTCAGGCAAGACTGCCCCGGGCTTAAGGTTATTGTTATAGACAATGGTTCGCAAGATAATACCAGAAATATCATTAAAAGAAGTTATCCTCAAGCCAGCTTAATCATCAACGAAGATAACCTGGGATCATGCCGGGCTAGGAATCAAGGGATTGAATTGTCCTGTAGCGAATGGGTTTTATGTTTAGATTGCGATACTATATTAGAAGATAATTTTTTCATTGAGGCCAATAAGATAATTAGTTTTGCTGAGCCTGATTTAGGCATGTTTCAGCCGAAGATCCTAAAATATGATAAAAAAACAATTTTTTCCTGCGGTTTACACCTTTCTTGGTTTAGAAGGTTTCGTGATCTAGGAAGAAATAAAGTTGATTGCGGAAAATATAATTTTCCAAAGCACATTTTCGGAGCATCCAGCGCCTGCGTTTTTTATAGGCGTAAAATGCTTGAAGATATAAAAGAGAATACCGGATATTTTGATCAGCGTTTCTTTTTCTTGGTTGAAGATGTCGATTTATCATGGCGAGCTAACAATAAAGGCTGGAAAGCTTGCCTGTTTCCCAATTTAAAATGTTATCATGTTTCCGATAGCTGTGGACTTAACAAAAAAATCCGTCAATTTTTCTGTTTCCGCAATAGATATTATTCTATAGCAAAAAATGAAGGGATTCCGAAATACTTGGTTAAAATATTGCCGGCATTATTTTACGATTTACCGCGAATACTCTTCTTGTTGTTAACTAATCCTTATGTTTATAATTATCCAATTAATAAAAAGGCACAGAAAATGCATGAAAATAGTATTAGTAGTACACACTGCTTATCCTGATTTCATCGGAGGCCGCGAGCATCATATCCACTATTTAGCATCAGAACTGGCACTTACCGATAAAGTTGTTGTTATCGCCGGGGGAAAGTCTAGAAAAGTGCAGAAGCGCATGATTGAGGGGTATGAGTTGATTACGCTTCCTATGATATCGATTAAAGTATCCAGCAACCCCCTGCAGATTTATCGAATTATCCCTAAGTTCTTATCATACATAAAGAAAGAAAAACCTGACGTTATCCATGCTTTTGAATATGGTTCATTCAGTACAGATATAGCCTGTTTTTATGCAAAAAAACATAAAACCCCCTTTTTACTTACCGTTTACGGGTACCAATTGAATAATGTATTATTAAAATCATTAAAAAAAATTTACGATAAAATAATAGGAAGATTTTTGTATAAAACCGCTCATAAAATATTTTTTTCTTCGGAAACTCAACAAAACGAGATTCTTAAGATTATTAACCATAAGTATGTAGCGGATAAACTAATATTACAAGAGAATAGTATACAGATAGATAAGTATAAAGATATAGCCGTCAATAAAGAATTGTTAAATAGATATAGAAAAGCTAATGAAATAGTGCTGCTTACTGTAGTAAGATTATTGCCCAGGAAAGGCATAAAGCATCTGATATACGCTTTAAGGAAGATCAAGGATATTTTTAATATACATAATCTAAAGTTGATAATAGTGGGCCCTGATTGCGGCGAGTTAGCAAGTATTAAAAATTTAGTTAGGACATTTGACTTAGAAAGTAAGGTTATTTTTACCGGTTCTGTTGCACCGCAGAGGATAAAAGAATTTTTAGGAATTTGCGATATTTTTGTGTTACCATCTTTATACGAAGGGCTACCCCTAGCACTGCTTGAGGCTATGGCTGTTGGTAAGGTTGTTATTTTTAGTGACCTTGCCTGCGCAAGAAAAGTGATTATAGACGAAGAAAGCGGCCTATTAGTTAAGCCTGCTGATGCTGATTCATTAGCGGAGGCAATAATTAAATTATTCCGAGATAAAGAAATGCGGGAGCGCCTGGGTTTAAAGGCAAAAAAAATCGTGTCCGCGTTTGATTCCAATATTGAAGCTAAAAATATGCGAAAGTATTATGAACAAACATTAATTACCAACAGAACAGTTTAATCAGCCGATAATATTTTTGCGTATTAACGCCTAAAGATGTATTTGGTACCTTGAGAAACGCTGAAGTTTTGCAATAGGAATAAATAAACTGAGAATAATACATCTGACAAAAATAGACTATATAAACAATAGGGTTATTAAATATGGGATTATTACCGTATTCGTGGCTGCTTTTGGTTCAATGAGAGGTATTTCAAGGATGCAAGTTGCTTTGCGTAAATTGTTTCATGACATAAGGGGAGAAAGGCTAGTCAAGGTTACACTTTTGTCTTTAATTGCTTTAGGCGCGGTATTAAGGTTTTACCACTTAGATTATTTTGATTTATGGTTTGATGAAGCCTGGAGTGTGATATCCGCAGCCGATTTAGTTCATTTTTTGGGAACCATTATACGGCGTTCTCAGCCTCCTTTGTATTGCATAATTTTGCATTTTTGGATTAACTGTTTCGGAGACGGAGAATTCGCGCTAAGAGCTTTATCCGCGGTTTTCGGGACAGCTTCCATTCCTTTGATTTTTATTATAGGTAAACGGCTCGGCGGTTCGCGAGTAGGATTGCTTAGCGCCTTAATATTAGCTGTTTCCCCATTTCATATTTGGTATGCACAGGAGGTAAGATTATACGCCTTGTCCGTGTTTTTTTCACTTGGTATGGTTTTTGTATTCCTTGCGGCTGCGGAATCAAAGAGGAATCCGCACTGGTGGCTGTTTGGTATACTAATCATTTCTTTAACCAGTGTTTACCTTAACTACTTTTCAATATTATTATTGCTGCCGGCAAGTATTTTTTACTTATCATCTAAAAGAGTTAATTTAGCAAAGATAGTTAGCGTTTTGTTGTTAATGGTCCTGTTTTGCTTGCCGTTATTTTCGATTGCTTGGCAGCAAATCTTGGAGGTTAAGGATGGCTTTTGGGTAAAACAACCAAACCTAAATATCATATTTATAACATTAGGTAATTTTCTCTTGGGTTATAATAGCAGTGTTTGTCAATTAATTTTATCCGCTGTTATTTTTTCCCTGGCAATAATCATATGGTGTTTGCGTTATGGACGGGATAAAGAGAGGCTTTTATTGCTGGGATGCACGATATTTCCCTTAGGAGGCATGTTTGTTTTCAGCCAGTATATTCCAATTTATGTCGTGAGATACCTAATAATATTTTCTCCTTTCTTTTATGTTATTTTAAGCTCCGCTATTTTTAATATACCATATAAGATAATCCGTTGGTTTATTTTAGCAGTGGCCGTAACGATGATGGTTTTTTCATTGCTTAATTATTATCAGGGGGTAAACATTACTCTTTCAAATTTTTGCTATGGAGTATCGCCAAAGAAGCCGTTTGAGCCAATAATAAAATATATAAAAGAAAGAAAGCAAGCCGGAGATTTCATTGCTCATTCTGGCGTTAACACATTGCCTTCATTCCTGTACTACTTACGCGATGTAAATATTGATCAAAAATACTTACTGATTCCGGAAGAACAACAGGATAATTATTGGAAAAAAATATATACCCCTTCGAAAAAAAGCGTTGCCCGCCGTTCTGCGGCGAGCCCATTTTATTATGAAACAAAGGTCTTTGGTTTAAGGGAAGAATATTATGATGCGAGAATGTGGCTAATATCAGCTGGTTGGCGGCGGGATGGAGAATTATCAGATCACGCTAATGCTGTCAGAGAGAGAGCACATAAAAGATTTAAAAATATAGGTAGTTTTTATTGTGACGGTATTTACGTTGATTTATTCTCATTGAAAGGCAAAAATTAAAGTAAACGGATATTTTATTACCGAAAAGGTAAGGGAAGCTGATTATGTAGTCGTTGTTAGCCGTGGAGTAGCCAAAGCCCGAGAAGACAGGAGTATTAATTACATATTCAATACTTTTCAGAAAAAGAAGAGGGCAGAAACAAAGGTTGTAATTTTCGGCTGCCTTCCCAGGATTGACAGCAGTGCGTTATTAAATAGGCCGGATATTGTTCCAAATAGAGGATGTTTCAAAAGAACAATAGGTAAACATTGTATCGACCGGTTTCTATTTTATCGCCGTTTAGATTTTGGAGAAGGGTGGAAGAAGAGGGATAGCAAAATAATAGCATTCACACGCAATAGTTTCAGAAAGATCAAATATCTGTATAGAGGAGCCCTGGTAACAATCAGGCATGAGGGATTTTTGCAGTTTTTATTGATTTTTGCGAGCTTATTATTCTCGCCATTATTTTTTTATCAACGCTATTTCTTGATCGGGAGGCCGATATCAAACATCCCCACAGGATATTCGCTAAGGAATAATATCGGCGTTAAGCAGATTGCAGATATTGATGAGCTGAGGTTACAAGAGCGAATTAGTGTGCGCAAGGCAAATGAGCTCAAGAGGAACTTAGCGCAAGGTAAGCGATGTTTCATCGCATTAAAGGATGATGACATTGTCGGTTATTCATGGCTTAGTTTCCAACCGGATGCGGATATTAAGTTGCCAAAAGAGACTGCATTTATTTTCGGTGATTATATTCTGCCGAATTTTCGCGGCAAAGAAATTCATGCAGCGTTAACTGTGGAGCGGTTAAGATTTATTGAAAAGAGCAAGTACCAACGGGTAGCGGCTCTTGTTTCTGTAAATAACACATCCGCCCGACGGGCATTTGAAAAAATTGGCTTTACAGAAGAAAGGAAAATGGTCTATGTTAAGATACCTTGGTTAAATTGGTGTTACACAAAGGCGGTAAGTAATAATATATAAAATGGAAGGCTATCCTTACAAGAAGGCGCGAAATGAACCCGCAGATAAACAAATATGGAATGATGATTACGTACACAGTTCAGAGAAACTTCCTATGGATTTAGCTTTAGGGAGATATAAAGCTGATGAATTTATATATTTAGTAGCATGCTGGATAGGGAATTTGGAAGGGAAAAGGATACTTAAAACTGACCTTCGTGAAGAAGCTTTTGGCGAAGATCAAATACTCTTTTCTTTGCCCGTTACTGATTCGCAAATATGTGCTTTGGATATTTGTACGGCAACGGTTCAAAAAGCCCGTATGAGACAAGTAGATAAAGGCTTTAGGCATGATTATATCAATGCTGATGTTAGGAAGTTGCCTTTTAGGGATAACGCATTTGACCTTATATTATCTACATCAACCCTTGACCATTTTACTAATGAGGGCGATTTTAAAAAGTCTCTGCTCGAACTCAAAAGAGTGATAAAACCAACAGGTTGTATGATTCTGACACTTAATAACAAGTGTAATCCCAGTTTTTTCGTGATGTTGAAACTTGAACGGATATTAGGATTAAAACCATTTCCGGTGCAATTTTTTAACCTTGCTCAACTGAGAAAAATATGTAAAGAAATAAACTTATCTATTAAAGATGCAAGTTATATTGTGCATATCCTGAGCCCGATTAATAACGTTTTATTGTTGTTGAGAAAGTTCTTAAGTACGAAAGTTGTCGATAAACTTGCAGAAAGGTATGTATCATTCGCTCAATGGTTAGGCAGCAAACAAAGAATTAAATTCTTAACCGGCTGGTTTATCGCGATAAAGTGTGTTAAATAGATCATACCATGAGTATTAGTACACAGTTTGCCAAGAAAAAGTATTACTGGAATATATTTCTCAAGCCGCTGGCTTTAGCTAAAAAGACACATGTGGTATATCATAAATTGAAAAATTATTTTATTTCTCGGAGATTTCCAAGTTCGCTTGTTCTTGGCGTAACATACAGGTGTCAATTAGATTGTTCTCATTGTGGAATTGAGAATTGTCGTAAATCTGGTCAAGAAGAACTCTCTAAGGAAGAAATAAAAGGCGTGATTCGCCAAGCTCATCGATTAGGAGTATATTTTATTGTTTTCTCAGGCGGAGAACCGCTCCTTCGGGAGGATATCTGTGAATTAGTTAACTTTGTTGCCAGCGAGGGGCTTGTTATAGCAATTAATACCAACGGGTTACTTTTAACTACAACGATGTTATCTGAGCTAAAGAGAGCAGGCCTTACTTTTATAAATATTAGCCTTGATGGTGCTGAGGCTGAGCATCATCACCAACTGCGCCGGGCTGAAGGATGTTTTGATAAAACTATTAAGGCAATAAAGGCCTGCGGTACATTTGGCATTTCAGTTTTTGTTTCAGTATGTGCTACTAAGGAAAATATACATAATAAAGAGATCGAAAAAATCATCATTTTAGCCCGTACCTTAGGAGCAAAAGGGGTTAAGATCACTTTAGCAACTCCTGTCGGAAAATGGCTACACTGCCCGGAGGTGCAATTGTCGAAAGAAGAAAGATTGTATGTTGCTTCGCTTTTAGATCCTACATATGTTTTTGTCGAAGGTGTTTTAAATACAGGCATGGAATGTAATAGTGCATTAAAAAAAATTTGTTATGTATCGCCATATGGGGAGGTGCAACCCTGCATCTTTGTTCCTCTTTACTTTGGCAATGTGCGTAGTGAGCCGTTAAGAAATATTTGGCAGATAATGACCAATCATGCTTTGTATCGGATAGCAGATAAAGGAGAGTGTATTATATCTAACGAGTATTTTAGAAAGCAATTTATAGATAACACTGATAAACATAAAGGATTACCTGTTAAAATAATACAATGAGAGTTTTATTCCCTTTTAAAGAAATAGAGGATGAGAATTTGGGTGCGATGTACTTGGCGAGTATGCTTAGACTGCAGGGGCATACAACCGAATTAGTGAAGGCAGAATATAAGGTAGTAAAAAGTAAGCTGCAGGACAATATTCCTACGCTATTAGCCTATAGTACCCCATCTTTTTATGCAGATTATTATTTAGAGTTGAATCAACAAATCAAGAATGACTGCAATACGTTTTCTATATTCGGAGGGCATCATCCAACCGGATGTCCTGATATTATTGAGAGAGAAGGGGTTGATGCTGTGTGTATAGGGGAAGGAGAATACCCCCTTGTAGAATTGGTTGAACATCTGGATAACGGCGAAGATATAACCCGGGTAAAGAATTTATGGATCAAAATAAACGGAGAGATATATCGAAATCCTTTGCGTTCCCTCATCGGTAATTTGGACATTTTACCGTTTCCTGACCGAAGTCTTTTTACCCAAAAGTCGCCGTTTTTTTACAACAGGATAACAGTAATGACAAGCAGAGGTTGTGATTATAGCTGCCCCTACTGCCATAACAGAGCAACCGATCTTTTATATAAAGACGTGGCACGGAAGTACCGGCGCCGCAGCGTGGACAATGTGATTAAAGAAATTAAGCAAGCGCAAGAGAAGATAGCGGTTGAGTTTGTTTTATTTGTAGATGATATCTTTATCCTTCTGCCGGATTGGCTTAAAGAGTTTTCGGTAAAATATCGTAAAGAAGTTAATATTCCTTTTTCTTGTTACGTTCGGATTAATCTCATTACACAAGAGATTGTGCACTATTTAACAAGGGCTGGTTGTCATACGGTACTATTTGGCATTGAAACAGGTGATGATGGTTTGCGGAAAGACATTCTGCGTCGCGATATGACAAGCCAGGAGATTATAAAGAAAGCGAAACTCTTAAAGTCCAACGGCATAAGATTGATTGGCACTAATATAATTGGCATCCCCGGTGGTTCATTATCGTCAGATTTAAAGACGCTTAAATTAAATATCCAGTGCCAGGTTGATTACGCCAAAGTTGGATTACTGGCGGCGTATCCGGGAACTAACGTCGGCAGTGATTCGGGAGTAAGTGAAGGAAATTATGCGAAATTTGCCGATTTTCATCCCCCGGCTTCTATAGGTTTATTAAATAAGCTTGTTGTGAGTGCCTCGGGGCATTTTAAACGAAAGCTCTCCTTTTTGCGGGTCGGGGAACCGGCGGTCAAGGAAGATCGGCAACGGCGAGACACTGCTAATCTAGGTAAGCTTTTTCCAATAATCGTGGGATTTCCGTTTCTTTATTTTATCGTGGCATTCTTGTTAAAATTAGCACGAAACCGATTTTTTACCTATGCTAATTTTTATTGGGAAATTTACAGTTGTTATTTCAGGCTTTATCCGGCACGATTCTCTAGTTGTTTAAAGGGATTGCTGAAAAATCGATTATTGATCAGTAAGCAGTAAACGCGGGCATTGAAGGAGAATAACGCGGCATGAAAATAATAGCGCCTTTTGATACAGTTAATGAGGTAAGGCTTCTTATTGAAGCCGGGGCAGACGAACTTTATTGCGGTATCAATAGCCGGGATTGGAGAAAGCGAAAAATGTTTCCCAATTATCGCCACATGTTTTATGGCAGTTTACATGGTTTTAGAGAATTAGAACAGGCATTAAAAATAACACAAGGTTACAAAGTCCCGATTTATCTTTGTATTAATGAATATCTGCCGCAAGGAGGTTTTGAATTGCTTTGTGCTGACATATCAAGAGCTATTGATATCGGTATAGCCGGATTTATTATCGCCGACACAACTCTGATTCCCTACATCAGGCATAAGAGCAACAATTGCCGAATTAGTCTCAGTTGCCTAAATGCCTGCTTTAACTCTCTGGCCCTGGAATATGTCAAAGATTTAGGAGTTGATAGAGTAATCCTTCCTTTAAGCCAATTAACACTGGCAGAAATTAAGGAGATTTCGCAGGATGCCCGGGGCCTGGGTTTAGAAGTCGAGGTTTTTATCAATAATACCGCTTGTAAGAATGTTAATGCCAACTGTTTATACCACAAATTCGGATCTGACGAATTTATTAAATCTTATTATAGATCGAGATGGAATTTCATTTTATTCTGGTTAAGACAAATATCAAAATTAATACCCCCTTTCCTTAAAAGTAAATTTGGCCAGATCTTATGGGCGTCTAACATGCCTGCTATTTTTAATCTTAGCCGTTTTTGCAAAGCAAAGGGCACCTTAGAAGTGTTAAAGCGGGTAAATGGGGAATATCAGAAAGAAAAAACGGTTAATGATGCCTCGGTTGAGAGGGATTTTGTACGGCAATATTGCACACTTTGTTCAATATATTTCTTTAATCGGTTTGATATCTATATAGGCAAGATAGGCGGCCGCAGTTCACTGGCCAGAAGGAAGGTCAATGATGTTTTGTTTGCCCGAAGATATTTAAACGGAATTAAGAATGGTTTAATTGATAAGAACAATTTTGTTTTACGCGGTGAGAGCATATATAAGAAGGTGTACGGAGAGGATTGCCAAAAGAAAGAGTGCCATCATATTGAAGTGCGCCGCAGGCGATGCCGAGAAAAGCAATTGGCAGCATAATGGAAAGAGGAATATTCCTCAATAAGAATATTGAATTTGATGACCCGATAGATTATGACTGCGCATATTTGGGTGATGAGTTTTGCGAACAGTACCTTCCTTCAGCAGCTTCAGTAGATAGGGCCGTTAATTTTTGCCGACGGTACAGCAAAAAACTTACCTTAGTTACACCTTTTCTCACCAATCAGGGTATGACCAGGCTCATAAAGCTCATAGATTTTATCGACGTAAATAATATTAATGCTGAAATAGTCATTAATGACTGGGGGCTTTTGAAATTGCTTAATAAACGCGCAAGCAGCTTTCAGCGTGTTTTAGGGAGAATTTTGGTATCACGTTATCTTTCAAAGTTTCATTATAACGAGGCTATGCGGCATTTTAGCTCCAATAAGCGACGGCGCTTTTATTGTTTATTTCCTGAACAATTCTTAGATTTACTTAAAGCCGAAAAAATATTTCGGCTTGAGTTTAATAGCTTAAACCAATTAGCAACTACTCATCTACAAATTAAAGAGCGAGGTTTTAAGGCCCATATTTACCACCCATTTATGTATATAACAACTTCAAGGTACTGCAATGTTGCCGGTGGACATGACAGGTCAAGGTATTACAGCCCTACTTGCACCTGCAGTGAAGAGTGTAGAGAATCCTTTGCTGTTAAATATAACAGGTATTTCAAGCGTAAGATATTTACAAAGGGGAACGCATATTTTATTAAGCAAACGCAGGATCCGGGCAAGTTATGCTTTAGCATAGACAGGGTTGTAGGCAATAATTTTATTGAAAGGTAGTATAATATTGGCACATAATTTTACTACAATATAAATACGAATATACGATGGTAAAAGTAAAATTTAATAGGATAGTCCCTGCAGGTATACGAGCTGTTTTCAATGAAGTTATCCAAGGTGTTTGTCCGTCGATAGCTGCTCGAGTCTCATTACCTCCCAATTATATCAATATGAAATTGACAAGGCGGTGTAATTTAAAATGCCTGCAGTGCGAAGTATGGAAAACTAAGCCTCGGCCAGAACTATCTACTGAGCAATGGAAGCGGATTATTCTTGATGTTAAAAAATACATCGGCCCTTATTTTATTAGATTTTATGGGGGAGAGCCGTTTTGCCGAAAAGATCTTTTGGAATTATTAGAGTTTTGCGATATTAACGGCCTCCCTGCTTTTATTACAACAAACGGAACCTGTATTGACCGTTCGGTAGCCCAGAAACTGGCCCAGTTTAACGTATTATCGGTTAATATTTCACTCGATGGGCACAAGCCAGAAATTCACGATCGGCTTCGGGGAATGCCGGGTACTTATAAGCGGGTCATCCAAGCGATAGAATTCTTGAAAGGCAAAGTGTCTGTATGTATCAATACGACAATTATGGATTACAATATTGATGCAATTTTACCGCTTGCAGAATTTGCACATAAAAATAAACTTTACATTTCATTGCAGGGAGTAAGTGATACTGTTTATAAGGCGCAGCATGGTAACAATAAAGTAGTAAGAAGTATGTTTCCTAGAGATTCTCAGAAGCTCGATTACATCATTGATTCTCTCATAAATATGAAGAAAAATAACGAATCGATAATGAATTCTTATGACAATCTAAGACGGCTTAAGATGTATTTTCATCGATCTCCAGAATTAACAAAGAAAAGGTGCGAAGCAATCGGAAGGCAGCTAATGATTAAGGATCAAGGGAATGTTTATCTTTGTAGTTATAATAGTTCACATATTGGAAGTATTGGTAATGTTGCCGAACGTTCTTTGCGCGATATATGGAATTTGTCAAAAGCAAAAAAGAAAAAGAGTGAAATGGCCGGCTGTAAAGAGATTGAATGTTTGGTAATTAGAGGCTGTTATAAAGAAAGCTTAACAGAAAAACTTAAGAGATTTAAAAAATGTTTTTCCCGGTAAGAATGTTTTGCGTTATATGAAATTAGTGGCGGATAGAGTAGAATCTGGTTGCAGCATAAGCGCGATAAGACAATGGTATATCAATCTCTTTCTTGAAGTTAAAAAGAGAGCACGAATTGATGGGGTATGGTCTGCGGTAGCTTATGTTGTGCGGGGCATCTGTTTTAGAGCCGTATGGTGTAATGCCTTTTTTGTCTTAACCAAGGACATAGACAAAATTTCTTTCCCCGATACCGGCTTAAACGGCAATATAGAAGTTTTAGAGAGATTCGATAAAGGAAAGCTGGATAGATATTTTGGGCCGTTAACGCTTAAAAAATTCAAGGATAGGTTCAATATTGGGAATGTTTGTTTTCTTTATCGTAAAGACGGAATAATTGGGCATTATTCGTGGTTAAGAAGGCAAGGAGCGAGATTTGTTGCGGTTGCTGATGATGAGATATATCTTTTTAACTCATACACATTCCCCCGCTTTAGAAAACAAAAGATTCACACGGCGGTAGTTTATAAAAGGTTAAGGTATATTAAGGACATGGGATGTAAGCGCGCTGTTGTCGGTGTGAATACTTTTAACAGGAAGGCTTTGAAAGTACTCATGGCCAATTTCAGTTTTAATATGAGGGAATTTATATTGTATGTTAAGATTTTGGGGAAGGAATTCGTAATTTCTAAAGACTATTTTTTGAATAAGTTCAGTCTTAAAGACGGGGCCATAGTATCAAGGAGTGGTAATGCGAGTTAAATTACTCTATCCGCCGATGGCCCTAGCACATGAGCCCCAAAAAAACAGTGGTTTTTATAGGGGGATTTCCGATTATGGGATAGGAGGTGGAGTGTGGACTATTCGGGCATTCTCGAAGAGCTAAATAGTTTGCGCATTGGATACCGGAAAAGAGATACTATATGAATAGTAAAATGAATCAATTTATCGAATATTTAAAGACTTTATTGATTTATCCAGATTATGATATAATTTCTTAAGACAGCGGGCTAATAGTTTTTTGCGATATTATAAAATAGAGTGAATGTTTGAAATGCCAGCCCTTAAATTATCAAGCTAATATCACAAAACACGCAGATTAGGATATAAGCTTAATACAATATGCCCGGAAAAGAGATAATAGTTATTATACCTACCTACAATGAAGTGGGCAATGTTACCTTTCTTATTGAAAATATTTTTTCTTTAGGACTTAATTTATCTATACTGGTCGTGGATGATAACTCACCCGATGGGACATCGCAGAGAGTGGCCGGGTTACAAAAAAAATACTCGAGGTTATTTTTATTAACAAGACAACGCCGCTTAGGGATGGGTGGTGCTTATGTCGAAGGGTTTAAGTATGCTCTAGACAGCGAATATAATGTAATAATTCAGATGGATGCTGATTCATCTCATGATTTCCGGTCTATCCCCGGAATAATTAACCTGCTTTCTGATTGTAGTTTAGTTTTAGGAAGCAGGTATATTAAGGGTGGCGGAGTGTCTAGCTGGCCGCTTACCAGAATTTTATTGAGCAGATTCGCTAATATATTTTCCCGGATATTACTGAGAGTGCCTGTGAATGATTTAACCAGTGGATTCAAATGCATGAAACGCAATGTGCTTGAGGAAATTGGTATCAATAATATTATTTCTAAGGGTTATGCTTTCCAGGTTGAGATGGTCTATCGCACCTTTTTAAAAGGGTTTAAAATAATAGAGTATCCGATAATATTTAAAGGCCGAAGGCATGAAAAATCCAAGATGTCATTAGGGATAATTATCGAGGCTTTTTTTCGGGTAATTATTTTATGTTTTGGCAGAATGTACGGATTATTTAGGAAGAAATTGAGCAAAAACTAATAATGAAAAGAATTATTATTTTCAATGCCGGGTCTTCCCTATACGGAGCAGAAAGAGGAGTAATAAATTTTGTTAAAGCGATAAAAGACAAATTCTCTGTTACCGTAGTTTTACCCAAAAGAGGCCTTTTGGCGGAAAGATTAAAAAATATTTCCGCCGATATCAAGATAAAAATATTTCCACTGCCGATATTAACTGCTTCTTGGTCACCGGTTTATCTTATTAAAACTGTCTTGCTTTTTATCTTAAACGTCATCTATTTTGTTTTTTATGTTAGCTTCAGCAAAACAGATATAATCTGCACCAATAGTCTGCTTTTGTTTTCTCCGGGAATTATTGCAAAAATTACAAACAAGGAACATATCTGGTATCTAAGGGAGTTTTTTTTACAGAATCTATTAAATAAAATCTCAGGATTATTTGTTAAAATGTTCGCAAGTAAAATAATCTGTCAGTCGAAAGCAATCAGCGATAAGTTTTCCATCAAAAATGGAGCCAGTATAGTTTATGAGCCTTTAAGCCCCGATGACTATACAATACATGATTATTTATTAGCCAGAAAGGAGTTTAATCTTCCTGTTGAAGCGACGGTTGTTACAATTGTCTCTCGTATTCACCCCCTAAAAGGGCAATATGAGTTCATTGAAGACTTTCTGGATGTTTTAGCTAGTTCGCAAGATTTATTTTTGCTTATTGTGGGGGATATTTCTTTCTTAACCACAAAAAGCTGTTGTTATAAAAGAAAAATTGAGGAAATAATCAAAAAAAATAATCTCAAAAATGTTTTTCTTTTAGGATTCAGAGAAGATGTTGATAAGATATTGTCTTTAAGTGACATCTGCGTATTTCCTTTCCGAAGGGAAGAGCCCTTTGGTATAGCCGTAGCAGAAGCGCTTGCTTTTGGTAAGAAGACTTTTTATCCTAAGAGCGGCGGGTTGAAGGAAGTTTACAAAATATTCGGTTCAGGATCTGATTATACTATCGAGGAAGTATCAAAAGCGCTTTTTGAGCCAAGAGACAGACTAGCAGCCAATCGCGTAAGTAAACTTTATATTCCTGATAGCCTATGTTTTAAGATCTATCAAGATAAAATCGTTGATATCGTCGGATAATGAAGAAGGTCCTTTTTGTAATCACTCATTTAGAATTGGGTGGGGCTCAGAAGCAGTTACTTTCCCTTATAAAGAAACTCGACCCCGATGAGTATTCTTTATACCTATGTGCCGGGGATTGCGGTTATCTTAAAGAAGAATTTGTGAATTTTTCCCGTTTAAATCTAAAATTAATACCGGAACTGACACGAAGAATAAACCCAATTTATGACTTTATTGCTTTTGCCAAACTATATTTTTATATCCGGAGAAATAAATTTGACCTTATTCATACCCATTCTCCCAAAGCTTCTGTTTTAGGCCGGTGGGCCGCATTCTTTGCTGGTTCACGCAATATTATATATACAGTTCATGGGTGGCCTTTCCACCGTTTCATGAACCGGTTAGTATATCGGTTATATTTTATCTTAGAGAAAGTAAGTTCTTTAATTACCAAGAAAATTATTGTTGTGTCTCAAGCTGATTTTACAGTAGCTGTGGTAAAGAAAGTGGCTTCCATAAGGAAATTAACTTTGATCCACTACGGTGTCGATGTGGAATCTTTTAAGAAGATATATGAAGAAAGAAAAAACTTCTCTGCTAGAGAGACTTCAGTGATTACTGTCTCAGCATTGAAAGCCCAAAAGGGGTTGAATCATTTCTTACAGATTGCTAGTTGTCTGAGTGGAGAATTACCTCGGACAAAATTTTATATAATTGGTGATGGCCCGTTACGGGAACAGCTTAAGAAGAGAATAAAAGCCCTGGGGCTGGAGCAGAAAGTAATCCTAACCGGTTGGAATAAAGATGTCTACCCATTTTATCATAAGGCTTCTTTGTTTGTGCTGACCTCGTTATGGGAGGGATTGCCAGTCGCCCTGATTGAGGCGGTAATAAGCGGGATTCCTGTGGTTATAACCAACACGAGGGGTGTTTTAGATATCGTAGAGAATAATAAACAGGGAAAAGTAGTCGAACTGGATGATTTAGAAAGAATGCCGGTAATTTGTAAAGATTTGTTGCGTAACTATAAGCATTGGAATAAAATAGTTAAACAAGAGAGGGAAAATATCAACATGAGTTATTGGTCTCAGGCGAGAATGATTCAAGAAACAGAAAAACTTTACCAGTCGCTAAACTGATGAAACCATACCTAACTTTTTTTCCATTATCTTTTATCGTAGGATTTCTTCTTTTAGGGATATTAACCAATAAGCGCCTTAAGAGTTCTTTTTTCCGCAATAACGAAAATAAATCTGTTCTCGGAGGAGTTAGTTTATTTTTCTCATTTATGCTCATCTTTTTGGTTTTTTCTAAGTACAGGAACGGTGTAATCCCCGGCCCTTTAATGCATATACTTATTTTTTCATCTGTGGTATGGATTTTTGGGTTTTTGGATGATTTACGGGAGTTAACTCTTTTTACCAAAATATTTCTTCAGGTGCTTATTGTGGCAGTATTTCTCATTAAGGGTAAAAAAGTCGACATCTATTATTTTCCTTGCTGGATAAATTATATTATTTCTTTTCTCTGGATAGTGGGTGTAACAAATGTATTTAATCTCTTAGACATTGGTGATGGTTTGTGTGGCGGGGTATCTTTTATTGTGGCAGTATCGTTTTTTATCATATCAATAGCCAGCGGCGACTATATATTAGCGGGATTATTTGCCAGCCTCTGCGGGGCTCTTTTATCTTTTTTGTTTTTTAACCTTCCTCCGGCACGAATATTAATGGGTAACGCTGGAAGTCACTTCTTGGGTTTTTTATTTGCCACACTAAGTATGTACGGGGACCATGCCACCTTGGAGAATCCATTGGTTCTTTTTGTGCCGTTATTTATTTTAGCTTTTCCGCTGATCGACACCGCCTATCTTATTATTATCCGTATCAAAAAAGGCATAGTGCCTTTGAGAAAAAGTAATGACCACATTCTTCTCCATTTGCTTTTCTCCGGTAAAAATATTAAATCGGCTTTATTCAGTGTCTATTTTGTGACTTTGTTATGGGGAGTAAGCGGAGTTTTTCTTGTTTTTGGTATGAATATTTTATTTTTGACTTTTGTTTTCTTAGCGGTTTTATTTTCAGTAAGGTTAGTTTTTATCGCTCGGGGCTCTTCTTAAACAATCAGCGGTATCCGCATATTTTACGGTGAGTCCCAGAAGTAGCCAGAATAGGAAAGCAACTTGCGATATAAAAAAGCTGAAATCAATCAGATTATAACAGAGAAAAGATAGCCCTGCAGTCAGGATTCCTAGGCAGCAATAACCGCTTCGGGAATAAAGATTTTTTACCCCCTGTTTAATAAATACAAAAACAATTACCAGCCAGCTCACTATTCCCAAGATGCCCATTTCTGCCCATATCTGAAGATAGGAGTTATGGGCAGCCCGGGCTTCCTTCAGGGAAAAATTGCCCACTCCTACGCCGATTATGGGGTGGTCTGCGATAATTTTTATTGTTTCCTTCCAATAAGATATTCTTTGATTCAACGAAAATAAAGGGTTTTTGAAGTGAACCTCAGTCAGTGTTCTATTCACGGCGATGGCGCCTAAGAGTACAATTAAAGAAAATGCTATCATAAGGCTCTTCTTATTCAGTAATTTTCCCAAGAGTATAAATAGGGAGAAAGTAATAATAAAAATAAACCAGCCTCCCACAGATTTGGTGAAAAATAATGCCAGTGAACTCATAAGTAAACAAAATGTGCTTAGGAAGAACAGCCAGTCTTTTTCTTCTTTTCTTTTAACGATTGTGTTCAGGCAAATCATTATTATTGCAATGAGATATCCGGCAAGAAGATTGGGAGAAAAGAAAGGGGCAAAAGCTCTTTTAGATGCTAAGAATTCTTTTGCGAAGGGGTAACGTATATTATGTTCTGAAAGGTATTCTAGGGTAAATCCTGAGATATTAAAAAGAAAATGCAGGCTATATAAAGCAACCAATGAAGCACTAATTACTAAAGCATAGAATATTTGCTTTTGCTCTTCTTGATTAGAGAGCCGGATAATATAAAATACAGCTATCAGTGACAGATATTTGTATATCTGAGCTAAATTAACAACTATGTTATTAGAATTTATGGTTGATAAGAGCAGGCTTAAGAAAAAGATAAGAATTGTTTTGTCAATTAGCCTTATTTTTATCTGCCTTTTTAAACTATAGCCGGCCCAAGCCAGTAGCAGCAATCCGTTAAGCGTTATATCTAGTTTACTGAAAGTGGATTCAGCTATGAATGGGCGGAAGAAAACATAACTTAAGATTATTCCCCAGGCAATAGATTGGATTGTGGGCAGAGGCATTCTTTTAAAGATAATAACTAGCTTATGTTGTTATTAACTTAACCTAAATAGGAGAAAAGTCAAGGAAAAAGGGAGCATTTTTGCTCTTTTGGTATCCCATCTTTATCATTGACAAAGGTAATAATTTAGGAGATAATTGTAAAAATTTTTTGAAGGAGGACTAGCGGAAAATGGAAAATGTATCTACAGAATTAGCAAAAGCCTACTATGATTCGATTAAGGAATTGAATGAGGGAGAAATCATAACCGGCAAGGTTGTTGCAGTAAATCCTACTGAGGCGGTAATTGATGTTGGCTACAAGTCTGAGGGGATAATCCTTCGTGAAGAGTTTAAAGGAGTCGATATCGACAACTTGAAAGAAATTGATGTTTATATCGAAAATGTTGAGGATGAGGAAGGGAAAATCGTTCTTTCTTTTAAGCGGGCCAGAGAAGCAAAAGGGTGGTTAACTCTGGCTGATAGTTATAAGGAGGGGGATTTAGTTGAAGGTATAGTTTCGCGTAAAGTCAAGGGCGGATACATAGTCAACGTTTTTGGCGTCGATGGATTCCTTCCTCAGAGTCTATCTTCGTTTAGGTCTTTCGATAGTGAAGAGATAGTCGGTAAGTCATTCAAGTTTCAAATTATAAAGATGAATAAAGTCAAAAGAAGCTTTATTGTTTCTCGTAAAGATGCGATAAGAGCAGAGAGAGAAGTCCTGCGTAAGAAGATTTGGGAGGAAGTTGAAGAAAATACGATAAGGAAGGGGCGTGTAAAAAGTATCACCAATTTTGGTGCTTTCATTGACTTGGGCGGAATAGACGGCCTTCTTCATATAGCGGATATGAGCTGGAAAAAAATTACTCACCCTTCGGAAATTGTTGCTGTAGGAGATGAAATCCAAGTAATGGTTCTAAAATTTGATAAAGAGAAAGGTAAAATTTCACTTGGCCTAAAACAAACTACACCTGATCCTTGGGATGAGATAGAGGAGAAGTTCCCGGCCGGTTCAATAATCAAAGGAAGAATTACTAATATCCAGAATTACGGAATATTCGTAGAACTGGAGAAAGGGATAGAAGGTTTAGTTCATATAAGTGAAGTTTCCTGGACGAAGCGATTTATTAATTTGCAAGAGACATTTGCTATTGGCGATGCTGTAGAGGCAAAAGTAATTAGCGTTGATCCCCGTGAGAGAAAGATTTCATTGAGCATAAAGCAGTTAGAGAAAGACCCTTGGGAAGACGTAGATAGTTTGATTACGATTGACAATACAATTGCCGGCAAGGTTAGCGGGTTCGGTGATGGTTGTGCTTATATCGAATTGGCTAATGGCTTAGAAGGTATAGTTTATAATGAAGATATCTCTTGGACCAAGAGACTTACCCGGGCTCAAGAAGTTTTGAAAAGAGGACACGGTTATGAGTGGAAGATCTTAGGGTTAGATCGAAGCAACAAGAAGATCATTCTCGGAATCAAACAATTGAAAGAAGATCCTTGGTCTCAAATCTTAGAGCAATTTCCTGTAGGGAAAGTTGTAGAAGGAGAAGTAATTAAGATTACTAACTTTGGGGTATTTGTGGAGATAGGTGAAGCCTTAGAGGGGTTAGTTTTTTCCGGGGAGATAGAAAAAGATGTTGTGGATAAACTCAAACCCGGGGAAAAACTAAAGGTAAAGGTAATAAAGATTGACCCTGGTTCAGCAAAAATCGGCCTTTCAGCTAAAATAGATGAAGAGCAAGATAGTCCAACATCTTGAACTTATAAAAGAAAACAGCATTGACTTAATTGCCGAAGAGGAGTTAATCCTTAAGCTAGAGGATTCTTTTAAGAAAAACCGACCGCTTAAATTAAAAATCGGTTTTGACCCTACCGCAAAAGATATTCATTTAGGACATACCGTGCTGCTTAAGAAACTGCGTAAATTGCAGGATTTAGGCCATCAGGTTTATCTTATTATCGGCGATTTTACCGCTAAAATAGGAGATCCTTCAACGAAAAGCCTCTTGCGCCCCCTTTTAAGCGATAGAGAGATTAAAACTAACGCGGCTACTTATACTCAGCAAGTATTCAAAATTCTGGAGCGGAAGAAGACTAAAGTAATTTATAACAGTATTTGGTATAAAAAAATAGGTTTGCCTAAATTTCTTTCACTTCTTTCTTCTTATACTATAACCAGAATACTTGAGCGGGATGATTTTTCCCAGAGAATAAAGGAAGGCAAACCACTTACTGTTTTAGAGATAATTTATCCTTTAATACAGGGTTATGACTCTTGTAAGATAAAAGCTGACATTGAGTTTGGCGGAACCGATCAGAAGTTTAATCTAATTGTCGGTAGACACCTGCAGCAGAACTTCGGACAAGTTCCTCAGGTAGTTGTTACTATGCCGATTTTGGTAGGTTTGGATGGGAAGAATAAAATGTCAAAATCTTTGGGTAATTATATCGGTGTAACTGAAAACCCTAAATCTATGTTTGGCAAGATAATGAGTATTTCCGATTCTGTTATGTGGGAATATATAAGATTACTTAGCGATTTTAACCCTGCAGAGCTAAAGAAGAAGCACCCTAAAGAGGTTAAACTGAGCTTGGCCGAAAGCATCGTTTCTTTTTACCACTCTAAAGAGAAGGCTAAACAAGAAAGGGAAGAATTTGAAAATGTCTTTTCCAAAGGAAGATTACCAAAAGATATTCCGGTATATAAAGTGAAAACTAATCCGGTAAACATAATCGAAGCTTTACTTGATGCCGGACTGGCATCTTCTAAGAATGAAGCCCGTCGTTTATTATCTCAGGGGAGCATATCTACTGCAAGTTCAGTATCACTTGCAGAGGTAACGTTTAAGATAATTAATAAAATGATGGAAAAGATACCCCCAGAGGGAGAAATAGTTAAAGTGGGTAAAAAAAGATTTAGGAAATTTATACCCCCTGAGACAACATAGAAAAAAGGTTAAGCTTGGCTAAATATTCTTTAATAAAATGACAAATAATATTAACCTAAATATATCCCGACTCACCCCTAGAAATTACGGAGTAATTTCAGGGACTGAGTCCTCGGAATTTTTTATAAAAAATTCCAGAGGGGAGGAGATGTTGGAAAATTCTCTTCGACAATTTTCCAACCTTCGGCGGGATCAATTCGACTACACGTTTTCTTGACAAGAAAACGTAAGTCTCATTAAAATGCCAGAGTTAAGAAAAGACCCTATTATCGGACGTTGGGTTATTATTGCTACAGAACGGGCCAGAAGACCCAATGACTTTAAGCTTGATCAGAATGGTACGGCCAATAATCAACCCTGTCCTTTCTGTGAGGGGAATGAAAAATTGACTCCTCCTGAGGTTGATGCTGATAGGCCAGTTGATACAGCTAAAGATACCCCTGGCTGGCTGACCAGAACAGTTCCTAATAAATATCCGGCTTTAACCAATGAACCAGAAGTAGCAAAGCAGATTGTCGGGGTATTTGAGAAGTGTAAGGGAGTAGGAGAACATGAAGTTGTTATCGAAAACCCCGATCATAACAAACAGCTTGCTGACCTTAGCCTTGAGGAAATCAAGAAAGTAATTTTAGTTTGTAAGCGGAGAAGCATTAAATTAGGTCAGGATAGCCGTTTTAAATATGTATTAATATTTAAAAATTATGGTTTAGCCGCCGGAGCCTCGCTTGAGCATAGTCACACCCAATTGATATCTTTGCCGATAGTTCCCCGGAGAGTCAGCGAAGAACTGGAATGTATACACCGGTATTTTGTGGATAAAAAGAGTTGTTTGTTTTGTGATGTGGTTAAGCAGGAGATGGAGGAAAAGCTCCGAGAGGTCGGTGAAAATGAAGATTTTTATGCTTTTTGTCCTTTTGCTTCCCGTTCTCCGTTTGAGGTAACTATTGTTCCCAAAAAGCATAAAGCAGCATTTACTGATATTAACCAAGGCGAAGTTGATAATTTCGCACAAATATTAAAGGATATTCTTACCAGAGTAAAAATATTATTAGATGATCCGCCCTATAATTTCATTATTCATACTAGCCCCCTTAATGATAATGGTAACGATATTTACCATTGGCATGCTGAAGTTATGCCAAAATTGAGCAAAATTGCCGGATTTGAATGGGGAACAGGTTTTTATATAAATTCTACACCCCCGGAGTTAGCTAGCAAGTATTTAAAAGAAGTGAATATTCATAAGCAAAGGAGGAAAAATGGGAGTAAAAGTAGGTATTAATGGTTTTGGTAGAATTGGAAGATTAGTCTTAAGGTCAGCTCTAGAAAGGGGTGAGTCTGATCTTGATTTTGTAGCAGTTAATGACCTTACTGATGCTGCTACCTTAGCTTATCTTCTTAAGTATGATTCAAATTTTGGTATTCTTTCTAAGGAAGTAAAAGCCGAAGGAAATTCTTTTGTAATTGACGGAAAGCCGGTTAAAGTCTTATCCGAAAGAGATCCTGCTAAACTTCCTTGGGCTGATTTAGGAGTAGAGGTAGTTGTTGAGTCAACCGGATTTTTCCGTAATGCTGAGGGAGCTGGAGGGCATCTTAAAGCCGGAGCAAAAAAGGTCATAATATCTGCACCAGCTAAAGGTGATATTGCAACCTTTGTTTTAGGGGTAAATGAGGAAAAATATGACCCTGGGAAAGACCATATCGTATCCAATGCTTCTTGCACCACTAATTGCATTGCCCCGGTTGTAAAGGTAATCAAGGATGTTTTTGGCGTAAAAAAAGGCCTGATGACTACAATTCACTCTTATACCAATGATCAACGGATATTAGATTATCCTCATGCCGATTTGCGGCGAGCCAGAGCAGCAGCTCTTTCGATGATACCCACTACTACCGGAGCAGCTAAAGCAGTAGGTTTGGTTATTCCTGAACTAAAAGGTAAATTAGACGGTTTAGCAATACGGGTTCCCACACCAACTGTTTCGATTGTAGATGTGGTGCTGCAAACCGAGAAGGAAACAACTGTCGAAGAGGTTAACAAGGTTCTAGAACAGGCTGCAGAGGGTAATTTAAAGGGCATTCTTGGTGTAAGTAAGGAGCCATTAGTCTCAATAGATTTTAAAAAGAATTCCCTTTCTTCGATAGTAGATGCCCAACAAACATTCTGTTTCGGTGACATGGTTAAGGTTTTGTCTTGGTATGACAACGAGTGGGGTTACTCCTGCCGGGTTGTAGATCTAATTAAGTACATGGTTAAATAACCGAATGTGTAGGGGCCGGCCTTGTGCCGACCCGATACTTTTATGAGTAAAAAATCAGTAAAAGATATTGACCTTAAAGGTAAACGAATACTGATGCGGGTTGATTTTAACGTCCCCTTAGATAAGGAGTTAAATATCACCGATGATAACAGAATCAAGAAGGCCTTAGAAACGATAAAATATATCATTCAGGCCGGCGGGAAGCTGATTCTGATCAGTCACTTAGGCCGGCCTAAAGGGCAAAGATTACCGGAGTTCAGTTTAAAGCCGGTAGCTAAACACTTAAGCGAATTATTGGGCCAATCGGTCTTAATGTTAGATGATTGTATCGGTGATGCAGTTAAGGCTGTCGTAGCTGAAATGAATGAAGGGGATGTAGTACTTCTTGAGAACTTAAGATTCCATAAGGCCGAGACTAATAATGATTCCCAGTTTGCCAGGGAGTTAGCAGCCTTGGGGGATGTTTTTGTAAACGATGCATTTGGAACTTCACATCGTGCTCATGCTTCTACAGAAGGGGTAACTCATTATCTTGAGGCAGTATCGGGATTTTTAGTTCAAAAAGAAATAGAATATTTTGAGAAGATTTTAACTGGAAGCCTAAAACCTTTTATCTTCATACTGGGGGGAGCAAAAGTGTCAGATAAAATCCCGGTTATTGAGAATATGATTGATAAAGCCGATTGCTTATTAATCGGCGGGGCTATGGCTTATACTTTTATGAAGGTTAAGGGAGTCGATATCGGTTCTTCACGTTTTGAAAAAGGTTCTCAAGAGATAGTAGAAAATATATTTAAGAAAGCCAAAGAACAGAAGGTTGAAATACTCTTGCCAGTCGATCATATAATTACCGATGATTTGAATGCGGCTGTTAATGTTAAGACTACCGGAGGTGCTTCGATTGATCAAGGTTGGATCGGTGTTGATATTGGTCCCAAGACAAGGCAGCTTTTCTGTGATAAGATAAAAGAAGCAAAGACTATTGTTTGGAATGGTCCGGTGGGAATCTTTGAAAAAGATGAATTTAGTAAAGGTTCATTGTCCCTGGCTTTGGCTATTGCTGAATCAGAGGCAACATCAGTTATTGGCGGAGGAGATACTGCAGCGGCAGTAGCAAAGTTTTCTTTGGCCGATAAGATGTCCCATATTTCTACTGGCGGCGGGGCATCTTTAGAGTATTTAGAAGGTAAGGTATTACCAGGGATTGCTGCTCTAACTGATAAATAATAAATGATAAATGATAATTAAAGGTGAGATTTTTTTGTTTTTAAACCTCAATTATCAGTTATCAATTATAAGTTATAAATTATGAAGGAGTCAAGAATGAGGAAACCCGTCATTGCCGGTAATTGGAAGATGAATAAAACTATTAACGAAGCAATTTTACTGGTCAATAGCTTAAAAAGAGAACTGGTTGATATTCAAGGTGCAGATATTATTGTTTGTCCGGTTTATACGGCGCTTTCTGAGATATCAGACCTCTTAATAGATTCTAATATTTCTTTGGGGGCTCAAAATGTTTATTGGGAAGCATCAGGAGCCTTTACCGGCGAGATTTCTCCTTTGATGCTTAAGGATGCCGGCTGCAAATTTGTAATTATCGGGCACTCGGAGAGAAGAAAATACTTTGCTGAAACCGATCAGACAGTAAATAAAAGAATAACAGCAGCCCAGGCAGCAGATTTAATTCCTATTTTTTGTGTCGGAGAAACTCTTGAGGAACGTGAAACAAGTAAGACTATTGATGTTATCACCAGGCAACTAAAAGGAGGCCTAGAAAGTTTAGTGAGTGACGACTTCCTAAAATTAATTATTGCTTATGAACCAGTTTGGGCGATTGGCACCGGTAAAACCGCAACACCGAAACAAGCTCAGGAAGTTCATAAGTTTATTCGTGATTGGCTTAAAGATTGTTATTCGCAAGAAGTAGCTGATAGTCTGTGTATTCTTTATGGCGGCAGTGTTAAACCAGACAACACAAGAGAATTAATGAAAGAGAGCGACATCGACGGAGCATTAGTAGGGGGGGCCTCGCTAGATAGTGCTTCTTTTGTGGAAATAGTTAAGAATTCGCTAGGATAATTTTTAATAAGGAGTGAAACAATTATGTATAATGTTGTCTTATCTATTCATATTATCGTTGCCTTAAGCCTGATTGGAATGATTCTTATTCAAAGAGGCAGAAGCGGAGGCCTGGTCGAGGCCTTAGGCGGAGTTGAGTCTATTTTCGGTACCAAAACCAGTTCTTTTCTAGTAAAGGCAACAGTAATTCTAGCCATTAGTTTTTTTCTTACTTCTATATCTTTAGCTTATCTATCTAAAGAAAAAGGTAAGTCTTTAATGGGTAAATATGAAACTATAAGTATTGAAAGTAATGATATTATTCACGAACCAGCTACTCCCCAGGAAGAGATACCAGCCCAGGAATCCCCACTCCTAGAGGATGAAGAAAAGTAGTTTATTTTTAATTACAATAATCAGTAGCTTGACTTTGAGCTTTCCCGTTGAGGCCAAGGGCCTTTTTAAAAATCTTTATAATGATTATCAAATAAGTTGCGGGAAAGCCGGAGGGGAATTAATTCTTCCGGCTATTTCAGACCCCAAGTCATTCAATCCGATAGTTGCTCAAGAGACCTCAACTACCCAGATTACCGGCTATATTTTTGAAGGTTTGACCCGTACCCACCCGATAACCTTAGAAGTTATGCCCAATTTAGCCAAAGAATGGGAAACTTCTGATGGTAAGGAGTGGATTTTTCACTTAGGTAAGGGTATTCTTTGGAATGATGGAGAGGAGTTCACTGCTAAGGATGTGGTTTTTACCTTTGAAGATTTAATTTACAACCCCGATATTCCTACCAGCAGTAGAGATATTTTTACTATTGATGGAAAAGAGATAGTAGTTGAAGAAATTGACAGCCATACAGTAAAATTTACCCTCCCCTTTACCTTTGCTCCTTTTCTCCGGGCTCTTTCCCACGATATTCTCCCCCGACATAAATATGCTAGTTTAGTTGAAAGGGGAAAATTTTCTTTTGCTTTGGGGCTTGATTCAAAACCTCAAGATATTGTCGGAACCGGAGCGTTTAGGCTCAAAAGTTACTTTCCTGGTGAAAGAGTAGTTTTAGAAAAAAATCCTTTTTACTGGAAGAAAGATACCTGCGGCAGGAGTTTACCATATTTAGAAGCGGTAATTTTTAAAGTAGTGCCTAACCCTGACACCGCTCTTTTAAAATTTTTAGAGAAAGAAGTCGACTACTACTCTGTAAGACCTCAAGATTTAGGTATTTTAGGTCCGGACCAAGATAAAGGTAATTTTTCAATTTATAATGCTGGCCCCTCTTTGGGTTCAAACTTTGTAGTTTTTAACCAAAACCCAGGCACCAACCCGCATACCAAAAAACCGTTTATCGAACCTTATAAGTTAGCCTGGTTTAAGAACAGGAATTTCCGAAAAGCAATAGCTTACGCTATAAACCGGGAGAAAATCATCGATATTCTAATGAATGGGTTGGGAATACCGCAGTATTCTCCACTGAGCCCGGCCAACACCTATTATTATAACGATAAAGTTAAGCAGCATTCTTATAACCCCCTAGAAGCAAAACATCTTTTATCCGAAATAGGTTTTATTGATCGAGACGGGGATGGGGTCCTGGAAGATGAAGCGGGCAAGGCCTTAGAGATTATCTTTTTTACTAACGCCAATGATACCCAACGGGTTCAAATTGCCACCCTGGTAAAGAAGGATTTAGAGACGATTGGGGTAAAAATACACTTTCTGCCTCTTGACTTTAATAATTTGGTGAGTAAATTGACAGCTACTCTTGATTGGGAAATGATTCTAATCGGGCTTACCGGCGGGGTTGAGCCTTACTTTGGCAAGAATGTCTGGTCTTATAAGGGAAATCTACATATGTGGAATCTTAGCAAGGAACCTTTAGATCAATATGAGATAGAAATCGAGAATATTTTTAATCAAACTGCCCGGATTATGGATGAAGAGGAAAGAAAGGTTTTATTTGCCCGTTGGCAGGAAATTGCATCCCAAGAGTTACCGCTTGTTTATACTGCGATTCCTTATTCGATATATGCGGTGCGAAACAAGTTCGGCAATCTTTACCCGACTATTTACGGCGGTGCTTTTTCGGAAATAGAGCATATTTATCTCAAGGAATAAGGGAATTTTTTGACATAATTGTTTATTTATGCTAAAGTTAAAATCGATGAAGATCTTCCTTTGCCCATTGAAAAAGCATTGAGTCATCCTGAAAAAAAGTTGACGGAGAACGAACAGAAAAACATAGATTTTCTTAGAAAAAGGTTTAACCATCGAAAAGAAGGAGTATCTCTGTGCTGAAAGCAGATAAAAAAGGCCTTTTAATTTTTCCTAACCCTATATCTGAAATGCCAATAGCGTTTGCATATCTTTCTGCTGTTCTCAGACAGAAGGGATACGATGTAAAGGCAGTGGTCAACACATTTAATAATTTTTTAGAAAGCAACGATTTTGTAAGAATCGCAGAAGACTACAAACCGTCGTTTGTTGGTTTTAATATTACAACTTTTCACATTCAGAGTATTTATGAAACAATCGCTAAAATTAAAAAATTAGGCATAAAAATAATTGCAGGAGGAGCACATCCCACCTCATATCCAGAAGAGGTATTGGAAAATGGAGTTGATATTATAGTCCGCAACGAAGGCGAGTTAACGCTCGCAGAATTATGCGATTACTGGAATGGTAAAAAAGATCTATCCTTAGAATCAATCAAAGGGATTAGTTTTAGGGGCCCGGACGGGAAAATATATCATAATAGCGGACGGGAATATATATCGGACCTCGCACATTTACCCGAACCTGATTTTACGTGTTTTGATCACGAACGCTTCCGTCTTTCCAGCGGCTTGTTAAAGGGCCTTCATAGGATTTATTGTTCTAGAGGATGTCCTGCGAGCTGCACTTTTTGCGATCGCGCAATTTTCGGGCAGAGAATCAGATATGTACCGATCGAAAACATTATCAGAGAAATAAAAAAACGTAAAGAAAAGTATAATGTAGGATCTTTCGTAATCGCAGACGATACATTCACCGCCAGTAAAAAGTATGTCCAAGATTTTTGTGAAGCCTTAATAGAAAGTAAGCTTAACATAATATGGAATTGTGCTACGCGCGCCAATATGGCGGATCCTAAATTATTTGCGCTGATGAAAAAAGCCGGTTGTTACATGATGGGCTACGGAATTGAAAGCGCCGATCCCGAAACGCTTAAAAGGGTCCGTAAAGGTATTACGTTAGAACAGGCCCATAAGGCAGTTGATTATGCGCGGGATGCCGGTTTTCGCGTTTATGTTAATTTGATGACGGGGTTTCCGTGGGAAAACGAGTCCGCAGTCAATAACAATATTAAATATATCCGCAAACATTTCAACCAAGTTCATATCTACCAAGGTTCGGGTTCACTTGTGCCATATCCGGGTAGCGACATTTATAGAATGTATAAAGACGAATACGGTTTTAATGAATGGTGGTTAAGGGATGAGTGCCAAGATTACGGAATACAAATTCATCAAAACGCTAAAGATCCATATAAGCATAGTACTTTTTACCAACGCCATCTATATGATGACACATATGTTTGGGAAGATATCTTTTTCAAGTATAAAAAGAGCTACAAAAAAAAGGTAAAAGAAATGGCTTTTTTAATCGGAAAAAGAAATCTTCTCTCTCTTCATCGTTCGCCAATTAAAAGGTGGGTAATATACGTTTTATGCAAGTTTTCACACCTGGCATATGAGCTAAATCCTCGCATGGAAAAGGCCGTGGTGTCTAAAATTGTTTCAATGCTTCGTTATAAAAGCAGCCTCCATGATGGAGGGCCGTTGGGCTTCATAATCAAAGTGAAAAAAAATAATGGAAAGAAATAATAAGAAAGTATTCAAATAAGGAATGAAGGCGGCGCCACTGCGTCGTGAACAGCTAGCCGACCGTATCACTAAATTTAAGAAATTAGACACATCTCCCATAATAGAGTTTCATCTTTTTGGCAATCTTTACCCGGCTATTTACGGCGGTGCTTTTTCGGAAATAGAGCATATTTACCTCAAGGAATAAGGGAATTTTCTTGACATAACTGCTTATTTATGATATCGTTAAAGTCGATGAGGATCTTCCTTGTAATCTTCCTGTGCGTCTTTCCCTTGCTTTTTTCCCTAGCCGAACCTCTCACTAAAGAGACTGCTGTAGACTATCGGGAAGAAGGCCAGAGGGCTCAGTCTATAGGTGACCTAAAGGGTGCTTTAAGTTACTATCAGAAGGCTGTTCAGCTAGACCCTAAATTTGCTCAAGCCTATAATGATATAGGAGTTATTTATGAGACTCTTGGTGAAAATGATAAGGCCTTAGAAGCATATCAAAAAGCCTTAAAGGTAGACCCGGAATATTTACCGGCATACACTAATGTAGCATTTATCTACGAGAAGAGAGGCGATATAGATAACGCTACTCGTTATTGGCAGAAACGATATGAATTAGGCCGAGAAGGGGATTACTGGCGGGAGGTTTCAAGTCAACATCTTCTCAAATTAGGGACCTTTCCTGAAGTTAGGAAGAGAATAATAGAGAAAAAAGCAGCAATATTGTCTAATGAGATTATTAGAAAGAATAAAGAGGAAAGCTTAAAGTCAATAAAAGACGCAAAGCTTCATTTTCGTATTGGCAATAAGGCCTTTAGAGAAAAAGATTATAAAGCCGCGGTAAAGGAGTTTGGAACAGTATTTTTAATAAATCCTTCTGATGATCAGTTGTTAAACAAAACTCTAAGTCTTTATAAACAAGCAAGAAGACTCTTTTTAAGGCAACAGACCTTTACCAGCGCCAAAAATGCTTTAGATTACATAGATAAAGAAGATTATTTATCTGCACAAAACAAACTCGGAGACGCTCTGAAAGCTATTTCGCTTATTACCCAAGAAAAATAAGGTATTTTTACCAGCCATTTAACCTATAATTTTCTAAATCTCTATGTCCAAAAAAATAGTATATTTGATTGATGGTACTTCCCTCTGCTACCGTTCTTTCTTTGCCTTAAAACTTTCTACATCATCCGGTATACCTACCGGAGCGGTGTATGGAGTTTATTTGACGCTGAAGAAGCTTATTACAAAGCATAACCCTTTTTATATGGGGGTGTGTTTTGATGTTTCACGTAAGACTTTTCGACAGGAGAAGTTTAAAGAGTATAAGATTAATCGGCCGGCATTACCTGATGAGTTGAAAGCTCAAATTCCCTTGGTTAAAAAGATGATTTCGTTCCTAGGGATAAGAATAATAGAGCAAGAGGGATTCGAGGCTGATGATTTAATTGCTTCTTTGTGTAATAAAGCATTAAAGAATCATTTATCAGTGGTTATAGCCAGCTCGGATAAAGATTTTTATCAACTCATAGATTCAGATAGGGTTCAGGTTTATAACTACAATAAGGATAAGTTTATCGGCAAAGATGATTTTTTAAAAGAGTATGGTTTTGAACCTAAACTTATGATTGATTATCTTTCTTTAGCCGGGGATAGTACCGATAATATCCCTGGTGCAAGGGGAATAGGTAAGGTAGGTGCCGCTAAACTAATAAAAGAGTTTGGTAAAATAAAAAACATTTTCAAAAATTTGAACAAATTACCTCAGAAGGTCCAGCATATATTAATTGAGAGCAAAGCTGCTATTCTTTTGAGCAGAGAGCTAGTAGAATTAGCTCAACCCCAGGTAGATTTAAACTGTCAGGATTTAAAGAAGAAAGACCCGGATTTGGGAAAGCTATACGAGATGTTTCGGAAGCTGGAATTTAAGATTTTTCCTAAGGATCTACCAACTTCCTCTTTAAATTTAGATTTAAAGGTAAAAACCGGTATTACCAAGAAGGGTTTGGAGTCTTTAGCTAAAGAAAACCTGGTATTATTTAGTCAAGCTGAAGAGTTTTATCTTTTTAGTAAGCCTAAGAAAGAGATATATAGAGTCGCGAATTCAGCATTAAAAACGATATTGGAGGATGAGTTAATAGAGAAGATATCTTATGATTTCAAGAGTCAGTTTTCAGAGGCCCCGGGTTTAGAAATAAAAGGGGTCTGGTTTGATGTGAAGATTGCAGCCTACCTGCTTGATTCAGCGCTCCCTGACTACAGCCTCTCTACTTTAGTCTCACATTATCTTGGTGAGCACTTTGCAGAAATACCGGCAGAGGTTACGCCTTACTTTGTTTATCAGCTTTATCGGTTGTTATCGGTTCAATTAAAAGAACAAGGTCTTGACAAGCTTTTCTTTGAGGTTGAGATGCCCATAGTTTCTATACTCAGCAAAATGCAAAATCAAGGAGTAAAGATTAATGCCAAGACTCTGGATGATTTACTAACGGCAGTAGATAGTAAAGGAGATGGTCTTAAGAGCGAAATTTTCAAGGCCGCCGGCAAAGAGTTTAATTTGAATTCTCCCAAACAACTTTCAGCCATACTCTTTGATCAGCTGAAAATACCGCCCCTGAAGAAGACAAAGACAGGGTATTCTACTAATGAGGAGGTTTTGGATAAATTATCCGTCCAATATCCTATAGCTGGATTGCTTTTGGAATACCGGTACCTAAATAAATTAAGAACTACATATATTATTCCTTTAAGCCAACAGGTAGCGGAAAATAAAGGTTTCTTACATGCTCAATTTAATCAGACTGGAACGCAAACCGGCAGGCTCTCAAATTCTGCTCCTAATTTGCAAAGCATTCCCGTCAAGGGTGAATTCGCACAGAGTTTAAGAAAGGCTTTTGTTCCTTCTTCTCAAGAGGGGTGTATTCTTTCCGGAGATTACTCCCAGATTGAATTAAGAATTTTAGCCTCTTTATCCGGTGATGAAAACTTAATTCGCGCTTTTAAGCAGAATCTAGATATTCATAACTTTACTGCTTCGCTCCTTTTCGGGGTAGAAACGGAAGAGGTAAGTGACTTTCAACGCAATATAGCCAAAAGAGTGAATTTTGGTATTGTTTACGGGATGAGTTCATACGGACTTTCTAAAGAGTTAAATATTACAGCTGTTGAAGCCCAGAACTTTATTGATGATTACTTTAAACGTTATCCTAAAGTCAAAGAGTATATAAATAAAATCTATGCTCAGGTAGAAAAGAAGGAATTTGTTACTACAATCTTAGGCCGGAGAAGAAAACTTCCCGATATAAATAGTTCCAATCTTCAATTAAGAGAATTCGCTCGGCGTCAGGCGGTAAATGCTCCGATCCAGGGGTCATGTGCTGACCTGATTAAAGTTGCTATGGTGCGAATAGATAAGGAACTGGCCAAAAGAGGCCTAAAGACAAAGTTGATAATGCAAATCCACGACGAGCTTATCTTTGACGTAGCTGGTGATGAGTTAGAGATAGTGAAGGTTTTTATTAAAAAACACATGGAGGAGGCTTTGAGTTTAATGGTTCCAATCAAGGTCAATTTAAAGGCCGGCGAAAATTGGGGCCAGATGAAACCTGCTTTGTCCTGTCTACCCCCCACCGGGGAGGTAAAATGAAAGTAGCCTTTTGTTCTTCAGAAGTATTTCCCTATGCTAAAACCGGTGGACTTGGTGATGTAAGCGCTGCCCTTCCCCAGGCATTAGTTAAAGCCGGAGTTCAGGTAAAGGTGTTTATGCCGCTTTATAAGGGTATAGAGCCTAAAGAGATGCATGAAGGTTTTGGGGTTACTAAGCAAAACCAGATTGAAACTTTTTTCATTAAAGGTGACCAGTACTTCTTACGCGATTCCATCTATGTTGCTGAAGACGGGCATGATTATCCCGATAGCTTAGAACGGTTTTCTTTCTTTAGCAAGCAGGTACTGGAAGTTTTGAAAAGAATAGATTTTTGCCCCGATATTATCCACTGTAATGATTGGCAGACATCCCTGATAAACGTTTATCTTAAAACGTTTTATAAGGGTGACGTTTTTTTCAAAGACACAAAGTGTATCTTAACCATTCATAATCTTGCTTATCAGGGGCTATCTCCTAAAGGCAAGTTTTCTTCTTTGGGTATTTCTCAAGCTTTTTTCCATAAGGATTATCTTGAATTTCATGGCAAGATAAATCTGCTTAAAGGGGGTATTGTTTTTTCGGACTTGGTAACCACAGTAAGCCCTACTTATGCTAAACAAATAAAAACTTCTCAATATGGTTGCGGCCTGGAGGGAATCTTGAAAGCAAAAGGAGAGAATTTACGCGGAATTCTTAATGCCATTGATTATACTATTTGGAACCCTGAGACAGATGAATTTATATATAAGCAATATTCAGCAAGCACCTTTGAAGCCAAAGCGGTAAATAAAATTAATTTACAGAAAGAGCTAGGCTTGAAAGAGGATAAAAATATTCTGCTTATGGGGATGGTTAGCCGTTTAGCTGAGCAAAAAGGCATTGATATCCTATCAAAAGCTTTAGATAGCATTTTAGAGAAATACCAAGTAGTTATCTTAGGCGTGGGTGAGCCGAGATATCATCAGATTTTAAAGAAAAAGGCAATTAAGTTTAAAGGTTCTTTTTTCCTAGAACTGAAATTTGATGAGGCTTTGGCCCACAAGATATATGCCGGAGTAGATGTATTTTTGTTACCTTCAAGGTTTGAGCCTTGCGGACTTTCTCAGATGATTAGCTATAAGTATGCTACCTTGCCCTTAGTCCATCATACCGGAGGATTAGTGGATACAGTTATTGATATTTCTGCCGGCGGTGGAGGATTCGTATTTAATAAGTATCGAGCTTTAGATTTAATATTAGCAGTAGAAAAAGTGCAAAAGTTGTTTAATCAAAGAAAGGCCTGGAAGGGTATTGCCAAGAAAGTAACTCAATATAACTTTTCCTGGCAAGCAGCGGCTGCGAAATATATCGAGGCATATAAAGACTTAATAAGGAAGTAAACATGCCATTGATAGCCTTAACTGGTAATTTAGCTAGCGGTAAGAGCACAATCCTTAGGTTTTTTAAGAACAAGGGAGCTATAGTATTTGATACGGACAAGGAAATTCATTACTACTATCGGAATAAAAGGAGTTTAGTTTATAGAAAAATAGCAGCTGCATTTCCTGAATGCCTTAAGGCTGGTGTGATTTCACGCAAAATACTTGCAGCTGTTGTTTTCTCCGATAAGTTTAAACTAAAGAAGCTGGAACAAATAGTCCACCCGGTAGTGATCAAAGATTTATTAAGCTGGGCAAAGCTTAACCGGGTAGAGGGTAAAATTTATGTTGCTGAAATTCCACTTCTTTTTGAGAAAAAAATAACCGGTTATTTTGAAAAGATAATTTTAGTGGCAGTAAAACGTCCGGTCTTAATCCAGCGGATTATCAAAAAATACGGTTTTAGCAAGAAAGAAACCATCGATAGACTGTCTTTATATAGGCCTATTAGAGAAAAAATAAAAGGATCAGATTTTGTTATTGATAACAGTTCAAATTTAAAACGATTAAAAAAGGAGGTTGATTTATTATGGAAAAGAATAAAGTAAAATCAAAAAGTAAGCCGGTAGTGCTGGATGATAGCGTTGATATCGGAACCCTGAAGGGGATGAAGATATCAGAGCTGAACAGGATGTCTCGGGACCTTAAAATTAATGGGGTGAGTGGATTAAAGAAACAAGACCTTATTTTTAAGATTTTACAAGCCCAGGCTGAAAAAAAAGGGTTTATGTTCGGCGACGGTGTCTTGGAAGTTCTTTCTGAAGGGTTTGGATTTTTGAGGTCAAGTAATTATAATTACTTACCCTCACCTGATGATATTTACGTTTCTCCATCTCAGATTCGAAAATTTTCTCTGCGTACCGGAGATACGGTTAGCGGTCAGATAAGGCCGCCTAAGGACAATGAGAAGTATTTTGCGTTACTTAAGGTCGAGGCGGTTAATTTTGAACATCCCGAGGAGTCAAGAAATAGGATTCTTTTTGATAACTTAACCCCTATTTATCCTAAAGAGCGGTTTATCTTGGAAACCATTACTGATGAGCCATCTACGCGGATACTTGATCTTCTTTGCCCGATTGGTAAAGGGCAGCGCGGTTTGATAGTTGCTCCGCCTTATAGCGGCAAGACAGTGCTTTTGCAAAAGGTGGCTAATGCCATAACAACCAACTATCCGGAAGTTATCTTCATGGTTTTACTTATTGACGAGCGGCCTGAAGAAGTTACCGAGATGAAAAATACGGTGAGAGGAGAGGTAATTAGTTCTACCTTTGATGAGCCGGCTCAACGCCATGTTCAGGTAGCGGAGATGGTTTTGGAAAAGGCTAAGAAGTTAGTAGAACATAAGAAAGATGTAGTTATACTCTTAGATAGTATTACTCGTTTAGCCCGCGCCTATAACCTTGTCGAACCTCATTCGGGAAGAATTCTTTCCGGAGGAATCGACTCCAATGCTCTCCATAAACCGAAACGGTTTTTTGGCGCAGCTAGGGCTCAAGAGGAAGGCGGTTCTTTGACTATAATTGCTACTGGTTTAGTTGATACTGGTTCCCGCATGGATGATGTTATTTTTGAGGAGTTTAAGGGAACCGGTAATATGGAAATTACTCTTGACCGGAGTATTTTCCAGAAGCGGATCTATCCTTCTATTGATATAAAGCGCTCCAACACCCGCAGAGAAGAGCTGCTTATTCATCCTGACGAACTTCAGCGGATATGGGTATTGAGAAAAGCCTTAAATGAGTTAAGCTCATCTGAGGCCTTAGAGCTTTTAATTGATAAATTATCCAAGACTAAGAACAACGTAGAATTTCTCCTTACCCTTAATAAGTAGTGATATAATAAATACATTTAGGTAGGTTTCTTCATCTATATAATCTTGGCAACGAAGAAAACTGTGTTTAGGATTCGCCTAAACAGAAAAAACCCGGAAGAAGCTACTGTTTAGGCGAATCCTAAACAGCAAGGGTGTATCAATTATTGGGATTGCTAAGTAATAAAGATTTAAAAAAGAAATAAGCGGTAAGATAGTATAACAAACTATAGACATCCTATAAGGAGGTAAGAGATGAAAAAGAAAGGACATCCTAAGTATGAAGCAGCCACAATTATGTGTGCTTGTGGAAATGTAGTTCATACACGTTCCACAAAAAAGACAATTAATGTAGAAATCTGCTCTAAATGCCATCCTTTTTTCACCGGAAAACAGAAGTTTGTTGATTCTGAAGGAAGAGTGGATAAGTTTTTAAAGAAATACAGTAAAAAAAGCTAAGTTTCCTACGGAAACTTTGATTACTTAGATTAAAACAAGATTACATCGATTAAAATAAAATAATCTGTGCAATCTTTTCAAAATCTGTGTAATCAAGTTCTAAAAGAACTATGATTAATTCTGAAAAACTTAAAGAAGAATACGCTAAGATTTCCCAGCAACTATCCTCGGAAGGGGTTCTCAATGATCGAAACAAGTATGCAAAGCTTGCTAAGAGATTCGCTTACCTTGAGAAGATAATTAAACTTTTGGATCAAAAAGATGAATACCTTAAAGCGCAAGAGCAATTGAGAAGTGTTATCTCTGATTTAAGCGAAGACCAGGAGATGAGAAATTTAGCCGGGGAAGAATTAAGTGCGCTGAAAACTAAGATAGAGGCGATTAATCAGCAGATAGAAAATAAGGTTTTTGCTGAGAATGAACCCGAGCATGATATCATTATCGAAATACGTTCGGCAGCTGGCGGAGATGAATCTACCCTTTTTGCAGCAACTTTATTTAAAATGTATTCTAAATATGCTGAACGAAATAGCTGGAAAATAGAAGTATTAAGCTCAAGCCCCACAGAGGTAGGCGGTTTTAAAGAAGTTGTATTCTCGGTAAGAGGTAAAGGAGCTTACGGACACTTGAAGTTTGAAAGCGGCGTGCATCGCGTACAACGGGTTCCGGTTACTGAGTCTGGAGGCCGAATCCATACCTCCACAGTTACCGTAGCCGTGTTGATTGAGCCTAAAGAGGTAGAGTTAAATATTAACCCTGACGATTTAAAGGTTGACACTTTTCGTTCTTCAGGGGCGGGAGGCCAGCATGTGAATGTTACTGATTCTGCAGTAAGGATGACTCATTTGCCTACAGGTGCTGTTGTTACCTGTCAGGATGAGCGCTCCCAGATCAAAAACAGAGCTAAAGCTTTGAGGGTTATTAAAGCTAAGATTATGGAGAAGATTTTAGAAAATGAGGCTAATAAAATTAGTCAAAAGCGGCGTATTCAAGTAGGAACCGGAGACCGGAGCGAGAAGATAAGGACATATAACTTCTCAGAGAGAAGGGTTACAGATCATAGAATAAATTTTACTATCTACCGTTTAGAAGATATCTTGGAAGGAGATATCGACGAAGTCGTAGACAAACTTATCAAGGAAGAGAGAAAAAAAAATTATGAAGCTAAAGGATTGGGTTGAAGTAAATAAGAAAACGTTTGGGGAGTGTGATTTACGTTTTCTTATTAAAAATGTGTTTAAAGTAAATTCTTGGCCAGCAATCGAAAGGGAGATTTATCTAGATTCACAGAGCTTAAAGTATTTAAATGAAATAAAAGAGCTTTGTGATACCGGTATGCCTTTAGCTTATATTCTAGGAAAGGAAGAGTTTTTTGGTTTAGAGTTTAAAGTGAACAGCGACGTTTTAATTCCCCGGCCGGAAACCGAACTGATCGTTGAAAAAGCAATCGATATTATTAATCAAAATAATTTGCAATCTATCTTAGATTTGGGGTGTGGTTCAGGCAATATCGCGATAAGTATTAAAAAGAGGATTTTTCAAGAAACATCTGTTTTTGCCTCAGATATAAGTTTCTCGGCCACAAAAATGGCCAGAGGCAATGCCGAATTCAACAATGCCAGTATCCGGCTGGTTAATGCAGATTTACTGGGGGCATTTAAACAGGAGAGTTTTGATTTAATAATTTCTAATCCGCCTTACGTAGAGGAGGCAAATATTAAGGGTTCTTTGGCCTTTGAGCCCAAGGTAGCTTTAAGTGCTGGGAAAAACGGTTTATATTTTATTGATAAGATATTAAAACAGGCTAAAGATTATTTAAAGAGCGGCGGATACTTTATCATGGAAATAGGGTATAAGCATAGGGGGCCGGTAGATAATTTTATACACAACAGTGATTCTTATAAAATAGTCGAATGGATTAAAGATTATTCCGGTTACTTTAGAGGAGTTATATTAACCAAGAATGGATAATTTTATTGTTTCTCAATCTCAATTATCAGGTACAGTAACTATAAGCGGTTCAAAGAATGCCGCTCTCCCGATTATGGCTGCAACCCTGCTTACCGATGAGGAGTGCCGGATTAGTAATGTTCCCTGTTTAAAAGACATCAAGACAATGATCGGGATTCTAGAGTGTTTGGGTAAAAAAATTAAGTTTAACAATAGGACTCTTATTGTAAGCAGCAGAAAGAATAAAAGTTTTGTTGCTCCTTATAAGTTAGTAAGGACAATGCGGGCATCTTTTTGTTGTCTTGGCCCACTTCTGGCAAAACGAAAAAAAGCTAAAGTTGCCTTACCGGGCGGCTGTATTATTGGCCCCCGGCCAGTAGATTTACACATTAAAGGTTTAAGCGATTTAGGAGCCAATATTGCTATTGAAAAGGGGTATTGTTGGGCCAAAGCAAAAAAATTAAGAGGGGCACATATTTATTTAGGCGGGACTTTTGGTTCTTCAGTCCTTGCCACTGCCAATGTTCTAATGGCAGCTGTTTTAGCAGAAGGTGAGAGTGTCATTGAATATGCGGCTTGTGAGCCGGAAGTGGAGTGCTTAGCTAAATTTTTGAAGCAGATGGGAGCAAAAATAGCCGGGGAGGGCACTCCTTTATTGCGAATAAAAGGTGTAAAAACACTTTCTGGTTGTGAATTTAAGGTTATACCGGACAGAATTGAAGCTGGGACATTTATCGCTGCCAGTTTAGCGACTAAGTCGCCTCTTTTAATCAAGGGGGCTAATCCCCGACAGCTTACGTCAGTAATCGAGACTGCGAAAAAGATAGGGGCTCAGATTAAGATCGGCAATGATTCATCTATTTCCATAAAACCAGCAAAGAGCTTAAAACCAGTTAATATAACAACCTTGCCTTATCCTGGTTTTCCTAGTGATTTGCAAGCTCAATTCATGGCTTGTCTTTGTCTGGCTTCCGGTATCTCTTTGATTACCGAGAAGATTTACCCCGACCGGTTTATGCATGTAGCTGAATTAAATCGTATGGGTGCCTCTATTCAAAGAAATGGCCCCTATGCTATAATTGAAGGAAAAAAAAGGTTATATGGTGCAGAGATTATGGCTTCGGATTTAAGAGCGTCAGCAGCCTTAGTGATTGCTGGTTTGGCTGCTCGGGGTAAGAGCCAGATTTTAAGAGTCTACCATATTGATCGCGGGTATGAAAAAATAGAGAATAAGTTTAGAAAGATAGGGGCAAAGATAAGAAGGGAAAAACAATAATCAGAGTATATGAGGAAATGTGTAAATGAGTGAATGGGGATAAATATTCTTCCTCATTTGCTCATTCACCCATATGCTCATCAACTAACTTATAATAAGTTATGCGAGTATTAGTTATAGATAATTATGATTCTTTTACCTATAATCTGGTTCAATACCTGCAGGAGTTAGGAGCCTACACCTTTGTTTTTCGTAATGATAAGATTAGTTTGGAAAAGATACAAGAATTAAGGTTTAACAAAGTTGTTATTTCTCCCGGTCCGGGAAGGCCAAAGAATGCGGGAATAAGCTGTTCTTTAATCAATAAGGTTTATAAGAAAATACCGATATTAGGAGTCTGTCTCGGCCATCAATGTATCGGTTCTTTGTTTGGAGGCCGGATTGTCAAGGCAAATGAAATTATGCATGGTAAAGTTTCTCTTATTCGTCATAACCGTCGCGGCATATTTAAGGGAGTTAAAAACCCTTTTTCAGCGACAAGATATCATTCTTTAGTTATCGAAAGAAAGAGTTTGCCTAAAAATTTAGTTATTACCGCCGATACCCAAGATGGTATAATAATGGGGGTAAAAGAGAAAAATTTCCCCCTATATGGGGTACAATTTCACCCCGAGTCTATTTTAACCCTTGAGGGCAAAAAAATTCTAAAAAACTTTCTAAAAATATGATTAGAGAAGCTATCATTAAATTGACTAGGGGTGAGAATATTTCTTTTAACCAGATGAAAGCGGCTTTTGAAGAGATTTTTGACTCCCAGGCTACCCCTTCACAAATCGCAGCTTTTCTAACTGCTTTAAAAATGAAAGGTGAAAGCGAGGATGAAATTTCAGCTGCCGCTATTGTAGTTAGGGCTCAAGCAAAGAAGTTAAATGTAAGAGGAGGGTTTTTAGGGATAAAAGATATGAGTGAGCCAATTATCGATACCTGCGGTACCGGCGGTTCAGGGTTAAATAAATTTAATGTTTCTACTGCTACTGCTTTTATTATCAGTGCCGCTGGCCTAAAGGTAGCTAAACATGGGAATCGGGCGATGTCATCAAATTGCGGAAGTGCTGATGTTCTCGAGGCTTTGGGGGTAAATATTGAGGTTCCAGCCTCAGTTATGGAAGAAGCAATAAAGAAAGTAGGTATCGGGTTTCTTTATGCGCCTTTATACCATCCAGCTTTAGGCAAAGTAGCTAAGATAAGAAAAGAGATGGGAGTAAGGACAATCTTTAACATCTTGGGCCCACTTTGCAATCCAGCTCTTGCTAACTACCAGCTTTTAGGGGTTTACTCCCCGAATCTGACTACATTGTTAGCTCGAGTTTTAAAGCGATTGGGAGTAAAAAAGGCTTTTGTCGTTTGCGGCAAAGATGTTTTGGATGAAATTTCACTCACCGGGCCAACCCGAGTAGCGTTTTTGAATAATAAGAAAATAAGTAATTTAACTTTAAGTCCTGCGAGTTTTGGTTTAAAAAGGATTAAACTAGGGGATTTACTAGTTAAAGATGTAAAAATGAGCGCTAAAACTATACAAGCTGTATTAGATGGAAAATCCGGAGCTCCCCGGGATATTGTCTTAGCTAATGTGAGCGCCTGTTTTTATATTTTAGGAAAGGTGACTAACTTCAAACAGGGAGTCAGAAAGGGGGCAGAGTTAATAGACAGCGGTAAAGCTAAGGTTAAGTTTTTGGAATTTAAAAAGTTTTTAAAAGCAAATGCATAAGGTACTTTCACGTATTCTTGAGGTAAAAAAAGAAAGAATTAAGGTTTTAAGGAAAAATCGCCAGGCTTTTATTTCGCTAATAAAAAAAGCTCCGGCTCCAATATCTTTTAAAAATGCGATAAAACGGGAGGGCAAGATTTCTCTCATTGCCGAAATAAAACAAGCCTCTCCTTCAGCAGGAACAGTGCGTAAGAATTTTTCACACCTTGAGCTTGCCTTAACTTTTAAGAAATTGAAAGTAAGCGCGATATCGGTAGTTACTGAAGAAGATTTCTTCTTAGGAAAGATCAATTATATTGAAGACATTAAGAAACAAGTGAATTTGCCGATTCTGCGTAAAGATTTTATATTAGAGCAAGTCCAGATTTTAGAGTCAAGAGCAGTAGGCGCTGATGCTGTCTTACTTATTATGGGCGTTTTAGGCGAAGAAGAGCTTAAAAACCTTTCTGATTTTGCTAAAGACCTGGGTATGGATGTGTTAGTTGAGGTGCATACTGAGAAAGAATTAAAAAAAGTTCTTAAGATGGGCGTAGATATTATCGGCGTAAATAGCCGCAATCTACAAACATTTCAAGTTAATCTGGAACGCATAAAGAAGCTTTTGCCGTTTATACCCGAAAATGTTGTAAAAGTTAGTGAGAGTGGTATAGAAAGTTTAAAAGATGTTTTGTTGTTGAAAGGCTTGGGCGCCGATGCTGTGCTTGTCGGAGAAACTTTGATGCGGGCAAGTAATATTGAGGCGAAATTAAAAGAGCTAAATATTGACGCTGAAAAATAATTAAGCGCTGTTAAGGAATGGTAAAGGTAAAGATTTGCGGGATTACTAATTTAGAAGATGCCTTCTTTGCTTCTTTTGCCGGAGCTGATGCAATCGGGTTTATTTTTTCAAAAAAAAGCCCACGCTACATCAGCGGAAAAAGAGCCTCTGAAATAATCCGGCAATTAGATCCTTTTTTGATTAAAGTGGGGGTTTTCCTGGATCAGGAGAAGCGAGAGGTTTTGGATATAGCTTCTTCTCTTGATCTCGATGTTTTGCAATTTCACGGGAAGGAAAATCCCGGGTATTGTCACTACTTTAAACCAAGATTTAAGGTTATAAAGGTATTTTTTCCCGAAGATAGTCCTTACGAAGGGAAGATTTTGCGGTATAAAGTCGATGCTTTTATGTTTGACATAAAGTATGACCAAAAAATTAAAGGCAATGGGACTCTGTCAGCTAATTCCTTAAAAGAAGTGGGATGTCTTATAAAAAAAGGAAGACGGGTAATCATTTCCGGCGGGCTTAATCCTAAGAATATCTCCAAGCTGAAAAGACTTAAACCATATGCATTAGACGTAGCTAGCGGGGTAGAGAGAATGGTGGGTAAGAAAGATGAACAGTTAATAAAAGCATTTATAAAGAAGGTAAAATATGAAGTTACCTAATAAAAAAGGATATTTTGGAGAATTCGGCGGAAAGTTTATTCCTGAGACTATTTTCTCATGTCTTGAGGAATTGGAGAAGGCTTACCTTAAGGCCAGGAAGAATAAAAAGTTTAAAAAGAGATTAGACTTTTATCTTAAAGAGTATGCCGGCCGGCCCACACCACTTTATTTTGCAGTTAATTTAAGTAAATTTTTAGGGATGAGAGTTTATTTTAAACGAGAAGATCTTCTTCATACCGGTGCTCATAAGATCAACAATTCTTTGGGCCAGGGATTTTTAGCCGAATTTATGGGTAAGAAGAGAATAATTGCTGAAACCGGCGCTGGTCAACATGGAGTAGCTGTAGCTACCATTGCCAGCCTCTTAGGCCTTAAGTGCGATATTTACATGGGCCAAGAGGATGTAAGAAGACAGAATATGAATGTATTTAAAATGAAGGTATTAGGAGCAAAGGTGATTCCGGTTACCAGCGGCTCCCAGACCTTAAAAGATGCCTGCAACGAGGCTTTTAGAGATTGGGTAACCAATGTAGGGGATACCTATTATCTTCTCGGTTCAGTTGTCGGCCCCCACCCTTATCCAATGATTGTTCGGGATTTTCAAGCGGTTATCGGCCAAGAAGCAAAGGTTCAGATTTTAGCTAAAGAAGGAAAGCTTCCCCATTATTTAGTGGCTTGTGTCGGTGGAGGGAGTAACTCTTTAGGACTTTTTTACTCCTTCTATCGGGAGAGAAAAGTTAAATTTATTGGCGTAGAGGCTGCCGGGTTCGGGTTAGATACTTATAATGCTGCTTCGTTGCTTAAAGGTAAACCAGGAGTATTCCAAGGTTCAAAGTCCTATGTTCTCCAGGATAAATTCGGCCAAATCAAGAATGCCCATTCAATAGCTGCCGGCCTGGATTACCCCGGTGTAGGCCCAGAACACTCTTTCTATAAAGTAACCAAGAGGGCTGAATATAAAGCTGTAGAAGATAAGCAGGCAATAGAAGGTTTTAAGCTGCTATCTGAGCTTGAGGGAATAATTCCTGCTCTTGAGACCTCGCATGCCATCTATTATTTAAAGAAGTTAGCTAAAAAGGCTAAGGGTAAGATAGTTTTAGTTTGTCTTTCCGGAAGAGGAGATAAGGATTTAGAAATAGTTGGTGATTATTTGGCAAAAAATCCGAAATCCGAATATCGAAATCCGAAATAGTTTTCGAATTTAGAAAATTAGAATTTGTTTCGAATTTCGGATTTAGAATTTCGAATTTAATAAAATAGATAAGAAAATGATGAGGTTAAAAGATAAATTCAAAGAGTTAAGGAAGAAGAAAAAAAAAGCTTTTATAGTTTATGTTCCTTTTGGGTTTCCCAGTATTAAGTCTACTAAGGATATTTGTTTAAGTTTAGAAGAGGCCGGGGTAGATGCAATCGAATTAGGTATTCCTTTTTCAGACCCCTTGGCTGATGGACCGATTATCCAGAAAGCAACTTCAATTGCCCTTAAGAAAGGAGCAAACCCGGATAATTTCTTTAAACAGTTTTCACAGTTAAAAGATTCTTTAAAGATACCGGTAGTAATTATGTCTTATTATAACCCTATTTTTAAGTTTGGGTTGGTAAAGTTTTTAAGCAGCATGAAGCAGATGGAAATTAGTGCTTTAATGGTTGTTGATTTACCCTTGGAAGAGGGAGCTAGTTACATCAAGGAAGCCAGAAGGTTTAATATTGAGACTATTTTCTTTGTTACTCCTGTTACAAAGCTAAAGCGAATTAAGAAAATAGCCAAACAATCTAAAGGGTTTATCTACTATATCTCGGTCACCGGCATAACCGGTCCCAGGGAATTAAAGTATGCTGCGTTAGCGAGGCATCTTAGGAGGATAAAAAAAGTAACTAAAGTTCCGGTGTGTGTAGGTTTTGGCATTCATAACCGGAGTCAGGTTACCAAGATTAATACCTTTAGTGATGGAGTAATTGTCGGCAGTAGTGTGGTAAAGTTTATCGAAAATAATCATCACCAAAAAGACTTTTTAAAGCGGCTTAAGAACTACATAAGGTCATTAAAGGGTAAATGATAGCGATTACTCACCTTTTTAATTCCTACCTGATAAGCTATGCATGAATTAATAAGCATAAACGGTGTAGATTTTATATTTTCTCCCTTCCAAAACCTGGAAACTGCTTCTTTAGGTATATTTTTGCGGGCTGGAGCCCGGATTGAGAACACAAGCTTAAAAGGCGTTGCCCACTTTCTAGAGCATATGCTTTTTAAAGGTAGTCAAAATTATTCCCATCGACAAATAAAAAGAGAGATTGAAGGAAGGGGTGGTTCACTAAATGCTTTTACAACGCAGGAGATGAGTGTTTACTATGCACATTTTTTAAATAGAAATCTTTCACTCACCTTAGATATTCTTCTGGATATGGTAGTCAACCCCCTGCTCAAGAGTCGAGAAATAGACAAGGAAAGGAATGTGATTTTAGAAGAAATAAAGATGTATAATGATCTTCCTTCTTCCCGGGCCGCTGCACTTTTGGACGGGCTTCTTTGGAGAAATCATCCTTTAGGTGAGGAGATTATTGGACAGACAGCAACAGTTAAAAAAATAAGCCGCTCGGATTTAGATAATTTCCGAAGAAAATACTACGCGCCTTCCAATATGATTATTTGTTTTAACGGTGCATACTCTAAGCAGAAAATAGTTAATTTGTTGTCAAAGAAGATAAGCAAGGCCAAGCACAGAGTCAATCTTAACTATTTCCCTCCTTCTGCCTGCCGGGGTTTGCGAGTTGTCTGTGAACAAAAGAGTCTTGAGCAGGCACATCTTTGTTTAGGTTTTAGAAGTGTTTCTTATTTGAGCCAGAAACGTTTAACAGCACAATTAATAAATATAATTTTAGGCGCCAATATGAGTAGCCGGTTATTTGAAGAATTAAGGGAAAAGAGATTTTTATGTTATGATATTTCTACCGAAGTAAGGAAATATCGAGACAGTGGCGCCTTCTCGGTGCATCTGGGATTAGATAAGAGCAAACTAGCGATAGCCCTTACTTCTGTACTCAGGGAGTTAGAAAAGATAAAGAAAAAGAAAGTATCGGCTACAGAGCTATCCCGGGCAAAGGATTACTTTCTTGGCCAGGTCACAATGAGCTTAGAACAGCCTCAGGGCCGGATGTTTTATCTTGGCCAGAGCCTCCTTACTTTAGGTAAAATTTATAGCCTTAGCGAGATTAAAAAGGAAGTTATGGCTGTTGATGTGCAGAGAATAAGAGATTTTGCTCAAAGTATATTTCGGTTTGAAAATATGTCTATTTCATACGTCGGTAATATTGGCGATAGAGCCGAAAAAAGAATACGCAAAATATTAAAAAACCATGGCAGCTAAAAAACCTATAACCAGTAAGGCAAAAATCTTAAAGATAATTGAATTTATCTTGGATAGAAAGGCTAAGGATATAGTTGTTTTAGACCTAAGAGAAACCAGTGGGTTTTGTGATTATTTTATTATTTGTTCCGGCGAGTCAATGCGGCAGGTAAAGGCAATTTATGAAGAGACTGTAAAGTTATGTAAAAAAAATAAAATAAAAGTTCGTTCTCACCAAGATGATCAATCCTGCCGTTGGATTCTCGTTGATCTTTCTGATGTTATTCTGCATATATTTTTTGAAGAAGCAAGAAAGTTTTACGACCTTGAGTATCTATGGAGTTCAGCTAAGAAAGTAAAGATAAAAAATTTCCCCAAACTCCAGCTTAAAATTTAAATTTTCAAAATTTAAAAAAATTTAAAAAAAAATACGAAAAAGTATTGACATTTTGGATAATCTTGTTAAATTAAATGTATAGAGTTATCCTGACATTGGGTTAGGAGCAAAAATTAAGGAGGTGTTCAATGGCAAAGAAGAAAGCAAAGAAAAAAGCAACCGCGAAAAAAGCAAAGAAGAAATAAAAGTTTTACGAAGGTAAAAGAAAACACCTTGAGAACATAAGCCCCGCGCCAAAAGCGCGGGGTTTGTCTTATATAAGCCCTTAAATAACAAGGCCTTAGCAGATCAATATCTGCAAAATCACTGTATTTTAGGGCTGCAATCTTTGAGTAGATTTTTATCCCTCCTGTGATATAATCCCTTTATGTTTACCGGGATAGTAAAAGAAATTGGAAAAGTCCAAAGGATTCTAAGAAATAATTCTTGTTTAAAGTTAGAGATAAAGTCTTCGGTTGTTTCTAAGGAAGCTAAAACATCAGATAGTATATCGGTAAATGGAGTTTGTCTTACCGTAACCTCTGTAGTTAAAGATTTGTTTTTATTTGAGGTTATAAGCTCAACCCTTAAGAATACCAACCTCAAACGTCTCAAAAAAGGAGATTTGGTGAATTTAGAACCAGCCTTAAGTATGGGCGAAAAAATAGGTGGTCACTTTGTTTTAGGCCATATTGACGCTGAGTTGAAGGTGCGGAGATTAATTAAGAAGGCTAACCACTGGCAATTAGAGATCGATCTGCCAGCGATGTTTCGAATCTATGTGTTGAATAACGGTTCAGTGGCAATTGAGGGCATTTCTCTTACCATAAAGAAAGTTTTACCAAGAACCTTTACCGTGGATATAATTCCTTTTACCTACGATAATACTACTTTAAAGTGTAAAAAAACCGGTGAATTCTTGAATATAGAGTTCGATTATCTTCTCAAAAAGAATAGATGACAAGTGATAACTAATAATTGATAACTGGTAAATGATAGCTAAAGAAGAATCCTCAATTATTAATTATAAATTATTAAATTTTTTATCGGGGCGTAGCTCAGTTTGGCTGGAGCGCTGCGTTCGGGACGCAGAAGTCGCTGGTTCAAGTCCAGTCGCCCCGATTGTTTGGCTAGCGCGTCAGCCGCAAGCGGAAAACCGCGGGTTCAAGCCCC
>JBDRJF010000023.1:0-59493 GCA_043815185.1 Candidatus Omnitrophota bacterium | reverse complement strand
CAAGTAGGAAGACCAGGATGGGATATCGCTGGAAGGTGGATATGACTTTAAGGTATGGTTTGCTTGAGTCTGATCAGTTTCAGGAAGCACAATTATCGGATTTAAGCTTAAGAGGAGTTAAATTCAGCCCTTTAAATCCGCTTTTAGTGGGAGAAGAAATTAAGTTGCAGATAAATATACCCGGTGATTATGGGGAGATTAATGCTTTAGGTGAGGTGGTTTGGAATAGCCAGATCGAAGGTAATTCATTCTGCGGTATTTTATTCACCAGGATAAGAGATGCTAACAGAGAAAGAATTCTGGCTTATATAGAAAGGAATTTTGCTGATAAATTAAGAGGAGAGATTTGGTGGCGAAACACTTCTAACAGCGATTCTCAAGAAAATTCTAAAATAATTGAGAGAAATTAAAATGATAGTAGGTAAAATTATTTTTTTTGTTAGAATAATAGTAGAGGGTATTAAAGAAATATTGGGCCAGGTTCTAATTAACAAGGAGTTTACCTTTTCCGTGGCTGGTGGGAGCTCCTTGCCTGGCCCTTCTTCTAAAAAATACATTCCTTAAGGCCAGCCGGCCAGTATAAGATATGAGGTGAGGAAGATGGAAGAGAGAAGAGAAAAAGGAACAGACAGGAATGGGGCATTGTTGAGAATTTGGCGGCAGGATAGCTAAATTTTTTTCTTGCCAATGAAGCGAATATGTGACATAATCGCTTCATAATATGAAGCGATTGGAGGTATTAAATGCTCTATATCTGGGAGCAAAAAGAATGGCCGAATTTTAAGTGGCAGAGTAAGCGATTAATTAATAGCTTAAGCCAGGCAAGGCTTTTTCAGAGTAAGCTATTGACTAAGATTCGTTCTTTGGGATTGGATCTCAGCCAAGAATCCAGGTCTGAGATATTAATCGAGGAAACGGTTAAAACGGCTGCTATTGAAGGCCTGCGTTTAGATCGAGAAGCAGTACGTTCATCGGTTGCCCGGAGATTGGGGTTGCCGACAGCAGGATTAAAGGCGCCGGATAGAAATGTGGAGGGATTAATCGATGTAATACTGGATGCGACAACGGATTACCAGAAACCGTTAACAACAAAGCGTCTAAAAATATGGCAGGCAGCATTATTTCCCACCGGCTATTCAGGATTAACAAAGATCCGGGTTGGAGAATGGCGTGGGAAAGTGCAAATGCAGGTAGTATCTGGCCCTATAGGGCGTGAGAGAATTCATTTTGAGACACCGTCAGGAGATAAAGTCATTTCTGAAATGCGAAAATTTATAAATTGGTGGAAGAAGGAATCAAAGAATGTCGATGGATTATTGAGAGCCGCTATTGCCCATTTTTATTTCGTGACCATCCACCCTTTTGAAGATGGTAATGGCCGCATAGCCAGAGTACTTACGGATATGGCATTAACTCAGGATGAAAATCTACCGAAGAGATATTACTCGCTTTCAGGCAGAATAATGATGGAAAGAAAAGCGTATTATAATGTTTTGGAACAAAGCCAGAGAGGCACTCTCGATATAACGGAATGGTTATTATGGTTTCTTGAGTGCTATTTACGTGCAATAGAAGATTCGGAAGTTGCTATGTTTAAGGTATTGAAAAAAGCAGAATTTTGGCAAAAACATGCGCAAACTATTTCAAATAAGAATCAACAAAAGGTAATTAATCGTTTATTAGAGGCAGGACCGGATGGTTTTGCAGGAGGGTTGAGTACAAGAAAGTATGTAGCAATGGCAAGAGTGAGTAGAGCTACTGCCTATAGAGATATTACTGATTTAGTGAAAAAGAAAATATTGATTCAGCATAAACCCAAAGGTCGAAGCGTTTTTTATGAATTAAATTTCCCTTAACCAGGGGTAGAAAAAAATGAACTGTGTTAAAATAAAAAAGGTGGTATTTAATGGTTATTGAAAGAAGAATATTCGAAAGATATCCTTGCAATGTTTTAGCCTCATGCATAGACAGTAATAATGCATCTTTAGGCGTAAAATGCTATGACCTAAGTGCCAGAGGTGTAGGTGTAGCCAGCCTTGAATACTTACCGGTTGAAACTCGTTTACGCCTGAATCTTTGTACTAAAACCAAGACACCTTTAGCGGTCGAAGGAATAGTGCGCTGGTGCAGCAAGACTCCTGAGGAGTGGCGGGCAGGAGTTGAGTTTAGCAAGCGGTTATCCTTTCCTTTAGTAATGGTTGTGTAAACGTTTCACCCTACGAAGTCTGCTTCTATGAAATTCTTACACAATGACGTAGTAGGGTTCCCTACTTATTATTTATGGGCCGTTTTATCTTGAAGCGATTATTCTTTTCGTTACCTTTACTCTTAGGGATAACTTTCCTTACCTTTCTTTTTATTCAAATTGCCCCCGGTGATTTCTTAGGCACATTAAGGTTAAATCCTCAAGTTTCGCAAACCAGTATTGAATTGTATGAGCAAAAGTTCCATCTGGATAAGCCGCTGATGGTTCAATACCTGGTCTGGCTAAAAAACATCCTCCGTGGTGACTTTGGCTATTCTTTTTCCTTTAAAGCCAAGGTTTTTGATGTTGTCTCGTCGCGACTTTTAAATACCTTTATATTATCTCTTTCCTCACTTATTTTTACTTGGATTTTTGTTATTCCCTTAGGGGTAATTGCGGCATTAAACCGCAATAAATTTACTGACCGGTTTTTATCTTTTTTCTCTTACTTAGGAATATCTGTTCCTTCATTCTTCTTAGCCTTTTTACTGCTTTATCTGGCTACTTTTACCGGCTGGCTCCCTTTAGGCGGAATGCGTTCGATAAGGTTTGAGGAGTTAAGTTTTTTAGGTAAGGTTATCGATATCGGAAAACACCTGATTATTCCCACCTTAGTGCTTTCTTTAGGGAGTATCTGCGTTTTGCAGAGAATAATGCGGGCAAATTTGCTTGAGGCTTTAGGTTCTCCTTATATTTTAGGGGCAAAAGCCAGAGGCCTTAAAAAATCAAGAATCCTTTATATCCACGCCTTAAAAAATGCCATAAACCCGATGATTACTATTTTTGGTTATCAATTTTCAGCTCTGCTTAGCGGTGCAGCTTTAGTTGAGATTATTGTCGGTTGGCCGGGCCTGGGGGTGGTAACTTTAGAGGCAGTGCGTTCTCAGGATATATATTTAGTTATGGGCTCGATTTTAGCCGGAGGAGCTTTACTTATCTTAGGTAATTTAGGCGCTGATATTCTCCTGGCTTACTTTGACCCCAGGATAAGATATGATAAAGAATAAGCTATGGGTATTTTAAAGCAGATTATAAATAATAGACCGGGGAGAATAGCTTTATTAGTCTTAGGTTTTCTGTACTTCTCGGTAATCTTTGCTCCTTTTTTCGCTCCTTATCCTTACGATGACGATGATGTCCTGCACTCTTATGCGCCGCCTACAAAGATACATTTCCTAAACCTTGAAAAGAAACAATTTGGACCCTTCATTTACGGGCAGACCTATGAAATTAATGAGTACTATCAGAGAATTTATCAGGAAGATAAGGGTAAGATTTACCCAATTAAGTTCTTTACTAAGGGGTTTAAGTATAAGTTTTTAGGACTCGGGGAGACTGATCGGCATTTATTCGGTGTAGGCGAAGGCAAGATTTATCTTCTGGGAGCAGACTTAAAGGGAAGAGATCTTTTTACCCGGATTCTCTACGGAGGGAGAATTTCTCTTTCGATAGGATTGATCGGTGCTGCGATATCGCTATTTATTGGTTTAATCGTGGGAGGTATATCAGGATACTTCGGAGGCAGGGTAGATAATTTTTTAATGCGAATCTGTGAGATGATGATGATGATTCCTGCTTTTTATCTTATGCTGGCACTCAGGGCTTCATTTCCTCCTAATTTAAGTTCGGGTCAGGTCTATCTTTTGATTATAGTAATTCTTTCATTTATTGGCTGGGCGGCTACTGCCCGGATTATCCGGGGTATGGCTATGTCTTTACGTGAGAATGAATTTATCTATGCCGCTAAAGCAATCGGTCTTAAACATTTTAAGATAATTATTCGCCATATCCTTCCTCATACCTTATCTTATGCCTTGGTTGCTGTAGTCTTACGCATACCGGCTTACATTTTAGGCGAGGCTGGTTTAAGCCTTATTGGTTTAGGTATCCAGGAACCTGAGGCAAGTTGGGGAAATCTACTAAGTTCAGCCATGGGTATAGTAAATATTCGTCTTTTTCCCTGGATTTTAATTCCCGGTGCCTTTATTATCGTTACGGTTGTTTGTTTCAACCTACTGGGGGATACTCTACGCGACATTTTAGATCCCAAGCGAAGGATATTATGATTTTAGAAGCAAAGAATCTAAGTGTATCTTATCAGGCTAAAACTAGATATGTTAATGCCTTAAAGGAAGTTAGCTGGGGGGTTAATCAGGGTGAAATCTTAGCTATAGTCGGTGAGTCCGGCAGCGGCAAAAGCACCCTTGCTCTTTCAATCCTCAATCTTCTGCCCCCCAATGTTAAGAGCCAGGGGGAGATAATTTTTCAAGGCCGGAATATCTTTAAGCTCGAGGAGCGGGAATCAGAAGCATTAAGAGGGAATAAAATCGGGCTAATTTTCCAAGAGCCAGCCAGCAGTTTTAATCCGGTATTAAGCATAAATTATCAATTTAACGAGATTCTTAAAAATAAGTTGAGTGTTAAGTTTAAAGCAGTAAGAGAAAAGATTATCTTTGATTCTTTGGATCAGGCCCGGGTGAGAGAACCGGAGAGAATATTAAACAGCTATCCTCACCAATTAAGCGGAGGACAATTGCAGCGAGTGGCAATAGCTATGGCAGTTGCTTATAAGCCAGCAGTTTTAATTGCTGATGAGCCGACAAGTTCTTTAGACGTAACTATTGAAAGCCAGATTGTCCACTTATTTAAAGAGTTAAGAGATAAACTTAAGTTAACTATAATTTTTATTACTCACAATCTTGACCTGGTGAGAGCCTTATGCGACCGGGTAGTTGTGCTTTACCAGGGCGAGGTAAGAGAGATTAAGGGACGAGAAGCGCTATTCAATAATCCCGAGGATGATTATACTAAGCGCTTATTAACTTCTTTTAAGGATTTAGAAGAGTAAAGATGCAGGAGAGTTTATTAAAGACCAGTAATTTAAAGCTGCATTTTCAGCAGAAAGGCCGGGTTACCAAAGCCTTAGACGGTGTTGATATCTTTTTACAAAAAGGCTTAGTAACCTCTTTGGCCGGTGAAAGCGGGTGCGGTAAAACTACTTTGGCCAGGACGATTTTGGGTTTTTACCGGCCTCAAGCAGGGGAAATCTACTTTCAAGGCAGGAATATAGTTTTAAAGAATAATTTACCGCTGATAAGAAAAAATATCCAAATCGTCTTTCAAAATCCCTTCTCCAGCCTTGACCCCCGCTATAGCGTATTTTATTCTTTGGATGAAGCCGCAGCGGTTTTCCCGGCTAAAGGCGGGACAAGTAAAAAAATAAAAAAATCTGAGAGCCGGGAGCTGATAAAGCAAGCTTTAGCCGAGGTTGAGTTAGAAGAAGACGTAATGGAGCGGGTGCCGGATCAATTAAGCGGCGGACAGGTTCAGCGGGTATGCATTGCCCGAAGCCTGATCAACCGGCCGCCATTAGTAATTCTTGATGAGCCGACATCCAGCTTAGATGTTACTACCGCCTCTAAAATTATGCAATTATTAGTTAAGTTGCAGCAGGAGTTGGGGGTAACTTTTTTGTTTATCTCTCATAACCTTAAATTATTAAAGAAGATATCCCATTATTGTTTTATTATGTACCGGGGTAAGATTATGGAATACGGCCCCCGGGATTTAATTTATGATAACCCGCTTCATCCTTATACTAAATTATTAAAAGAGGCTTCCCAGCAGCGGCTGATATATTTAAAAGAGGAGATTGAGTATTTCCGAGGCTGTTCCTTTTTGTCGCGTTGTTCATTTAAGAAGCCTGAATGTGAACAAGAGTGCGGGAAGCAAGAGGTTGAGCCGGGACACTTTGTCTATTGCTATTTATATACAGAACAGAAATAATTTTGTTGACAGTGTAATATAAAAAGGTTACAATTGTAACATAAAAAGGTTACAAAATTATGGACATAACTAGGATTTTTAAATCAAAGGCAAGACAAGCCTTATTTCGGCTATATTTTACTAATCCCGACAAATCTTATTATTTACGTGAATTGGAAAGGATTCTTGATACCCCTGTTGCAATGCTGCGTAAAGAATTGATAGCTTTAGAGAAAGCTGGTATTTTTGTTTCTTCCAAGAAGGGAAATCTTTCCTATTACACTCTTGATAAGGCATATTCTTTGTATAAGGAATTCAAAAGCATTGTTTCTAAAACTGTGGGCGTTGAGGCGAGCTTGCGAGATATGCTATCTTCAGTCAAAGGAGTTAGGTTAGCCTTTATCTACGGTTCTTTCGCAGCCCAGAAAGAAAAAGGCGATAGCGACATAGACCTTATGATAGCCGGTGACCCCGACACTTCTTATCTCCATGAAAAAATTGTTGGATTGGAGCAGAAATTAAAACGGGAGATAAACCCAACAATTTACTCCCTGAAAGAATATAAGGCCAAAAAGAAAGCTAAAAGCGGGTTTATTACAGAGTTATTAAAAAATCCTAAGATAATACTTATAGGTAAAAAAAATGATTTATAAAGAGTCAGTCCAGCAACTTTCAAATCAGGGATTTATCAAAAAGTGCCCTATCGATCATAAAGCCATAAAGAATCTTGTTGCACGAGCTTATGCTGATGTTAAGACTGCTAAGAGGAATCTTTCCGATGATGAGGAATGTACTTATACTTATTCCTACAACGCCCTTCTACATTCAGGTTTAGCTTTAATGTTTAGCAAGGGTTTTCGTCCCGAAATTAAGAATAAACATTTAACTATTATTAAATTTGCCAGTGCAGTTTTAGGAGATGAATTTAAAAGGCTTATTAATGACTACGATTTCATGCGTAAGAAACGGCATAAATTCATCTACGAGCCTGGAATTCCTTGTTCGTTAAAGGAAGCAAAGGGTGCAATAAAAACTGCTGAAGAATTTGTTGGCAAGATTTATAAGATAATAAAGTCATCATCGCCCCAAAGAGAACTCGATTTCTAAACTGATTACATTGCAATTCCCAGTACAAATCATTAATTATTTCAATTAGGGAGAGATTTAAATAGATTTGACAGTAATCGATATATTATATATAATCTATAAGTTATGGAAAATATTGAAAAATTAAAGAAAATTAGTGAAAAATTCGGTTTTCCTTTTGAAGTAACTGAATTTTCTAAACCTTTGGCTATCAAGGATATCCTTAAATCTTTTAAAGAGGAAGAGCAGGTATCGGTTGCCGGAAGGTTAATCACCAAGCGGGAACACGGCAAATCCGGGTTTGCCCATATCAGTGACCATAGCGGGAAATTGCAGATTTATGCCCGGGCTAATGATTTAGGTGAGATTTTTGAGCTGTTTAAGGATATTGACATCGGAGATATTATTGGGGTTAGGGGTAAGTTATTTACTACCCGCACCGGTGAACCTACGGTTTTAATCAGTGAATTGAAGCTTCTGTCTAAAGCCCTCAGGCCTTTGCCGGAGAAGTGGCATGGCTTAAAAGATGTAGAGGTAAGATACCGCCAGCGCTATCTTGATTTGATTTCTAATCCGGAAGTTAAAGAAGTGTTTAAGAGGCGCTCTCAGATAATCTCTTTAACCAGAGATTTCTTTAACCGCCTTGATTATATGGAGGTTGAGACTCCGATGCTGCATCGGGTTGCCGGAGGAGCAGCTGGCCGGCCATTTGCCACCTTCCATAATGCTACCGATAGTGACGTCTATCTGCGCATTGCCCCTGAGCTGTATCTCAAGCGTCTTTTAGTCGGCGGTTTAGAAAAGATATATGAGATAAACCGAAGCTTTCGCAACGAAGGAGTTTCCACCCGGCATAATCCCGAATTCACTATGCTTGAAGCTTATTGTGCCTATGAGAATTATGAGTATATGATGAAGGTTTGTGAGAATTTATTTTCATATCTTGTTTCTCAGATAAACTCTTCATTAGTTTTGGAATATCAGGGCAGGAAAATAGATCTTACTCCGCCCTGGCAGAGAATTTCCTTTGCCGAAGTTTTTAAGCGGGAGTTCGCTGTAGAGGAGAGTGATTCCCAGGATATTATGTTTAAGAAGCTAAGTAAGAAGTTAAACTTAGCTAAGTCCTTGAGCCGCAGTCAAATTCTTAACATAACTGAGCAGCTGATCGAGAAGAATTTTCCGCTTAATAAGCCGGCATTTATTGTCGATTTTTTTACCTGGACTTCTCCTTTAGCTAAAAAAAAGAAGGATAATCCAAATTTGGTGGAGAGGTTTGAGTTATTTATCGGAGGGCTTGAGATCGCCAATGCCTATTCTGAGTTAAACGACCCTCTTGAACAAAAGGAACGTTTTAATAAACAATTAGCAGTCGAAGAAGAACTACCAAAAAAGGTCGATAATGACTTTTTACTTAGTTTAGAATACGGTATGCCTCCGGCTGCTGGTTTAGGAATAGGCATGGATAGGTTGGTAATGCTTCTGCTCAATCAGCCTTCGATCAGAGACGTAATTCTCTTCCCTCTCCTTAAACCCTTACCTAATGATACCTGAGCTATTTTTGGCACGGCGTTATCTTTTCCGCGGACAAAGCAGGCACATTTCCTTTATTGGAATTGTTTCTTGTTTAGGTATTGCTTTAGGTGTAGCTACTTTAATCGTAGTTATCTCGGTAATGAACGGTTTTGACCGAGACTTAATGGAGAAGCTGATGCGGTTTAACCAGCACTTATCTGTGGAGTGCCTGGATAATCAGCAATTGACTCAGGTCGCGGAGAAACTTAAAACTTGGGAAGAGGTAAAGGTTGCTTCGCTGTCTCTTCAGACTCAAATTTTTGCCAAGTTTGAAAATCTAATCCTTCCTCTGGTAGTAAAGGGGATTGATCTCAAAGACCAAGGGGAAAGTCAAAACCTTTATCAATATGTGACTGAGGAGAAGGCTACTGAGGGTTTTTTCATCGGAGAGGGCTTGGAGCGAAGATTTTTTATCCTTGATAAAATAGAGTTTTATCCCTTGGAGAAGAAGCTTAATCTGCAAGAGGAAGCAGTTCGGGGCACTTTTAAAGTCGGCCTCTATGATATTGATAATAATTACCTTATTACTGACTTAGAAAAAGCTAAGAGTTTGTCTCCGAATTACCTTCTTACCCTGGGGGTAAGAGTAGAGGATCCTTTTAAGGCTCATTTAGTGAAGAAGAAAATCTTAAAGGAGTTTAGCCAGGAGTTATTCGTATCTACCTGGATGGAGTCAAACCAGGTATTCTTCTCAGCTTTAAAATTAGAGAAGATAACGATGTTCATTATCTTAAGCTTAATAATTTTAGTAGCAGCATTTAATATTTTTGCTACCTTAACTGTAGGAGTAGTCGAGAAGACTAAAGACATTGGGATTCTGAAATCTTTAGGTTTTACCCGCAGACGAGTAGCTAGAATTTTTTGCTTACAGGGGCTACTCTTGGGTTTTCTTGGCACCTTAAGCGGGACAGCTTTGGGTTTAGGCTTATGTCTCATTTTAAAGAAGTACCCGTTTATAAAGTTACCGGCGGAAATTTACTACATCGAGTATCTGCCAATGGCTATAAATTACCGAGATATTGGTTTGATTATCCTGGTGGGAATTATTTTATCCTTTATCTTTAGTTTAATTCCGGCAATCAGGGCGGCTAAACTACAACCCTCTGAAGCTTTGCGTTATGAGTGAATTATTTAAACTGGAATCAGTAACCAAGACTTATTGTAGCGGCACTGAATCAATTCAAGCTTTAAAGAGCCTTTCTTTAGCACTTTTTCCCGGAGATTACCTGGCCATAGTTGGGCCCTCAGGAGCCGGGAAGTCTACCCTACTCCATACCTTGGGTGGTTTAGACTATCCCAGCCGCGGGAAGGTACTTTTTAAAGGAAGAGATATCTATAAGATGAAGGATAAAGAGCTTTCCTTGTGGCGGGGTAAGCATATTGGGTTTGTTTTTCAATTCTATCACCTGATTGAGGAGTTAAATGTTTTTGAAAATATCACTTTAACCAGGAATTTAAACAGGAAAAAATACTCTTTAAAAATGATCGAAGAATTGTTAAAATACTTAGGAATAGCAGATAGGAAGGAGGCTTTTCCTTCGCAGCTCTCAGGAGGCCAAAGGCAGAGGGTAGCTTTTGCCCGGGCTTTAGCCAATGATCCTGAGATTATTCTTTGCGATGAGCCTACCGGAAATCTGGATAAAGATTCTCAAACCAGAATAGTTGCTCTGTTAGGTAGATTAAATAAAGAGAAGAATAAAACCATAGTCTTAGTTACCCATAATTTAGAGCTGGCTAAGTGTGCTAAGCGAAGTTTATTTATTAAAGACGGTGAGGTTGGGTGAGGTATATTAATATTTAGGTATATCCCGCCTCAGGCTTCGGCGGGATCCCCTAGAAATTTCGGAGAAATTTCAGGAACTTAGTCCCGGGAAATCTTCGATTTCCACGGGGCAATTCTCCGCCTAAGGCGGATCATTGAGGAGGGAAGAGATGAAGATTTATTTAAATGAGAAACTGGTGGATAAGAAAGAGGCAAAAGTTTCCGTGTTTGATCATGGGTTTTTATACGGAGATGGTGTATTTGAAGGAATACGTTCTTATGATTGTTTAGTTTTTAAACTCAAGGAGCATGTTGACCGCCTGTTTGAGTCGGCTCATTCAATTATGCTAAAAATTCCTTTAACTAAGAAAGAGTTGGTCCAGGCTATAATCAAAACCATAAAGGCTAACAATTTAAGGGATGCCTATATTCGGGTAATAGTCTCCCGGGGTGAAGGTGACTTAGGCCTGGATCCCAGAAAGTGCAAGGGCCATGAAACAGTAGTTATAATTGCTGACAAAATCGCTCTTTATCCTAAGGAATTATACAATAAAGGTATGGAGATAGTTACGGTTCCTACTATTAGGAATTTGTGCGAGGCTTTAAACCCGCAGATAAAGTCCTTAAACTACTTGAATAATATCTTGGCTAAAATCGAAGCTATAAACTCCGGCTGTCAGGAGGCTTTAATGCTTGATCATCTAGGGTATGTTGCTGAATGTACCGGAGATAATATCTTCGTGGTGAAAGGAGGCGAACTCTATACGCCGCCTCAATGCATGGGGACTTTAAGAGGTATTACCCGCGATACAGTATTAGGTATTGCTAAAAAGAAGAAGATATTGGCTCATGAACATGTACTTACCCGCCATGAACTTTTTATTAGCGAGGAGTGTTTCTTAACCGGGACTGCCGCTGAAATCGTTCCGGTAGTAAAGGTTGATGGCCGGTCAATCGGAGACGGTAAGCCGGGTAAAATTACCGAGGCAATAATGAAAGAGTTTAAAAAAATCACCAAGACCGGGGGAGTAAAATATAGTTTGTAATTAGAGGACAGATGACAGAGAACAGATGACCGAAAAACCTGACTTCTATCTTCTGTTTTCTGTATTCTGAAATAGTTATGTTATGTGATGTCTGTCATAAAAATAGCGCTACGGTTCATCTCACTGAGATTATCGATGAAAGGATTGTTGAGATGCATATTTGTCAGGCTTGTGCCCAAACTAAGGCCAATGAGCTAAATAAACACTTAAACATATCAGGCTTTCTGGGAAGCCTTGCTGATATGGTTGGTGATTCCCCCCAAGAAGGATTGCTTAAGTGTCCTGATTGCGGCCTCAGTTATGAAGATTTCAAGGCTAAGGGGAGATTAGGTTGTGAAAGTTGTTACACAACTTTCCGTAAATTGCTCTTGCCGCTGCTTAAAAAGGTGCATAGCGCAACTCAACATACTGGAAAAGTCCCCAGCCGTCTGGATAAAAAGGTATCAAGCCAATTAAAAATAAAAGATCTTTATGCCCGTCTTAAACAGGCGATCCAGTTGGAAGAGTATGAAGAGGCAGCCAAGTTAAGAGATAAGATCAAAGAGTCAGAAAAGAAGAAGCCGTAAGTAAATTTTGAAAAAATCTTAAAATCCCTTCTCAAGCCGTAAAATTTAAAACTATTTAAATATGTTTGAGAATTTTCTAAATAATCAGGACAGTTGGTTAAACGGTAAGGGGCCGGAGGCGGAGATAATTTTTTCTTCCCGAATCCGCCTGGCCCGCAATATTGTGGGTCTTCCCTTTCCTTCCTGGGCAAGTAATGCCCAGAAAAAGGAGGTTTTGGATAAGGTAAGAGAAGTTTACCTTCAGGTAAAGAGGTTAAAGAAGAGCACTTTTGTGAACATGGCCGAGTTAAGTACTTTAGACAGCCAGTTTTTACTCGAGCGGCACTTAATTAGTCAGGAGCATATCAGCCCTAACAAGGAGAAGGGTTTGATTGTATCTGGCGATGAGAATATTTCAATTATGATCAATGAAGAAGACCATCTTCGGTCTCAGGTTCTTCTCTCCGGCTTTGACTTGAAAAGCTGCTGGCAGATTTTGGAGGATATCGATAATGATTTAGCCAAGAAGATTTCGTTTTCGTTTTCATCGGATTTAGGTTATTTAACTGCTTGCCCGACTAATGTCGGCACAGCTCTAAGGGCATCTTGCATGCTGCATCTTCCGGCCCTTACCCTTACTAAGCGGATAAATAAGATATTAGAGCTGTTAACTCGGATATCTTTTACTACCCGGGGCTTATTCGGAGAAGGAACCCAGGCTTTAGGGAACTTTTTCCAGATTTCCAATCAAGTCAGTTTAGGCTTATCCGAAGAAGAGTTGATCGATAACCTTATTGGGGTGGTAAATCAAGTTAAGACTCAAGAGGCCAGCGCCCGTAACCTGCTCTTGAAGAAACATAAGTTAAGCTTGGAAGATAATGTCTGGCGGGCTTTAGGAATTTTAAGAAACTGCCGTTTGATCAGCAGCCGGGAAGCTTTAAGCCACCTTTCTGTCTTGTGTTTAGGCTTAGATTTAGGTATAATTAAGAGCACGGATTTAGCCTCTAGGCGAGATGCAAGAGAGGTAGTAAATAGTTTATTTATTATAATTCAGCCGGCACATCTGCAGAAGATAGAGTTGAAGTCTTTGAAGGAAAGAGAGCGTGATTATATCAGAGCGGAAATCTTAAGAAAGAAGTTAGGAGGAAGAAATGTTTAACCGGTTTACAGAAAGAGCACGAAAGGTTTTAGTTTTGGCCAAGGAAGAAGCCCGTAGATTTAACCATGATTATATCGGGACTGAACATATACTTTTAGGTTTGGTCCGAGAAGGTGAAGGGGTGGCTTGCGCAGTTTTGCAGAATTTAGGGGTAGATTTAGAACGTTTAAGAATTGAGGTTGAGAAGTTAGTATCAACCGGAAGTGTCGGCTCAGTCTTAGGCGACATACCTTTTACCCCCCGGGCTAAGAAGGCTTTAGAGCTTGCAGCTGAAGAGGCCCGAGGCTTAAGTCATAACTATATCGGAACCGAACATATACTCTTAGGTTTATTGAAAGAGGAAGAAGGAATTGCTTCCCAGGTTCTTCTTTCGGTGGGAGTAGACTTAATGGGATTAAGAAAAGAAATTTCTGCCCTTTTGGGCGGAACCGCCCATCCCCAGCCTAGTGGCGGAGCCGGTCAGACTGCTTCAAAGACCCCGGCTTTGGATTCTTTTGGCCGGGATTTAACTAAGTTAACTAAAGATGGAAAACTTGATCCAGTAATTGGCAGGACGGCTGAGATCGAAAGGATTATCCAGATATTATCCCGGCGCACTAAAAACAATCCGGTTCTCTTGGGAGAAGCTGGCGTGGGAAAGACAGCAATAGTTGAAGGTTTAGCCCAGGATATTGTAAATGGTGATGTGCCGGAGATCTTAAGGAACAAGCGGATAGTAGTTTTAGATCTGGCTTTGATGATTGCTGGAACCAAGTATCGTGGTCAATTTGAAGAGCGGATAAAAGCAGTTATGGAAGAGATAAAACGTTCCAAAGACGTGATTATCTTTATTGATGAGTTGCATACTTTAGTGGGAGCCGGAGCTGCCGAAGGAGCTATTGATGCATCGAATATTCTTAAGCCGGCTTTATCCCGAGGTGAGATCCAATGTATTGGAGCAACTACTTTTAATGAATACCGGAAAAATATTGAGAAGGATGCAGCTCTCGAGAGGCGGTTCCAGCCGATATTTGTCGAGGCAAATACAGTTGGGGAGACAATACAAATCTTAGAGGGCTTAAGGGATAGGTATGAGGCTCACCATCGGGTAAAATTTACTAATCAGTCTCTTGAGGCAGCAGCTAAACTAGCCGACCGATATATTTCCGGCAGATACCTTCCGGATAAGGCTATTGACTTAATTGATGAAGCCGGAGCAAAATCGCGTCTGGCAGCCTTAACCGCTCCCACTAATATTAAGGAAATCGACGCAAAGATAGCTAAGATTGTTACTGAGAAGGAAGCCTTGATTAAACAGCAGGACTTTGAGAAAGCTGCCCGCTTGCGCGATGAGGAGAAGACCCTGCGGTCTCAATTAAAGGAATTAAGAAATGGGTGGAGCAAGCAGAGAGATCAGATTACCCCCGAGGTAGGAGAAGAAGAGATTGCCCAGCTGGTATCCCAGATCACCGGTGTACCTATCTATAGACTAGAGGAGAGGGAGTCGACAAAATTACTGAAGATAGAGGAAGAGTTGAGTGCCCGAGTGGTGGGCCAGAAGGAAGCAATTAGTGCGATTGCCCGTTCAGTCAAACGGGCCAGAGCCGGAATAAAAGAGCCCCGCAGGCCCATAGGTTCGTTTATGTTTTTAGGCCCTACCGGCGTGGGGAAAACCCTGCTTGCCCGGGCTTTAGCTGAGTTTATGTTTGGTAACGATGAGGCTTTAATCCAATTGGATATGAGTGAGTATATGGAGAAGTTTAATGTATCGCGTTTAATTGGTGCGCCTCCGGGTTATGTGGGTTATGAAGAGGGCGGACAATTAACCGAAAGGATAAGGCGCAAGCCGTACGCAGTGATTTTATTAGACGAGATTGAAAAAGCTCATCCTGATGTCTTTAACCTCCTCTTGCAGATTCTTGAAGAGGGAAGACTTACTGATAGTTATGGCCGGAGAGTCGATTTCCGTAACACCATTCTTATTATGACTTCTAATGTGGGAGCGGACATTATTAGGAAGAGAAGTTCTTTAGGTTTCAAAGAAATTAGTGAAGATATCGGTTACGAGGAGATGAAAAATGTATTGATGGGGGAGGTAAAGAATACCTTTAAGCCGGAATTCCTAAACCGTTTAGATGAGGTTATTGTATTTAAATCTTTAACCAAGAAAGATTTAGATACAATAGTAAATATTGAAATTTCCTACGTGAATACAAGGTTAATTGAACAGGGTTTTGAAGTAGAGTTGACGCCTGAGGCTAAAGAATTTTTCATCGAAAAAGGATTTGATCCGGTTTTTGGAGCCCGGCCCTTAAAGAGAGTTATCCAGCGGTTTATGGAAGATCCTTTAGCTGAAGATATCATCAGGGGAGTTTTCTCCAAGAAGGCTAAAGGGGAGAAGGAAGAAAAAGCTATAAAGATAAAAGCAATCCGTAAGGGTGAGATATTAAAATTTGAATGAAAAAATGCCTTTTGGCTATCTTCCTGTTAGTTCTTGGGATAATTTATCCTAATACTTGGGTTTTTAGCCAGGACTTAGTTGAAGTTAATTTAACCGAAGACCAAATAAGGCTAATTGACTTTAATCTCGGGGGCTACAAGGTTAACGGGGAGTTTGGTTTTAAAGTTCATTCTGCTGGGGAGTTAACTCCTGGGAGTGGGGATAAAGAAAGTTCTTTGATAGTAGCTATAAAGGGAAGAAAGATTGCTATCACCCCTTTGGATAAAGAGTATCTGGAGGGAGAGGGTGATAAGGGTATTCCTTGGCTTGAAGCTAAGCTAATCTTAAGGGGAAAGATTTTATTTATCCCTTATCTTTATTCACCGCAATTTGTGGTTAAAGGTGAGGTAGATTTAGCCAAGAATCAGCTTAATCTTGACCTTGAAGGCAGTTGGATAGAAGAATCAGAATTCTTGAAGGGTGAAATAAACCTACAGATGAAAGCCTGGGGAGGTATTAGCAGTTTTCTTCTCAGCGGCTATTTAGTAATGGATGGCGGAGAATACAAAGGGAAAGAGTTTTCTCACCTGCGCATAGATTTCTTAGGCCGGCCGCCAGTGCTAAATATTACTGATTCCCAACTGGTGTTTGAGAGCGGCAATGTGGTAGAGATCAAAGGGGTATTAGATTTGCGGGACTTCTCGGATATTTTGCCGGGAGCAGAATATGAGATTCAGAAAGTTTTTATCGATCAGTGGCAATTATTTTCTGAGGATGATAGTAAGATTGGGCTTAAGAAACAGCTGGATGAGAAATTCAATGTTTTTGTAAATACCGACTCAGAAACAGAAAATTCAAGCCCTAAGACAGAGTTACGTTATAACTGGAAGGATGATAAATTTTTAAGGTTAAGGATGGAAGAGGAAGGGACCAGTTTGCGGCTTGAGAAGCGAAGAGATTTTTAATGCAGACAATTAGAAAATTACTGGAGTTATTTCACTATATCGGCAGTATCGGATTTTTTATAAAAAATATCTTCCGCTGGCTATTTACTAAAAAAAGAAATATAAAATCTTTAATCCGGGAGATCATTTTTATTGGTATCGACAGCTTCCCCCTAGTTTCCTTAATTGCCTTTTTTATTGGAATGATTATTGCTTTTCAAACTGCTTACCAATTGCAGCAATTTAGTTCCGAAATTCAACTTGCTACTCTGGTAGCCCTCTCCTTGGTAAGAGAATTAGGGCCGGTAATCGGGGCCTTAATTGTAGCCGCAAGAGGAGGAGCTTCGATTACCGCCGGAATCGGTTCGATGAAGATCAGCGAACAGATAGATGCCTTGGAAGCATTGGGGGTTGAGCCGATTGATTACTTAGTGGTCCCTAAATTTGTTGCTCTGATTATCTGTATGCCAATTTTAATTATTTATGCCGATTTTTTGGGTATCTTAGGCGGATATGTAGTCGGTTCAACTAAGTTTGCTATTCCCTTCGGTCTTTACTTCCGGATGACTCTTGATGCTTTAAAGTTTAAGGATATTCTTAGCGGTCTTGTAAAGAGTGTTTGTTTTGGCAGCGTAATTGCTTTTATTGCTTGCTATGAAGGATTCCGGCCTTTTTCTTCTACTGATGTTTCCCGGTCGGTTACCCATTCGGTAGTAAGGTCTTTTATGCTTATTATTATTACTGATTGTATTTTAACGGCACTTTTTTATTTTACTTGGGTATGATAAAAATACGTAACATTTATCGTTCATTTGGCGGAAAGCATGTTCTCAACGGAGTTACCCTTACGGTCAATAATGGTGAGAATTACTTATTAATCGGACGCAGCGGTGCCGGCAAAACCGTCTTGCTTAAGAACATCATTGGTTTGCTAAGGCCGGATTCCGGTACTATTGCCATCGATGGCGTAGATATTACCCAGTTGACTAAGCAAGAGCTGGAGCAGGTGAGATTGCAATTCGGTCTGGTTTTTCAAAGCAGTGCTCTCTTTGACTTCTTAACTGTAGAGGAAAATGTTGGGTTTTTCTTTTATCAGCACACTAAGCTAAGCAAGCGGGAAATACGCCAAAGAGTAACCAAGACTTTAGCTTTAGTAGGCTTAGAAGGCATAGAGGATATGTATCCTTATCAGTTAAGCGGTGGCATGAAGAAGCGGGTAGCTATAGCCCGGGCAATTATCTATAATCCTAAAATTATAATCTATGATGAGCCGACTACTGGAATCGACCCGATTGCCGTCGATAAGATAGTATCTTTAATCGAGGACCTCCATCAACGTTTAGCAATTACCTCAGTAGTAGTAACCCATGATTTGGAGGTAGGTTTAAAGCTTGCTGACCGTCTAGCGTTTTTATTAGGAGGAAAAATTATTTTTGAAGGCAATAAGCAGGATTTAAAAAAATCCCAAGATAAGCGATTATTACAGTTTTTAAAGGGAAGTTCCGGCGGCCCGATAAAAGAAATGGAGGTCTAAATGGGAATAAATTTATGGGACAGAAAAAAAAGTCTTACTTATGTAAAATTAGGTACTTTTTTCTTGGCCGCTTTTACTTTATTTTTTATTACCCTTCTTTCTCTGCGAGATATCAATATTTTTAAAGGCAGCTATATTGTAATTGCTAAATTTGATTTTGCCGAAGGCCTGCGCACTTCTTCGCCGGTCCGTTTTTGCGGCGTAGATGTAGGAGAAGTGCAAAAGGTTTTAGTCCGGGAGGAGAAGGGTCACTCTAAAGTTTATGTTCACGCCAAAGTCCAGCAGGGAGTAAAAATTCCCAAAAACGCTTACTTTTTTGTTAATAGTTTGAGTTTATTTGGTGAAAAATACTTAGAGATTACTCCTATTGATGAGCCAACAGCTTATATCAACGATGGTGATATTATCGAAGGGACTTCGCCAGTGCCGCTTTTTACTGTTTTTGCAGCTTTTACTAAAACCATGAAGGAAATAGACGAATTTGTGAAAGAGGGAAAGCTTAAGAACTCTTTTGAGAATATATTGCTTAACCTAGAAGATATAAGTTTAGATATAAAAGGCTTAGTTAAAGATGTGAAGAATAAGCAAGGAACAATCGGCCGGCTAGTTTATGATGATTCTTTATACCAGGCCACCGAAGAGTTTCTCACGGATTTAAAAAACCATCCCTGGAAGCTGCTTCATAAACCAAAAGAGAAAAGAAAACCCTAAACCCGCAATTAGTAAATGGGTAAATGAGTAAAAGAGTGTAAGGGTGTAAGGGGGAATAAGAGTAGAAATGTTAAACCCTATTAACCCATATACTCATTGGCTCATTCTTCCATTTACCAGTTAGCCAAAGTATTTAGCTTAAACAATGTTTAGCTGTTCTGAGTGTGGTAATAAGTCAATTAAATGGTTAGGTAAGTGCCCCTTATGCGGCGGCTGGGAGACCTTTTCTGAAGAAATAGAAGATAAAAAAGGGGCAAAGAGACGCCTGAGAGAGAAGCAGCCGCCTCAGCTGCTTAAAGATATTGAAAGCAGCGGTTTTAAAAGAATTCCCACCGGTTTAGCCGAGTTTGATCGAATTTTAGGCGGAGGCTTGATTGCCGGAGAGATAGTCTTAGTAGGCGGAGCTCCCGGAGTAGGCAAGTCTACGCTTCTGCTTGAGGTTAGTTCACAACTGGCCGCAAAGGGTAAGACTCTTTATGTTAGCGCTGAGGAATCTCCCCAGCAGATTGGCTTGCGGGCTAAGAGATTAGGCAAGAGTAAGTTAGATAATATCTATATTCTCGGTGAGGATAGGCTTGAGGATGTCTTCGAATACATTAAGAGCCAGGGGTTTAAATTTGTGGTAATTGATTCGATTCAAGTAGTGCATACCTTAACCTGCGAAGGCAGTAAGGGAAGTATCTCACAGGTTCGTGGCTGCGCTGATTATCTTACTCAGATTGCCAAGTCTTTAGGCATAGTTATTTTTGTGGTCGGCCACGTCACCAAAGATGGAGCAATTGCCGGACCAAAATTACTGGAGCATATCGTCGATTGCGTTTTATACTTTGAGGGAGAATTGCTTTCAAACTACCGGATCTTGCGGTCAATAAAGAACCGGTTTGGTTCTACCGGTGATATTGCTGTCTTTGAGATGAAATCTACCGGCTTAAAAGAGGTCCAGAAGCTAAATGACATTTTTCTCCCCCATCGGGAGCAGTCTTTTTCCGGTAGTTGTGTGATTTGTGTTATAGAAGGCTTAAGGCCCCTGCTTATTGAACTCCAATCCTTAGCCAGTAGAGCAAACTTCGGGATTGCCCGCCGCAGGAGTCTCGGTTTTGATTTTAACCGTTTTTCTCTTCTGATTGCCATAATTGAAAAGAGGCTAAAACTTTCCTTATCCAGTGAAGATGTTTTTCTGAATGTTGCCGGAGGCCTAAAGATAAATGATCCGGCAGCAGATTTAGGGGCAGTCATGGCTATTATTTCCAGTTTTAGAGAGAATAGTATACCTTCGGGTATGGTTTTTATCGGGGAAATTGGTCTGGCCGGAGAGTTAAGAAGGGTTAATAATATAAATCTAAGGTTAAAGGAGGTCGCCAGAGCCGGGTTTAAACAGTGTATAATTCCTGAGGTTAATCTAAAGGAGGTGGATGAGAAGTTTAACCTCAAAGTCCGCGGGTTTTCGACTTTAGGGGATGTCGTCAAGGATGTGTTTAAATAGCTCTGACAGGTTTAAATAATCTCCGCCTAAGGCGGATCATTGAGGAGGTTTCTATGATGGGTTTATTTTTCTTAAGAGTATTTTTTGTCCTTATCTTTACCGGGATAGGTTATTCTTTAGGAGGTGTTAACCCTTTTTTCTATGCAGGCATGGGGTTTTTGGGAGGAGCGATAGTGGTCTGTTTCGAAACTTTCAGCCGCCGGGTCTCTTTAAAGGGGCTTTCCAGTGCCGTGTTTGGGATAATGCTCGGCTTGATAATTGCCTGGATATTCGGTGCGACCTTGGATCAATTCCGTTTTCCTAAAGATTTTTCTACTGAGATTATTCAGTATATTAAGCTATTTGTTACTTTTATATTTGTTTATCTGGGGCTTACCTTAGGAGTTAAGGGAAAAGATGAGTTCAGTTTGGTAATCCCTTATGTTAAACTTAAGCGCCAGAGCCAGAGGGAAGAAACAATTGTGGTTGACACCAGCAGTATCATTGACGGACGAATCCTGGATATTGTAAAGACCGGATTCGTCGAAGCAAAACTTATTATTCCGCGATTTGTTCTCAATGAGCTGCAGGCTTTAGCTGATTCTACCGACCACATGAAACGACAAAAAGGGAAAAGGGGTATCGAAGTCCTTCATTCTTTAAAGAAGGAGCCAAATATTGAGGTGGAAGTCTCTGACCAGAATGTGGAGAGTGTGAAGAGCGTTGACGAGAAGATCATAAAGCTAGCCCAGGTCCTGGACTGCGAAGTTTTGACTACCGACTATAATTTAAATCGCATTGCTCAACTCCAAGGGGTAAAGGTTTTAAACATCAACGACCTGGCTAATGCTCTCAAGCCGACTTTTATCGCCGGGCAGAAATTTTCGCTTAAGCTGATTAAGGAAGGCAAAGAGCATAATCAAGCCGTAGGATACTTAGAAGACGGAACTATGGTGGTGGTTGAGAATGCCCGGCGTCTGGTAGGTAAGACTGTCAACATCGAAGTTACCTCAATATTACAAAGCTCCAGCGGTAGAATCGTCTTTACCAAACTAGTCAATAATAGTTAGAGGAGGCCTAAAGTTGAAGATGGCTTCGGGTATCGGTGTAGTTATAGTCGCAGCTGGCCGGGGGATGAGGTTAGCTAAAGGGGATAAAGCTGTTTTAAAATTAGAGGGAGAACCTCTTTTTTATAAGAGCCTTAAGACCTTTCAAAGCATAAAAAGCATCAAGGAGATTGTTTTGGTCTTGCGAAAAAGTAATTTTCCTTTAGCCAGGAAGAATATTAAAGGCAATAATATTACTTTAGTAGCCGGAGGCGCAAAAAGAACCGACTCAGTATTTAACGGCTTAGGCGCTTTAAGTGAAGGCATAGATCGGGTCCTTATTCATGACGCGGCCCGGCCTTTCGTAACTAAGCAGTTAGTCCTTAACATTTTAAAAGAGCTAAAAAAACATCCGGCAGTAATCTGCGGACTAAAGTGTTCCGATACTTTAAAATTAGTAAAGCAAGGGTTTATTAAAAAGACTCTTTGCCGGGAAGATGTCTATTTTGTCCAAACCCCTCAGGGTTTTAAACGAGAGGTAATACTTAAGGCTTATAAGAGGGTTAGGATGAGGCAACTTAATTTGCCGAATAGCCAGTTTACTGACGAGGCTCAAATGGTTGAGGCTATGGGTAAGCCGGTTAAGATGATTAAGGGTGAGGGCTTAAATTTTAAGCTAACTTACCCTGAGGATTTAAGGCTGGCTAAAAAGATAGCCCGGGGAGGCTACAGCGTAGGTTTAGGTTTTGATGTCCACCGGATTAGCCGGAGAAGAAAGGATTTAATCCTGGGAGGGATTAAAATTCCTTCTGCTTTTGGTCTTGTGGCGGTATCAGACGGAGATGTGGTGCTGCATGCTCTAAGTGATGCTTTATGCGGTGCCGCGGGCTTGGGAGACATCGGGGATTATTTTCCGCCCCAGGATAAAAGATCAAAAGGAATTGACAGCCGAAGCATCGTTGAGTTTATCTTAAAGAAAGTCAACAAACAGTTTACGATTGGCAATCTCGATGTAATTATTATTACTGATAAACCGCGCCTCTTTCCTTACAAAGGGAAAATTACTGCTTCCTTGAGGAAGATTCTCTCCTTGCCGAGTGTAAATGTCAAACTTAAATCCAAGGAAGGTTTGGATATTTTGGGCGGAAGGAACAGCATTAGTTGCTTTGTCTTTGCCGCTTTAAAAAAACAGGGATGTTCATAAGATGCTAAAGATATTTAACTCCTTAACCAGGAGCAAAGAACCTTTTGTGCCTAAGAGAGCGCAGACAGTAGAGATCTATGCTTGCGGGGTTACTGTCTATGATGATTGCCATATCGGGCATGCTCGAAGTCTCTATGTTTTTGAAGTCATCCGGAGGTACTTAAACTATCGGGGCTATAAAGTTAAGTTTATCAGAAATATCACTGATATTGACGATAAGATTATCAACCGGGCTAATCAGTTAAATATTAACTGGCGAGATTTAGTTAATAAGTATATCAGCCGCTACTATGAGGATTTAAAGGCTTTAGGCATCAGTAAGGCTGACCAAGAACCCCGGGCTACTGAGAATATAAAGGATATGATTAAGTATATCCAGGGGTTAATTAATAAGGGTTGTGCTTATGTCACTGAGTCAGGTGTATATTTCAGCGTCCGTAAATTTAAAGGTTACGGTAAGCTTTCCGGCCAGAGTGTTGACCAGATGCGGGAAGGAGTGAGGATTAAGGGCGATGAAGCTAAAGTTGATGCCTTAGATTTTGCGCTTTGGAAGAAGGCTAAGCAGAGCGAGCCCTCCTGGCCCAGTCCCTGGGGCAAGGGTAGGCCAGGTTGGCATATTGAATGCTCAGTGATGAGCCGGAAGTTTTTAAGAACCGATACCTTAGATATTCACGGCGGCGGAAGAGATTTAATCTTTCCCCACCATGAGAATGAGCGGGCCCAGGCTGAAAGCCTAACTAATAAAACCTTTGCCAATTTCTGGATACACCACGGCCTTCTGACTATTGATAAGCAGAAGATGGCTAAATCTTTAGGCAACTTTGTTACAATCAAAGGTTTTATGGATAAGTATAGAGATTCCGATTTATTAAAATTATTCTTTCTATCGGCCCATTATTCGCACTCCATTGACTATAACCAGGAAAAGATAGAAGAAGTTAAAAAGCAGAAAAAAAGTTTCTATGATTTTTTTGATAAAACTAATTCGCGAATATCGGGAATAAAAACTGTCACCTTAAAAGAAGATATAGATAAAATAGATGCTGCCTGTGCAAAATTTCATCAAGCAATGGATGATGATTTTAATACACCTCGGGCTTTAGCTAGTTTATTTGAGTTAGTTGATTTAGGCTCTGGTTTTGTATCTTCTGACAAAGAAACAGCTTTTAATTATATTAAGTCGAAATTAGAAGTTTTTTTCAAAATATTTGGGCTTAAGGTGAAAAAAAAAGAGAAGATATCATCTGAACAGATAAAAATGGCTAAAAAAAGATTACGGGCCAGAGCGAAGAAGGATTTCAAAACAGCAGATGTGCTAAGAAAAAAAATAGAAGATGAATCGCCATATTATGTTACTGATTCCGCTACTTCTACGATGTTTGTAGCAAAAAAATTACCCGAAGAAGATAATAATTAAAAATGAAAGGCAAAGCTTATTTTATCACCCTGGAAGGTTTAGAAGGCAGTGGTAAGAGTAGTATTATCAGGTTTATCAGCAAGCTCTTAAGGGAGCGAAAGCTCTCTTTTAAAGTCTATCGTGAACCAGGCTCAACTAAAGTCGGTGAGAAGATTAGAAAGATCCTTCTCGATAAGAAGAATAAAAAGTTATCAGCTCACACCGAGTTGCTTCTCTACCTTGCTGCCCGGACCCAGCTTATTGAGGAGAAGTTAATCAAAGATTTAGAAAACTACGACTTTATTATTTGTGACCGTTTTTTTGATTCAACTTTGGTCTATCAGGGTTTTGGCTTAAGGCTCGGTAAGATTGTTGAGTGGTCAGTTAAGATGTTTTCTTTAGGCCTGGTTCCTAATCTGACCTTAGTCCTGGATGCTCCTCCAAAAGTGGGCTTAGCCAGATTAAAGTGTAAGGACCGTATTGAATCAAGAGCTTTGAGTTTTCATAAGCGCCTGCGCAGAGGTTACTTACAGCTGAGCAAAAGATATCCACAAAGAGTTGAAATAATTAATGCTAATACCAGTTTAGATCAAATTAAGAAAAAAGTCGCTAAGATTCTTAGGAGAGTATTTTGAGCCAAGATTTGTTAAACTACTTTCAGATTCTCAAGAAAAGAGAACTCTTAGGCACTTCTTATCTTTTTATCGGCGAAGATACTTCCTTAATCCCCGATATCGTAAAATTAATTAATTGCCCTCAAGACTCATATTTTTGTGACAGTTGCTGGGATTGCAAGAGGATTGAATCCGGCAATCACCCGGATCTATTTACAGTTGAGCCCGACGGATTCAATGTAAAGATTGAAACGATTAGGGAAGGGATGCGTTTTCTGTCGTTAAAGAGTTTCCGGTCAAAGAATAAGGTTATGATTATAAAAGAGGCTCAAAATTTAACTCCGGCAGCAGCCAATGCTTTTCTTAAAACTTTGGAGGAGCCGCCCAAACACTCTTTTATGGCTATTACAACATCTAAACTTGAAGGGGTACTTCCCACCATAATCTCCCGTTGCCGCAAAATCTTCTTGCCTCCTAAGTTTAGCCAAGTAGATAGTGTATCTGAGGAGTCTGCTCTGAGGTTCTTAGGCGGTGAGGATATTCGATTCAGCGACCGGAAGAAGTTTCCCGACTTTCTTTGGGCTTTAGTTATGGTCTTACGCCGGGGTTTACTGGCTAAAGTTGACTCCCGAAATAACCAATTGTTGGGAAACCGGGAAAGTGAGATAATCTTAAGTTCTTACTCCCTAGATAAAATCGATAGTATTTTAAAGGATATTTTGAATATTTACGGGGCCTATAAGAGTATAAATATGAATTTAGCCCTTAATTTAATCCGCCTAAGACTAAGTTAGGTGAAAAACAAAGGATAATTAAAAGATGAGAGTTGCTTCAGTAAGATTAAGAGAAGCCGGCCAAATTATGACTTATCAAGTATCCCCACAGATAAACGTTCATGATTATGTGGTTGTCGAAGCTGACCGGGGTGTTGACTACGGTGAGGTTATTGAAATTAATGATGTCAATTTTTGCCCCAAGGTCGATGCCAAAGATAGGGCAATTAAGAGTATAGTACGTAAGCTCTCCCCTGAGGATTTAAAGCAAATAAAAATTAACGAGCGGGAAGCTAAAGATGCTATGCAATTATGTTCACGTAAAATTCGGGAGTATAAACTGGCGATGAAATTAGTCGATGGTGAGTACTCATTTGATAAAAAGAAGATTGTCTTTTACTTTACCTCTGAGGGAAGGGTAGATTTTCGGGAGTTAGTTAAGGAGCTGGCAAAGGTATTCAAAATTCGTATTGAGATGCGTCAAATCGGAGTAAGGGATGAAGCCCGAATCTTTGGCGGGATCGGCCCCTGCGGCCAGAAGTTATGCTGTATGCGCTATTTAAAATCTTTTGAGCCGGTAAGTATGAAGATGGCTAAGACCCAAAGGCTTCCTTTAAGTTCGGGGAAGATTTCCGGAATCTGCGGAAGGCTAATGTGTTGTCTTTCTTATGAGTACAAGAACTATCGGGAACTGTCTAAGGGTTTGCCGAAAGAAGGACAGACCGTAGATTCGCCCCAAGGAAAGGGTAAGGTTATCTCGGTAAATGTCCTCAAGCGGCTGATTTACGTTGAGTTAGAAGACGGCCGGATTGAGAAAGTAATCTTTAAAACCAATGAATAAGTTCTATCTTACTACTCCTATCTACTATGTAAATGCCAGTCCCCATATTGGCCACGCCTATACTAGCATTATAGCTGACAGTATGTCTCGTTACAGGCGAATGAAGGGAGATAAGGTTTTTTATCTTACCGGTACTGATGAGCATGGTGAGAAGATAAAACAGGCAGCAACTTCTATCAATAGTGAAGTTAAAGCTTTTGTCGATCAAGGAGCGGAGGTTTTTAAAAGCTTATGGTCGAAGCTTAATATCTCTTATGATTTTTTCATCCGCACCACCGATGATTTCCACATCAAGGTTGTTCAAGAAGTTATAACTACCTTAGATAAGAAGGGAGATATTTATAAAGATAAGTATAAAGCTTTCTACTGTGTTCCCTGTGAATCTTTTTGGACCGGGTCGCAGGCCAAAGAAGCTGGCGGGTGTCCGGAATGCAGGCGCCCGGTAGAGGAAATAGAAGAAGAAAATTATTTTTTCAAGCTCTCAAAGTATGAGCAGTGGTTAAAAGACCACCTTAGAGCCAACCCTTCTTTCATCCGACCGCAGATACGTTACAATGAAGTAATCGGGTTCTTAAATAATCATCCTTTAGCTGACCTTTGCATCTCCCGGCCTAAGTCCCGAGTGTCTTGGGGTATAGATTTTCCGCTTGACAATAACTATGTAATCTATGTCTGGTTTGATGCCCTGATTAATTATATCAGCGGGGTAGGCTGCTATTGGGATAGTGGTAAGTTTAAACAGCTCTGGCCGGCTGATATCCACTTTATCGGCAAAGATATTTTAAGGCATCATGCAATCTTCTGGCCGATAATGTTAAAAGCAGCTGGTATCGAGCCGCCAAAAATGGTCTTTGCCCATGGTTGGTGGCAGAAGGATGAGGAAAAGATATCTAAATCCCGGGGAAATATTGTTAATCCTTGGGAGCTACTATCAGCCTTAAGTGAATCTTTAGGCAATAATCAAGCAGTAGCTGTAGATGCTTTGCGTTATTTTCTGCTTCGGGAAGTTCCCGTCGGTTCTGACGGAAGTTTTTCCTGGCCGGCTCTGGTAAGCAGGATTAACTCTGATTTAGCCAATGATTTGGGTAATTTAGTCTTTCGCACTCTTAATATGGCTGAGCAATACCTTAAAGGTGAGGTTTCAGGCGTCTCCTCTGCGCCTTTTGAGTTTAATCCCTGTTTGGAAAATCTTGGTAAAAAATATAGTCTTCATCTGGATAAGGTTGAGTTTTCTTTAGCAATGGAGGAGATTTTTGCTTTTATCCGGGTAATCAATAAGTATATTGAAGATACTAAGCCTTGGGTTCTGTTTAAGCAGAAAAAAGTCGATGAAATTAAGAAGTTCCTTTATCAGCTTTGTGAGGGGATCCGGATTATCGCTGTTTATGTTTATCCGGTTATGCCTAAAGTTAGTGAGTCAATCTATCGACAGTTAGGAGTAAAATTCGATTCCCCGCACTTAGATAATACAGCCTGGGGCCGGGTTCGAAGTTTTTCAATAAGTAAAGAACCACCACTTTTCCCGCGGATAAATGTTGATTGATACACACTGTCATCTGAATACACTTTCCCAGATTACCAGAGAGGAAGTAATTTCTGCTTCCAGCAGTAATTATTGTTTCATTGATTCGGCTATTGATTTAAGTAGCGCTAAGCTTTCAGTAGAGCTTTCCCGGCAGTATAGTTTTATCTATAGTTCTCTAGGATATCATCCTTTCTCAGCTGAAGACTTTTCACCTTCAATAGTTGAGGATTATGGGGAATTGATTGATCAGAACGAAAAAGTAGTAGCCGTCGGTGAAATCGGTTTGGATAGCACAGCTACGATTCCGGCTGACAAGCAAGAAACTGTCTTAGCTGCTTTTCTGCAACTGGCAAAATCCAAGCAGCTGCCAATTATTTTGCATAACCGCTGGCCAGATACCAAAATTTTAGATATTCTCGATAAGTATTTATCCGGTTATCAGAAGGTTATTCTTCACTGTTTCTCATACGACAAAGAGTTTTTGGCTAAGATTATTGAACGCGGAGGTTATGTCTCTTTTTCACTTAATATCCTGCGTCATAAAGAGGATATCACTGCGGCATTAAAAAGCTGCCCTTTGGATAAATTGCTGCTCGAGACTGATTCGCCTTATATGCGGGTGGGAGGTAAACCTTCAACGCCTTTAGATATAGGTAGAGTTTATTCTCATGCTGCATCGATCAAAGGCATAGAGGAGGAAAAGTTAAGAGGTATTGTTTTTTCCAATGCCGAGAGAGTGCTTTTCCGGCATTAATACTTGTGATATAATTTACTTGAAAAAGGAATTTTTCTCCATTATAATAGGCTAGAAAGTGAATATTTATCGATATTGGAGGCTGCATGAGAAAGGAAAAAAGTGATGATCAGTCATTAAAATTAGTACTGCAGGAACTAAGAGAAGACCCCCGCCGTAAATTTAATATAGCTTTTTCTTTGATGAGCATAGTGCCTTTTTTGGTGTTCTTTTATATTTTAGTGAATCGATTGTTTACTATTGATATTCTTACCGGTGATATCGGCTTTATGTTAGCCGTAACTATCTTTATTTCTATTTGTGGTTTCTATATAGGGTATTCTATTATAAGAAATATTTTAACTAGAATTATAGCTTATGCTGCGCAGGCAAAATACAGTGACCAAGTAAAATCAAGATTTGTTGCCACAGTTTCACACGAACTTAAAAATCCTCTTGCTGTCATCCGGCTAAATATATTTAATATGCTAAAAGGCATAGCTGGCGATGTAACTACCGAGCAGGAAAAAATTCTTAGCATGTGTCGTAATGTAGTAGACAGGATGAGCCGCCTCGTAGCTAATCTCCTAGATTTACATAAGATTGAAGCCGGGATAGTTAGCGGTAAGAGAGAATTGTGTAATTTTTCGCAGATATTGGATGAGCAGGCTAAAGAATTTGATGTTATGTTTCATAAAAAATCTATAAAGTTAGATAAGAATATTGCCAATGATGAATTATTTTTATGGGGAGATAAAGATAGAATTAATCAAGTATTGAATAATCTTATTGGCAATGCTGCAAAATATACCCCCGAAGGTGGTTCGGTAAGCCTGAAAGCTTTTCTTAATAACAATTTGCTTAGATTAGAATGTGTGAATAGCGGGCCAGGTATACCTGTTGATAAACTAACAAAAATATTTGATAAATTTGAAAGGGCCAATACCGATAAAGAAGGCAGCGGCCTCGGGCTTGCAATTACTAGGGATATTGTTGAGTTTCACAAGGGAAAAATTTGGGCTGAGGATTGGGCAGGCAAAGGTAGTAAATTTGTTGTACTGCTGCCATGTGATTTAAGAGGGGGTAGAAGATCTAAAGATGGGCGAAGAAACAACTAAGAAAATATTAATTGTTGAAGACCAGAACGAATTAGCGCTGGGTTTATCCAGCCTGCTGAAATCACAAGGGTATGTAACTACTATCGCCAATGACGGAATTTACGGCACCAGTCAGGCTCATAAGGGAGATATCGATCTAGTGATTTTAGACTTAGGCCTACCTGCCGGCGGAGGATTTTCGGTTTTAGCGAATTTAAAAAGTTCAACCCATACGAACAATATACCTATTATAGTGTTAACTGCTCAACAGGGAGAGGAATCAAGGAATAAGGCCTATAAGATGGGTGCGCAAGCCTTTTTGAATAAACCTTTTGACCCCGAAAAACTACTTGATTGTATCAATAGATTGATCAAGAAATAATTACTCTTTGTTTCATCTTCGCAACAATGGTTCTTCCAATATTTTCGAATAATAAAATCAAAATGCGAGCTATAAAGTTTAAAAATAAGCGGTTATTTTATATTGATCAGACTAAACTCCCCTTAAAAGAGGCCTGGAAAGAGTGTGAGGGTTTAGATAGCGGTTATAAGGCTATAGGAGAGCTCCAAGTAAGGGGCGCTCCTTTAATCGGAGTCTTTGCAGCATATTGTCTTTATGTACATTTTAAGAATAAATCTTTAACTAAGAAGAAATTCTTAAGCGAATTTCAGAAAGCTTCAAAACGCCTTAAATCTTGTCGTCCGACAGCAATTAATTTAGCCTGGGCTTTAGAGAGATTAGAAAGAGCTGGATCAAAAAATAAAAATAAGAGTGTTAGCCAGATAAAAGAAATAATTTTAAACGAAGCTAAGGCAATTAATCAAGAAGATATCTTGCTTTGTGAGCGGATGGCTGATTACGGAGTTAAGCTTATAAAAAAAGGTGACAGAATATTAACTCATTGTAATGCCGGATTTTTAGCTACTTCCGGGGATGGAACAGCCTTGGCGGTTATTTATAAGGCTCATGAGTTCTATAAAGATATAAAAGTTTATACTGATGAGACCAGGCCTCTGTTGCAGGGTTCACGGCTGAGTGCTTGGGAGTTAACTAAAAGAGGTGTTCCAACAACTGTTATCTGTGACAATATGGCGGCAATTTTAATGGCGCAGGGTAAAATCGATAAGATTTTTGTCGGGGCTGATAGAATTGCTGCTAATGGCGATGCTGCCAATAAAATTGGTACTTATGGTTTGGCAATATTAGCTAATTACCATAAAATCCCTTTTTATGTAGTCGCTCCTTTTAACACCTTTGATTTAAAGTTAAAGAGCGGCAAATCCATTCCGATTGAAGAGCGAAATAAAGATGAAATAAGAAAGTTAGTCAATAAAGTAGAAGTTGCCCCTAAGAAAGTAAAAGTTTATAATCCCGCCTTTGATGTAACTTCCCACAAACTAATCACTGCCATAGTCAGCGATAAGGGCATAATCTACCCCCCCTTTATCAAAAACATCGTCCAAACCCTGGGCAATTCGGGACAGACCCCATTTAAAAAAGCTAAGCTGGTAAACGACTTTTTTTGAAAAAAAGGAAAACAATTTCGGTTTTAAATTTTGCGGAAAAAAAGGAAAATCCCCAAAAAAAAGATAAGTCTGATAAGGGAAATTCAAATAGGCTGTGTCCCGAATTGCGAATTACAAAACCAAACCCAGAATGAACGAGCTGAAATGGATTGATTATTTAAGGAAAAAGGTCAAGCCAGCTAAGGATTTGCTGGTTGGCATCGGCGATGACTGCGCTGTGGTTAAGGTAGGAAGCCAAAAGCTGCTGCTTAAAAGCGACTTATTTATCGAGGGAGTGCATTTTAAGTTAAAAAATATAAGTTTTGAGGATATCGGCCGGCGGGCAGTAGCCAGAGTCCTTTCTGATTTCGCCGCCTGCGGCGGAGTGCCTAAATTTATCGGTGTATCTTTAGGCGTTTCCCGCGGTTTGGATAAGCGGTATCTTAAGCAAATATTAAAGGGAGTCTTAAGGCTTGCCAAAAAATATAAATTTTCCTTAGCCGGCGGGGATACTTGTACTTCAGATCAGCTGATTTTAGATGTTTGGGGCATGGGTAGTTGTCGAAAGCCAATACTGAGGTCTGGAGCCAAGGTCGGAGATTATATTTTTGTAACGAATCGGTTAGGCCAGCGGCCGTTTAATAAGCCTTTTGAGCCCAGGATTAAAGAGGCCCAGTATTTAGTTAAGAACTTTAAGGTCAATTCAATGATCGATATCAGTGACGGTTTGATTCTTGATTTATCCCGGATATTAAAATTAAGTAAAAAAGGAGCCGTAATTGAGCGGGAAACCCTTCCTTTGACCAGAGGAGTCAATGACCTTTATCGCGGTGAAGATTATGAGTTAATCTTTACTATTGATAAGAAAGAGCCAAAGATCAATCTCTTAAAGGGTAAGTTTTATTGTATCGGAAGAATAACTTCCCAGAGTTTGGGTTATAAGTTAAAGGATAAAGAGAAATCATCCAGGGTTAAGGTTAAAGGATATAGTCAGTTTTAAGATCATGCTTAAATTAAAGAGCAACTCAGCTAGTGAGACGGTTAAGTTCGGTAAGATATTTTCCCAAGTCTTAGAAGGGAAAGATGTGGTTGTATTAGCGGGGGCCTTAGGCGGAGGAAAAACTACCTTTGCCAGAGGTTTGCTGGCCGGGTTAGGCTATAAGGGAAGGGTCTTGAGCCCTTCTTTTACCTTGCTGCGTCAATATGAGCTAAAAAATATAGCAGTTTATCATCTCGACTTATATCGCTTAAAATTTAGTGATATATTTGACTTAGGTATTGATGATTTTCTCTATTCCGATAAGATAATAACACTTATTGAATGGGGCAGTAAGATAGAGGATGAGCTGGATAAGTATATTAGGTTAGAGTTTAGGTTTAGTGGCCAGAATGTTCGGGATATAAGATTTTCAATCAAAGGTTACCCTCAGCAAAAACTCGATTCGATAAAAAAGGTTTATAAACTATGAATATTTTAGCCGTTGATACCTCAAGTGAGAATCTTTCACTCTATATAAGAAAAGGTAAGGATAAAGAAATTGATTTTAATCGGAGGATTAAGTTTGGGGCATCGCAACTGATAAGTTTTATCGATAAGAATTTAAAAAGAGTAAAATTAAGCTTATCGGATATCGATACTTTTGTTATTGGGGCTGGCCCGGGTTCGTTTACCGGTTTGCGAATATCCTTTAGCCTGGTTAAGGCTTTTATGCTGGCAACAAAGAAACCGGCAATTGTCCTTTCTTCCTTTTACGCTTGCGCTTACCCTTTTAAAAATAAGGCTGAAAAGGTAGCGGTTATCTCGGATGCACGGCGAGGCCTGATTTACTTAGCTTCTTTTAACTGCCAGGGAGGTAATCTGATTAAAGAGGTTAAAGCTAAATTGGTTACTTTGGACCAGTTGGGGAAAGTAAGCGGTGATTATCTTTTTATCACCTATGATTCGAATTTACGCCAACAAATTTTAGGGCTTAACTCCCAGCTAAGTATCTATCCCCAGGATGTCTATCCCCGGGCAAAATATCTTATGCCTTTGGCTGAAATATATTATAATAAAGGTAAGTTCACCAGTTTGGATAAGCTGAGCCCCTTGTACCTGCATTCTAAGGCTCCCCAGGTGAGGCGAAAAAAGTAACTATTATGATTAGACCCTTATGGATCGAAGTAGATTTAGGCGCTTTAAGAAGTAATCTTAAAGCTATTAAAAATTACCTTAGTCCTGGAGTTAAAGTGGTTGCCACCATAAAGCAATCGGCTTATGGCCATGGTTTAATACCGATAGCCAAGGAGTTAAGTAAAAGCGGAGTTGATTTCTTCGGTTTGGGGAGCGTTGAGGAGGCAATTAGTTTAAGAGAGAATGGTTTTAGGGGTTCACTCCTGGTTTTAAGCGCAGTCTTAGGGGAATTCGTTGATGCTTTCATTAAGCATAAAATAATCCCTACTATTGTTGATTTAGATTTTGCCAGGAAATTGGATCAGGCAGCTGGCGCTGCTAAGAAGATTCTCCCAATCCATGTAAAGATTGATACTGGCATGGGAAGATTAGGACCTTGCCACAGCCAAGCCCATATTTTCATTAAACGTTTGGCTGGTTTTAAGAATTTATCTTTAGAAGGTATTTATACTCACTTTCCGGTTGCTGATACTGATCGCGATTTTACCAATCGTCAGATCGGCGCTTTCAATCGCTTTATTGAGGTATTAGCTAGTCAAAAAATACGGTTTAAGTTTTGCCACTGCGCTAACAGTATCGGGATAATAAATTATCCCAACGCTCACTTTAATATGGTTAGGCCAGGCCTTATTCTCTACGGAGTTAAGCCGGCACAGCGAGTTAACTTAGAGGTTAAGCCGGTTCTTTCGTTGAAGTCAAAGGTTATCTTTGTTAAGCCTGTCTCAAAAGGCAGGGGTATAAGTTATGGCCGCAACTATATTGTTAAGAGCTTACGCAGTATTGCTACCGTAGCTGTCGGTTATGCTGATGGTTATCCTTGGGCCTTATCCAACAAGGGTCAGGTGATTATCAAGAATCATTTTTTTAATCTTGCCGGCCGGGTCTGTATGGACCATATTATGGTTGATTTAGGGAAAAGAGTTGATATTAAAGCTGGTGATGAGGTTATCCTGCTGGGTGAAGCTAAAGGTTTAAGAATAAGCGCTGAGGAACTGGCCCGGAAAGCCAACACTATTCCCTATGAGATTATTAGCTGCTTTTCGTTAAAAATACCCCGGATATATAAGAATTCCCTTATCTAATTAAAATTAGGCCGCTTATACCGACAGTCAGAAAGAATAAAGGGGCTAAGCTTACGCTAAGAAAGGGCAGGAGAATCCCTGATTTTCCCAAAGCAACGCTAAAGGAGGATAGGATATAGTAGATGAAGCTGAAGATAAAACCGGTACCTAAAGAGGAGAGAGCTACCTTTCTTTTTTTAATTTCTAAAGCTAAAGGCAAGATGCCGATAACCAGAAAAAGATGCGAGAAGGGTTCAGCAATCTTTTGATGGTAGTCAATTGTTAAGCTTGCCAGCAACTTGTCAGCCTTGACCTTCTTAAGCCGGCTAATTTCCTTTTTTAAGTTACTTAAAGAGGAGAACTGGGAAAAAATACTTCTTTTTAAGAGGAGTTCCCGGGGTTTTTCTTTTAAACCGATTTTTTTGGTTTTAAAAGAGGTGGGGTTACCGATTATATCCCCTTTGCTGTCCAGATCGTATTCGATGAGATTTTTGGCAATCCAAAATCCATATTCATAAGCAATCTCTTTGCAGACTATTTTTTTCTCAAGCTGCCTGCTTTCTCCCTCTTTAAAGATTATAACATTATCCAATATTCCTTTTTTAGGATAGAATTTCTGAACGAAAAATATCCGGTCTCCGGAGGTAAAAGCAAGATTTCTCTCTTCACCAGCAGTAGACACACTATTTTTTATAAACTGGGTTTTTATCTCATCGACCTTTCGTTGAGACGTCATCAGGGTTTTTTCTTGAAGGAAGAATGTTGACACCGAAAGAAGTAAGGAAAAAAGTATTACCGGCATGGCAATCCTTATGATGCTTACCCCGGACGCCCGAATGCTTATGATTTCATTGTTCCTGTTTAATTCCCCAAAGGTATAGAGAGTGCTTATAAGTAGTGATAATGGGCTTACCCGTAAAATTATTAAGGGCAGTGAGGATAAATAATATTGGCCAAGAGTATCTATCGGAGTTTTAGCTTTTAGGATATCCGATAGGTTGGTGAAGATATCGGCGATAAAATAGAGTCCTACAAATACCAAAAGGACAAATAAGTACCCCAGACTGACATTTTTTATAATATATTTATCGAGGATGCGCATTTTTAAAGATAAGGTATACTCCCAGGGAGACCACAATTATATTGGGAAGCCACATGCCCAAAGAAGGGGCAATGAAGCGATATTCAAGAAGAGTTTCTCCCAGGATAAATAGTAAGTAGTAAACCCCGGCAGTTAAAAAAGCGATACCGAAATTCATCGTTTTTTCGCGGTGTTTTACTACTAAAGATATACCAAAGCCGAGAATAATAAAGGCCAGGCAGGCAAAAGAGAAACTGATTCTTTTATGGAATTCACCGCGTAATTCCGGGGCGTTGAGCAAGGATATTTTTCTGCGTAGTTCTTCCAGCCGCATATCCGAGGGTTTTTTGCTTACTTGTACCTTTTCTTGTTTTTGTATCGGAATATCCATAAAGAAAATTTTGAAGTTAAGCCGATAGAGCTCCAACTTCTCCTTAGAAAGTGTTTCATCCCGAAAACCATCTTCAAGTTTTATTTTTAGAATATCCCCTTCGACGATGAATTCACCATTTTTAGCAAAGGTCACTTTAGTTGACTTTTGTTTCTGATCAATCTCATAGATGAAGATATTCTTTAATTTATTCTCATTTTTATCCGTAACATAAAGGATATAGTTATCAAAGTGTTCTAAGAATACCCCCGGTTCGATCAGGGCTGAGATGTTTTTAGAGTAAATGTTCTTTATTTCACTGCGATAGCGATAATGAAAATCGGGAATTACCCGGTCATTGAGGATGAAGAGGAGAAGAGAGAAGATAAATCCCAGAATCAAAAAGATGTTTAAAAGTTTAAATAAAGATATTCCGGCTATCCGGATAGCTACAATTTCGTTATCCGCGATTAAGCGGCCCATAACTAATAAAACGCCTAAGAGAAAAGCTAAGGGAATAGTGAAACCCAATAGGTAGGGAATAAAGAAAGAGAGGATTTTTAAGGCATCAATGATGTTAACCCCTTTTCTTACTACCATATCGGATATCTTCATCATATTGCCCATAAGCATTACCATGCTCAGGATAAGAAATGAGAAGATGAATACAGACAAGAAATCTTTAATGATGTAGTTTCTTATAATCTTCATCTTTTTTTTGACACGAATGTCCGCTAATGTCTATCGAATTTCCACGAATAAATATAGATTCGTGTTAATCCATATTTCTTTTTTCGTGGTCATTCGTGTTTAATGTTTTTGATAAAGTTATTACGGTAATTATCTCGGTTCCTTTTTCAGCCAAAGCTTTGGAGCAGGCGCTGACTGTTGCCCCAGTAGTAAAAATATCATCGATGAGAATTATTTTTCTCTGTTTTAGGTCTTCATCTACCGCAAATATTCCTTGAACATTGGTTTTCCTTCTTTGTGGGGGAAGTTTTACCTGAGAAGGACGGATATTTGTATTGCTTATTATATCATCCCGGAAAGGGATTTTAAAATAATTTGATAACAATTTTGCTAGGAGCCCGGCTTGATTATAGCCTCTTATTTTCAGCTTATCGCGATGCAGGGGAACCGGAGTAATCAGGTGGTGATTATTGGGATTAAAGCTGATCTTTAATAGGTATTTTTTGATTAGGGATGCCAGGAAACCGGCAAGATAATCATAATTTGTGTATTTAAATAGATGGATTAAGCTGGCCATTGGCTCTTGGTAGGCAGTAGCGCTGATAAGCCTGTGGTAGGGGTAGACTTTTTGGCGACATTTACTGCAGGTGTCGCCGGATTCAGACTTCACTGCTCGGGCACAATAACGGCAGCGCGGCTGGGTAAGAAAGACTATTTTTCCCAAACACTGGCTGCAGAGGTAATCTTGATCAATCTTTTTTCCACAACAAAGACAGAGACAAGGGAAAAATAGGTCTTTTGCTGCTTTTAGATAGTTGCCGAACATATAATATGGCTTGATAGAATTTAATCCTACAATTAGATAGCAGGTTAAATATAACAAGATAAAAAGTATTGTAAAGAGTATTCTTTTCTTTAAAGGCCTATTGACACCTCTTGAAGAGGGGTTAAAATGTTCTTGAAATGATAATCTTCTCAATTATCCTTAGTTTAGTCTATTGGCTGATTTGGTCGGGAGTGGATGCTTTTATTTTTGACCAAGGTAATTTGATTGAGGTAGCCTTTAACCCCTCAGTCTATATTTTCTGGTCACGCTTAACAGTAGTTTTATTTTTGACCGTTGCCAGTGTTTACTTTCAGCTTATCAGCCGCCGGCAGAAGAAGCTTGAAGAAGAGGCCAAAGAGAGCTACGACTTAATTCCTTCGCTTTTAGACAGGGTAGGGTCGTTAGTAGTCGTTTTTGACTCTTTGGGGCGAATTATTCGCTTCAATCGCACCTGTGAACGAATAACCGGCTATTCTTTTGAGGAGGTTAAGGGTAAACATTTTTGGAAGGTGTTTCTTAATAAAAAGGATGCCCAAACAGCAAAGGATGATTTATTTGATTTAAAGCGGGGTAAGTTTCCCAAGGAGTATGAAGATCCTTGGATCTGTAGAGACGGGAGCCCGAGATTAATAAAGTGGGCTAATAATGTTGTTTGCGATAATCGGGGCTTTGCTAAATATGTTATTAGTGTCGGCATAGACATTACTACTCATCAGCAGGCCGAAGATGTACTAAAGAAGACTGAAAAGGGGTATAAGAGCATAATTGACAATATTCGTATCGGGGTATCTTTAGTATCTCCCCAGATTGAGTTACTATACATGAATAAACAGATGAAGAGGTGGTTTTCCGGTAAAGATTTTACCGAAACTTCAGCTTGTCATAATATCTTTAGTAATTTTTCCAAGGATCCTTGTAAGGTTTGTCCGACCTGTAAGGCCTTAGCTAGCCGAGAGATTCAGGAAGCTTTGATGAAGACTAATTTAAGAGGGGTAAAGGCGGTTTATAAGGTAATTTCTTTTCCGGTAGAGAACAAAGAAGGCCAGGTTATAGCGGCGATTGAGACGGTTGAGGATTTTACTAAAATTAATCGGCAGGAAGAGGAAATTCGTCATAGCTATCGTGCCCAGGCAGCAATAAATTCTCTTTTACGTTTCTCCTTGGAAAGTATTTCTTTAGAGGGATTCCTAAAGTGTGCACTTAATATTATTCTCTCAGCCCCTTCATTTTCTTCAGAAGCCATAGGAGCAATATTTCTGGTAGAAAAAGACCCCCAGGTTTTAGTGATGAAAGTTCAAAGCCGGCTCCCGCCAGCCTTGCAAAGGGAGTATCGGCGGATTCCTTTTGGTAAAGGGGTTTGTGGCCGAGCAGCAGCTTTGGGAGATTTTCAATTTGACGATGGCCTTGGAAAAAACATTCAGACTAAGAGTAAAACTCAAGTATCCTATGCCAGCTATTGCAGTCCGATTGTCTATGCCGGGAATATAGTCGGGGCAATTGGCGTCTATTTAGAGAAAGGGCATAAGCGGGATAAAAAAGAAGAAGATTTTTTAAATACGATTACTACTACTTTAGCCGGAGTTATCCAGCGTAAAAAGGATGAACAGCGTTTAAGCCAGACAAACGAATGTTTGCTAAATTTAGGTGCTGATTCTTTAAACAATATCCGACAATTAGTTACGCTCTGTGGCGATATTCTGGGAGCAAGCCCCGCCTTTTATAATCGTATTAATTTTAAGGAAGATACTTACTATTCTTTAGTCCGGTATAAACCTCCGGCTGATTATGTAATTGAGGGTAAGTATTCTGAGAGTATTTGTTCCGATGTAGTCAATAAACGCGAGGAAGGAGCTCTTACTGTATATAATTTACCCCATTCCGATTATATCGGTAAAGACCCCTTTTGTTCGCTTTATCAATTCCGTACCTATATCGGTCAAACAGTTAAGTGCCGGGGTAAACCAATAGGCGTAGTCTGCGGTATTTATAAGAATGAGCCTTTATTGGGGGAGGAAGATAAGAAGTTTTTAGGAATCATTGCTTCAGCCATAGGGATAGAAGAGGAGCGGATAAAAGCCAATGAAGAATTGAGCCATGCTTCAGCTAAGCTTGAAGAGGCTCAGTATAGTTTGGTCCAGTCGGAAAAACTTGCAGCCTTAGGAAGATTTTCTTCCGGCGTAGCCCATGAGGTGAAGAATCCTTTAGGGATTATTCTTGGCGGCACCGAATATCTGGAGCGTAAGTTAAAATCTAAGGATAAAGATGTTACGACCGCTTTAATCAAAATAAAAGAATCTACTTTAAGAGCCGATACTATTGTTCGCAACTTAGTAAAGTTTGCTATGCCTTCCGAAATTAAGAAAGAGAAGATTGCACCCCAGGATTTAGTTGAAGATGCTTTGTCTTTACTTAAATATCGGCTGGCTCTGGTAAGCGTGGACATTACTACTGAGTTCTCCAAAGAGAACATCTATATTGAGGTAGACAAGAATCAGCTACACCAGGTTTTGTTTAACCTTTTTATTAACTCAATTGATGCTATGCCTAAAGGCGGTGGAATCAAGGTCAAAACTTATAAAGCCTCGGGAGCCGAGTTTTCTAAAAAAAGGCCAGTTTGTATAATTGAGGTAACTGATACCGGCGAAGGCATATCAGCGGAGAATCTCCCCAAGATATTTGAACCGTTCTTTACCACCAAAAGGAGTAAAAAAGGAACTGGTTTAGGGTTGGCTATGTCTAAGACCATTGTTGAGAACCATAATGGTTCTCTGTTGATTAATAGTCAGCCGAATAAGGGGGCCGAAGTTAGAATTGTCCTGCCGATTCCTTAAACAAGAACCATTTTCTTGACCCCAATTTTATTTTTTCCCTGCCCAGAAGAAAATTAAAAGGAATTTTATAAGAAGGGGAAGAAAAAACAATGCCTGATGGTATAAGCAATATAGAGATAGTTCTGGAATAGAAGTCCGAAATTTCTTAAAAAATAAGCAAAAATTATGTTAGGATACTTAATTTTACTATTTACGTTGGTACCGATTGTAGAGTTAGCTCTTTTAATAAAGGTTGGCCAGTATATAGGAGTAGGCTATACCCTGGGGATTGTAATTCTGACCGGAGTTACAGGTGCCTATCTGGCAAAGCTACAAGGTTTTATCACTCTGCGCAGGATTCAGGAAGAGATAAATAATGGCCGGATGCCGGCAGATAAATTATTCGATGGCATTTTGATTTTATGCAGCGGTATATTGCTTTTAACTCCGGGTCTTATAACTGATTTGATTGGGTTTATGGGGCTGATTTCCTTTACGCGGAGATTGTTTAAACAATGGCTTAAGAAAAAGATAAAAGATATGATTAGTGAGGGCAGAGTTATTATCATTCATCGCAACCCCCGTCCTTAATTCCCCAGAAAAAAGGGAGTTGATGACCCTATTTTACCCAAGAGTAAATTTTGCTGGCCTTGAAATCTGATCAAAAAATATTGTATATTTAGATTAAAGCCGATGAAGGCAAACTTCGGGAAACCGAGGGGCGCAAAGCCAACAGGCCTAAGGTATCCAGGAGCGGTTATCTGATCGTAGGGTAAGTTAAACACTTGGGTTTACTATGGTGGCTGGGTTGCAGTCGGGAGGTGAAATATCATAAGCCACCCCCTTATCGGCCGTAAGTCTTATCTTGCCACAAATTCCTTAATTTTTTAATTCGGGACAGACCCCATTTCTTTTTCTGTAGGGATTTCCTCTGGGGTTAGGGATTATCAATTTTCCAAATTGCCCAACCATTCTATCGAAAAACTCCTGAGAACCTAAGGGAATCCCTTTCGAAGTAGATTTTCTTACCTTTTTTATTTCTGCTTCTTCAATACCTTCAGCTAAAAGCCTTTGATATTCATTTTTATCTAAGTATGTTTCCCATATAGGCTCAAGGAAATCAGACTTTATTAAACCGCTGTTTATTCTTGCACTAGACCACATATAATCAGTAGCTTTCTCACTTATTCTGGCCCGGAGAGGATTTTGTTCAATATATCTACAGACTGTCCATAAGTACGATTCTTTATCAATCAGTGCAGAGAAGAATCTGCCTTCCCACAATCTACCGGATCGGTCATATTTTCTGTTAATATGTTGAGTATAGGACATGCTTAATTTTTGCATTGTTATTGCTAGAGAATTTTTTTCATTAGGAACTAGTAAAAGATGAGTGTGGTTAGTCATAAGGCAGTAGGCATGTACTTTACAACCGCCTTGCCGGGCATATTTTTTCAGTAATCCAAAGTAAAAGTGCTTATCTTGATCATCGCCAAATATAGGCTGTTTATTGTTTCCCCGTTGGACTATATGATGAGGATACGCTGGATATACTATTCTAGCTATTCGTGACATAAGTTAAAATGGAATAAATAGGGTCTGTCCTGAATCAACTCCCTTATCTAATAGACGTATGAGAAGGCAAAATTCTTTCATTTTTTTTAATTTTTTTTAAATAGGGTCTGTCCCGAATTAGGTACCGGTGGTTTATTCGCGTCGTGATTGGGAGGGGAGGAGTTTGAGCTGGGTTCGGTATTTGGCGATGGTGCGGCGGGATACAGATATTCCTTCTCGTTTGAAGAACCCGGCAATCTGCTGATCACTTAAAGGTTTCTTTTTGTTTTCGTTTTCGATTAGGCCTTTTATCTTTGATTTAATTGCCTTAGATGAGAAAAGCTCTCCGTTTTTCTGCTTAACCCCGGAATTTAAAAAAGACCTTAATTCCAAGATACCCCAAGGTGTCTGAAGATATTTGTCAGCTACGGCCCGGCTTATTGTAGATTTATGCTTGCCGATTTTTTTGGCAATTTGTTCTAAAGTCATTGGCTTAAAGTTAGTTTTTCCATTATCCAGAAAGTCTTTCTGAATATAAACAATAGCTTCCATTATCTCTTGGATTGTTTTTTTACGTTTTTCTACAGCCTCAATCAAGGCCCGAGCAGCCCTAAGTCTTTCTTTTAAGTATTCTTTTGTGTCCCGGGGCGTATTTTTTTGCTTTATCATTTGCTTATATTTATTATTAAGCGTAACACGAGGCAATTCCCAGTCATTGAATACAACCTCATAATGCTTTTTGTTTTTCTTTAATATAGCATCTGGTATTAAGTATACAGTTTTTTCTGCATTAAAAGAACGGCCGGGTTTAGGTTCTAGCTGGGCTATTTCTTTTATTGCTTCCTTGATTTGTTCAACCGAAACTTTTCCGCCAGAGACGGATCCGCCTTCGGCGGACAGTTTCTTGGCAATAAACTCGTAGCTTTTCTTTTCAAGGTAGGGCAGATACTTATCGATAATTTGGCAGGCAAAGGGGTTTTGTTTCCCTTTTGCTTTTAGTTGTAATAAAAGACACTCCCTTAAGTCTTTTGCTCCTACACCGATAGGATCAAAGGTTTGAATTAAGGATAATGCCCCTTCAACTAAAGACTTTGTTGTTTTGAGCGATTCAGCCATATCTTCTACGGAAGATTGTAAATATCCATTGTTATCTATATTACCGATAATTAATTCTCCGGCCCGGCGTTTATCGCAAGTATCAACAAACAAGCGCAATTGCCTTAAAAGGTGTTCTGCAAGTGTAGCAGGCTTTGTTAAGAGGCTTTCTCGATAATTTTTCTTTTCTTCATCGTCGAAATTATAATTTTCCTGTTTAAGCGCCGGTGGGCTTTCCACATCTAAAAGAGGATTTTCTTCAACTTCTTGTTTTATAAATTCCTGGAGTTTAATCAGGGGTATTTGTAAGAGTTTAATGCCCAGTCTCATTTGGGGAGTCAGTTTTAATTTATAGGTTAATTTATTGGTGAGTTTTACTTGTAGCGACATGATTTTTCTGATTATTATATATTAAAAGAGCTACTATATTTATATACCATAATTTTTTTATTACGCAACATTTATACCAAAAGGGTGTCAAAAAGGAATTTAGCTTGACATCTTTTTGTTGAGGAATAAGATAAAATTAATAGCAAAGTAGGCAGGACTAGCCATAGGGGGATAAAAGATGAAAATTGGGGCCAGAATAAAAGATTTGCGCACTCGTCAAAGAATCACTTTGAAGGAATTAGCAAAAAAGGCGGGGCTAACTACAAGTTTCCTTTCTCAATTAGAAAGGGGTCTTGCATCGCCTTCGGTTGGCTCGTTAGAAAAAATATCCGAGGCCTTAAACACAAAGGTAGGTTATTTCTTTGGAGGCGAAGAGGGAAAGGGACTAATCTTTGTTAAGAAGGACAGGGCTAAAAGAGTTATTGGTGAAGAAAAAAATGTCTTTTGTGAAACTTTGGCTTCTGGACTTTTGAACATAAAGATGCAGCCACAAGTTTTTACTATAGGAATCGGTGCAGAGTTAAGAAAGGAGTTGATTTATTCTGAAGGCGAAAAATTTGGAATGTTACTTGAAGGAAAGGTGGAATTTTTATGTGAGTCAGAAAAACTAATTCTTAAAAAAGACGATAGTCTTTATTGCGATTATACACAGAGTCCTCAAAAAGTGAGAAATATTGGTGAAACAGAAGCTAGATTGCTTTGGATTATTTTTGGGCTAGTTTAATTAAATTTAAAGGAATTCCTGAGGAGGTGGGAGAGAGAAATGGAGAAAGAGAGATTTCCAGATTTAGAGAGGAGAAAATTGCCTCGCTTCAAAGATAATATGTTTATTGTATGTTTTTTAAGAGCGAGCCCCCATATTAAGTTAAAGGCTATTACTTGCGATATAAGTGCTGGTGGATTAATGTTTGAAACAGAAAGAAAGATTTCTAAGGAGAAAGAATTGGAGCTGGAGATATATCAACCTATAAATTGTGGTAAGAGTACGATTCGCTGTGTACCTGTTTTGGCAAAAGTAATTTGGGTAGAAAAAATAGAGAAGGAGAATTTCGAGCAAGGAGAGAATAAATATAGAGTAGGAGTAGAATTTCCAGGGATCAAAGAAGAAGATAGAGAGCTAATCACTAGGTATGTGGATAACCGCACTAAACATATTAGCTAAATAGCCAACAGGTATTTTTTTGCTCATAAATTTAAGTAATACTCAAATTAAGTTAAGTGTAGTTAAATAATGGGAGAAAAAAGAAGCAATAGTAATGGATAAACCTGAAGTGCTGAATAGTAATATTAAGACCGATATCAACGATATCAGCAAGCGCAGGAAAGCGAAAGCGCCTATAGCTGCTGAGAAAGTTAGAAAAATGGGAATTGACATTATCGGTGATGTTTCCTGGGGTACACACTTCTGCCAATTTTACCAGACCAAAGAAGATCTAATTGATATCCTGGTGCCTTATTTTAAAGCGGGTTTGGAGAATAATGAATTTTGTATGTGGGTTACTTTTGAACCGTTAGGAGTTGAAGATGTAAAGAAAGCACTTAAAGAAAAAGTAAAGGATCTGGATAAGTATATTACAAAAGGCCAAATAGAAATCCTGGACCATAGTCAATGGTATACAAAATCGGGCAAGTTCGAAGCTGATAATATACTCCGGGGTTGGGTTGAAAAAGAAGCCCAGGCCTTGAAGATGGGGTTTGATGGTTTGCGCTTAACCGGAAATATCTCGTGGCTTGAAAAAAATGATTGGAAAAAATTTGCTGATTATGAGGCAGCAGTGAATAATGCTATCGGCAAACATCGGATGCTTGCCATATGCACCTATTCTCTTGATAAGTGCGGGGCATCAGAAATTGTAGATGTGGTTAACAATCATCAATTCGCCCTTATTAGACGGGAAGGTAAGTGGGAGATTCTTGAAAGCTCTGAGCGCAAGAAGGTGGAAATCATGGAAAAGCTTAGCCATGATACGCTGGTTTTACTCAGCGACCCGCAGGATACAACGGGTACTATTGCCTCTATCTTGCAGCTGATTAAACAAAGCATGGGTTTTGAGGCTATTGGTGTCCGCCTACGCGAAGGAGAAGATTTTCCTTACTACGAAACTAAAGGTTTTTCTGAAGATTTCCTACTTAAAGGGCGGTATTTTTGCGCCCGCGAAGACAAGAGGAATATTATACGTGACATAAAGGGGAATGCGGTATTAGAGTGTATGTGCGGGAGTATCCTTTCTGGCCGGTTTGACGCTAACCTGCCGTTTTTTACCGAGGGCGGTAGTTTCTGGACCAATAGCACCACAGATCTTTTGGCCTCGACCACAGAAAAGGAGCGCCAGGCACGCACCCGCAACCGCTGCAATACCGCAGGCTACGAATCCGTGGCGCTGATTCCGCTCAAGGCTGGCAGCAGCATAATAGGGCTGTTGCAGATTAATGACCGTAAACGCAACTCTTTTACGCTGGATATGATTATTTTTTTTGAGGGGTTGGGCACTAGCATCGGCATCGCGTTTTCGCGCAAGAAGGTGGAGGAGGCCTTAGAGAAATCAGAAAAGAAATATAGAGAATTAGCTGAGAACATGAAGGAATTAGTGTATATAGCTGACCCGAAGAATTTCGCAGCTATTTATGTCAATAAAGCAGTAGAAGAAATTTATGGCTACACCCAGAAAGAGTGGCTTTCCGACCCTTCCTTATGGGAGAAGACAATTTATCCGGAAGATAAAGAAAGGCTTTTCTCTTTGTTAAGCAAGGCTCAAGAAGAAGAAGATATAGTCTTAGAGTACAGGATCGTTAGCAGAAATAAAGAAATAAAATGGCTGGAAGATAGGGTAAGATGGCAAAAAGACGAGAAGGGTAAGGTAGTCGATATGCAGGGTATTTGTATGGACACCACCGAGCGCAAGAAGGCGGAGGAGGAGCTGAAAAAGTCTGAGTCAATGCTACGGGAACAAAAATTAGCTTTGGAGCAAAAGAACTTGGCGCTTAAAGAAATGATAGAGCATATCGAGAGGACAAAAAATAAGACAAAGGAAGATATAGCAATCAATATAGATGAATCATTACTGCCAATTTTAAGAAAACTTAGATTAAAAGGAACATCGGCTAAATATCTTAATTTGCTCCAATATCACTTAAAAGAACTAACCTCTTCATTTGGCCGTAAAATAACCCAAAAAAACCTTAAGCTAACCCCTAGAGAGATTGAAATTTGCAATATGTTAAAGAGCAGCCTTACCAGCAAAGAGATTTCCAATCTTCTAAATATTTCTATTCAAACAGTAGGAAAACACCGCAAAAATATCCGGCATAAAATAAAGATATCTAGTAAAGGTATTAACCTAGTCTCTTTTCTACAAAAATTTTAAGATAGATTACCTTCCTCATATTTGAATGGGTACTTTAAGTATCCATTATCTACCCTTTCATTCCCCGTTGCTCTTCTTACCGTTATAAGCAATAATTAAAGGCAAATTAGGATAGGATATCGGCTTTTGCGAAGGTAGGAAGTGAAAAATTCTCTCAAAGAGGAAAACGAAACAGTCAAGATGCCCTTACCACCGAGAGCACAAGGAAATTTGGGTATTTTTGGATTTAATGCGGTCTTAAAATAAAAAAATAACCTGAAAAGGAGGATAAAAGATGGTAGTGAAAACCCGGAAAGAGAAGGGAGCGGAATATCAAGCAAAGCACAAAGCAGACCTAGAGGTTTGGAAAACAAACTAACTTTATATGTTTAAATCTCCAACTGAAAGAAGATACTATCCCCGAATAGAATGTAGCTTTCCAGTTACAATTAGAGGAGAAGGTTTTACCCTTATAATTGAAACCAAAAATATAAGTTGTTCTGGACTATATTGCAAAACTAACGAAACCGGGCTTTTAAAGGGGGAGGTGAGAGTTATTTTGTTATTAAATAGGTCTAGATCATCAAGAATTACTGTATGGCCAAAGGTAATCGATTGTATAGGGGTAATAGTGAGAATTGAATCAGCAGAGCCGGGGGATGGTTTCGGTAATTCTGGTGTAGCTATTCAGTTTAAAGAATTAAGTAAGGATAATAAAAATAACATCTCAAATTGCGTAAGCCAATGGCGAAATTATAGATAAAGATAATTTTTTAAAATGGAATTTCCAGATCAAAAGGTTAAATGCACTATTTTTCTTGAGGCTCAGGCAGTAATTAGAAGGACTGAGCTGAAGACAAGAGAACCCCGTAGCTTTAAAGAAAAACAATATTATGCTCAGGATATTTTACTGGAGTTTCGAGCACTCTTGCCCTGTTTTCGTTATGATGTAAATAATCTAGATTGCCTAAACTGTCACTCTCTTAGCGTCAAATACATGCAGAAATATAGCCATTTAGCCGCAGCCAAAACAAAAGAAGTTGTTATTGAGTAAGGAGAGCATGAACAATCATAGAAAGAGCTTCAAAATGTCCTTGCTATCGAGAGTATGGTGGTTTTTTTTGGAGATTGGAAAAGTAAATTCGTGTCTTACTGGCCGCCCTGGGGTTAGTAGTTTGACTTATGTTCCAGAAGAGGCGGCAGAAAAGTTTTGTTTGACCACAAATAATTACCACAACTGCTATAAAGAGTGCCCTAAAATTTAAGTTATCGAATGAAAAAGAATAGAAACCATAGATTGGGGATAGTAGAAATAACACAACAGATAGGTATATCTCCGGAGAGACTGCGTTATTGGGAAAGGCTAGGTATTGTTAAACCAAAGTATGTCCGATGCGGGATAAAAAAATTTAGAAAATATTCCCAAGAAGATATCCATAGAGTTGTTTTGGTTAAAGCATTAGTCGACAGTAAGAAGTATACCCTTGGGGGGGCGATAAGGAAGCTGGAAGAGGAGTAAGGGCCGAGGCAAGCAATTTAATCCTTACAGACAATTCTTGAATTTTCGCCCAGGGGAAAGAAAGATTAATCGTGATTGACTGGCAGAATTTGGGTTTTGTTGTTAGGGAAAGCTGCATGAAACGATCTCAACAGAATCAAAAGACAAGAAATAAAATCAAAAGGATTATAAGTTTTAATTTACCTGCTTTGGCTGAATGGCTGAAGGTGCCTCGAATTGTAACATCGGTAATTACAGACAGAATGGCGTTTAATAAGAATGATGCAGAAGATATTGGTTTCGCAATAGGTGAGGCATGTGCTAACGTTGTTCAGCACGCCTACAGTAAAGGTAAAGAAGGGAAAATAGGAATTAAGTTTTTTATTTACTCTAACAAATTAGCCATATTCGTAAGAGATAAAGGAAAAGGGTTTATTTTTGGTGCCGAGGATTCTCTACTTTTAGATAAAGAGAGCCAGCCTGGTGAATCAATCAGGGGGATTCCCCTGATTAAGAAAACAATGGATAAATGCGAATTTAAATCCATCCTTAACGAAGGTACTGCATTAAAGATGGTGAAATATAAGAAATACAGAAGCTAAATTGCTGTGGGTTGTTTTTGCGCCCGCTTAGTCTATTTAAAAATTTCGCTAATTGAAGGGAGGCAAGAAAATTGGTAATGGAAAAAGATAAATTTGTGAGTTTCGAGAGAAGAAAATTTTTACGTCTAGAGAAGAATCTTTTTATCACCTATTGTTTAGAGTCAAATACTTCGGATAAAGTTAAAGCTATCGCTAAGAATATAAGCGGTGGTGGTTTAATGTTTGAGACAGAAAGGGATATTCCCCCAGGAAGCAAATTAGAACTCGAGATACATCAACCAATCAAACATTCTAAGGATATAATTTTTTCTATCGCTACTTTAGCAAGGGTAATTTGGTCAAGAAACATAAAGAAAGAGAGTTTCGAACAAGGAGAGAATAAATATAGGATAGGAGTAGAATTTTTAGAGATTAAAAAAGAGGATAGGCAGAAAATTGCTAGTTATGCGGGAGATGGGACATTAGAGTAATAAGCTACACATATTTTTTGCTATAAAATTAAGCAATACTTAATTTAAGTTAGTTATTGCTGAAGGGATGATTTTAGAAAAAAAGTTTACCAACCAAAGTTTATTCTTGACATTAGGAAGGATGGATGTAGCATGCTATATCACATATCACTTTATGCTTCGAAATATAGGCGAATCGAAAAGATAGCCCAAATTTTGGCTTTTAACAAAAGGTAAGATTTGGGTTTTTTTTATTTTATTCCTAATTTAACTCATCGACAATACTGAGAGTTGGTAATGAGCAAAGTCTTAAATAAATTGAAGGATATAGATAGAAATTCACCAGAATCGTTTCAAAATTTAAGGAGGAACTTATGGGGCAGAAAAAAGAAATTTGTCATTTGAGTAAAGGGGAAATAGAAAAGATAAAAGAGGCTTTAGGTGTGACACTTGAGATATACGGTAAAGGCGACCTTAAAGCAAAACAGAATGCTCTACAAATTCTTGATGGGTGGGGAAGGATTATCTTTATTATCTCTAATGATGGTAAAAGAATAGGATTAGAATTGACCGAGAGATGGGAGAGAGAAAGAGCGCTTGATAAAGAATAATAAACTAGGTAATGCGAAATATCAATATAAGTCCTCAAGGGATAATTACGAAATCGTAATGTTGATATAAATTTTTTGTAATAAAAAAGGAATAAACAGGCAATGGAAGAACCTAAAATGCTGATCAATAATATTAAAACTGATATAAATGACATCATTGAACGCGAAAAGGCAGAGAAAAGATTTAGGCAATATCAATTTATGGTGGCATCGGAACATGGAGCTATCTTTTTTAAAAACTTAAACAGCCAATACGTAGTTGTTAATAACAAGGCTTTAGAGACTTTAGGGTTATCTGGCCAACAAGTTATTGGAAAGGATGACGCGGAGATACTATTAGATAGAAAAAAAGCTGCTGAAATCATTAAAGATGATCAGTTAGTTTTCGATACCGGAAAGCCAAGGGAGTTTACTAAACACATAACTGACAAGGAGGGGGAAAAGCATTGGCTTCATACAATTAAGTTTCTCTGGTTTGATGATAAGGGTAATATAATCGGGCTTGTGGGTATTATCCGGGATATTACTGAACGTAAAAGAATAGAGAAGGAGCATATAAAAATTGCCGAAGCTGAAAGGAGAAAGGCAGAAGAATTAGAGAAGGTTTATAAGGAACTACAAGATAGTGAGGAAGAGCTAATTCGTTCTGAGAAACTTGCCTACACTGGCCGGATAGCTGCCAGTGTTGCCCATGAAGTAAGAAATCCTTTGGCCAATGTATCTATGTCTATCCAACAACTTAGGAAAGCTATAGCCAATAAAGATTCTAGAGCAAAAAAACATATTGAAATTGTGGAAAGAAATATTCAGAGAATTAATTATTTAATTACCGAACTCCTAAACTGTGCCCGGCCACCAAAACTTAATATGTGCCTCTCTGATATCCATAAGGTATTAAAAAATGTTTTAAGTACAGTATGGATTAAGATTGAATCCCGGAAGATAGAAATAGTTAAGCACTTTTATTCTAAACCATCCAAAATAATGATAGATAAAGAACAGATGGGGCGGGTATTTTTAAATTTAGTTCTCAATGCTATTGAGGCTATGCCTAAGGGAGGCAAGTTAACTATCCTTACTGAAATTAAGGAAAATTTTTTCGTGACCAGAATTGAGGATACAGGTAAAGGGATTCCCGAGAAAGATATAATCAAGATGTTCGATCCTTTCTTTAGCACCAAGAATGAAGGTGTAGGTTTAGGATTAACCCTTTGCTATGGAGTGGTGGTAAGCCATGAGGGGACAATAGAGGTGGAAAGTAAGTGGAGAAAGGGTTCTACATTTACAGTTTCTCTGCCAGTTAGACAGAAATTGAGAGAGTCGCGTTTAAAATAAGAGATTAAGAGGAAAGAGCTGTGGTTGAAATAAAATACGATATCAGAAAAGGAGCAGATATATATAGGTCAATTTATATTTCGCGATTGCAAAAGTGGATTTCTACAGGAAAAGTTAAAATGGAAGAAACTTTTGTTTGGCGCAGCGGCCTTTCGGGTTGGCGCAGACTTGATGAACTTGATGAATTTAAGCTATTTCTTAAGCAGTGCGAAAAACGTCGGAATAAAGAGAAACCGATAGTTTACGCTGAACCTTTAAAGAAGCAAATAAAGAACATTTTAATTGTAGAAGATGAAGAAGATTTGTGTGCGCTTTTAGCTGATTTTTTAAGCTCAAAAAACTATAAGGTAGAAGTTGTTAATACAAGGAGAAATGCTATAAGTCAGGTAAAGAAGGAGGCGCCGGACCTAATTTTTTTAGATTTAAAACTTCCTGACGGTGACGGAATTAAACTGCTTTCTAAGATCAGAAAGATAAGCCCGCAGACCTTAGTAACTATAATTTCTGCTTATGGAGATGATGAAATTAGAAGAGAGGCTAAAAGAAAAGGAGTTTTTGCCTTTATTGATAAACCTTTTACTGAGGAAGATATATTAAGAAATATAAGAAAGATAGCTAGTTAAGGGAAGTAGGTTAAATGGAAACTATCCTTATTGTAGATGATGATAAAGACTTCTGTTTTAATCTTTCAGCTGTTTTAGGAGAGGAAGGTTATGATCTGGTTAGTGCCGGAGATGGGAGGAGTGCTCTTAAGGCAGTTGAAAGAAATTGCCCCAATTTAGTTTTGTTAGACCTTAAGCTTCCCAGTATGGATGGGATGAAGATTTTAGAGGAAATGAAAAGAAGAGATAAAGATTTAATTATTATAATGCTTACTGCCTATAGCGAGGTTAAAGAAGCAGTGAAAGCGATAAAGTTAGGGGCATTTGATTATGTTACCAAACCTTTCAACAATGAAGAGCTGGTTTTTACTATTAAAAAAGCCCTTAAGACTCAATATTTAAGTAGAGAAGTAGAAAGGTTAAGAAAAAAATTAGGCGAAAAAGAAACTATAGAAATAGTGATGGGAGAAAGTCCTCAGATAAAGAAGGTTTTAAAGCAAGTAGAAATTGTTGCTTGCACAAACATGACGGTTATTCTAGAGGGTGAAAGCGGAACCGGCAAAGAGGTTATTGCTAACTTGATTTATCAAAAGAGCAAAAGAGCTAATAAACCATTTGTGCCTATAGATTGCGGAGCAATCCCGGAAAGTTTAGTGGAAAGTGAATTATTCGGCTATGAGAAAGGCGCTTTTACCGGAGCTGAGGAGAGAAAGGAAGGCAAATTTGAACAGGCTCAAGGCGGCACTTTATTTTTAGATGAGATTGCCAATTTATCTTTGGCCGTACAGGCAAAGTTATTACGGGTAATTGAAGAGCGGAAATTACAGCATTTAGGAGGTAAGAAGGACATAAGCGTAAATGTTCGAATTATTGCCGCTACCGGGACTAACCTTTGGGAGGAGGTAAGAGCGGGAAAGTTTAGAAATGATTTGTTTCATAGATTAAATGAGTTTTGTATAGATTTACCTTCCTTGGTGGAAAGAAAAGAAGACATTCCTGTTTTAGCCAAATGTTTTTTAGAAGAAGAAAATCAGAAACTTAACAAAAAAATAGAAGAGATATCTCCTGAAGCCATGAAACATTTACTGGCTTATAATTGGCCGGGCAATGTCCGAGAGTTAAAGAATGCAATCAGAAAAGCCGTACTTTTGGCTGATTCAAGTATGATTAGTTCCGGTGACCTAGGTTTAAATAATTCTACTTTACCCAAAAGCCTACAATTTCAGCCTGATTTAGATAAGGGAACCTCTCTATGGGAAATGACCAAAAAAGTCACCGAACAAATCGAAAGAGAAGCAATTAAACAAACTTTAACTAAAGTAAGCGGCAATAAAACCAAGGCTGCTAAAATCCTTAAGATAGACCGTACCAGCCTCTATTCGAAGATAAGAGAGTTTCAATTGGAATAATCCGCAATAAGCCTGGAGGGGCAGCGTAAGGTAATTTCCACAAAAGTGTAGATTTGATTCTATGTTTTTGGGAAACAAAAATTTTTTTTAATAAACCTGTTTAATCAAAAAAAGCGCTTTTCTAACTCCTTGAGTTACAAAGCAATATACATCCAAGAATTTTCTCTTGATTAGACCATTTGGCACGATAGTTGCTACATATAAGGTAGGAGATAAGTTTAGATTGGAGGGGAGATTGAAAAAAAGGGAGGTGAGGTAATGCAGAAAGTAAGTAGAGTAGGGGTATTTTTGGCCGTGGTTATGAGCCTGTTGGTTATGCCTGCTTTTGCTGGAGTGTTAGAACCGGCTAAGACTGGTTTGGCTAAATTGGGAGAGTACTTGCCGAAATTAGGGGGATTGTTGCTTATCTTGGTGATTGGGGCTTTGATTGCAGTAGGAATTGTTGCCTTGGTGGCAAAGTTACTGGTGATTATTAAGTTAGAAAAAGGGGCTAAGAAAGCCAAAATCCCTCAGATTCTCAAAAAAGGCAACATTGGACTTTCTTTAAGTGAATTACTTACGGAGATAATATTTTTTTTAATTATCATTGGCACTTTAATCGTGGCTTTAGAGTTTTACGGACTAACTACTAGCGGAATAACAGCACAAATTCTTTCTTATATCCCTAATGTAATTGCCGCAGTGTTTATACTAATTTTAGGGATTTTTTTGGCCATACTTATTTCAGGGATAATCGCCTTGGTAGGAGGAAATGTCAGAATTGCTCAGGCTCAGATACTCGCCAACATTGCTAAGTATGCCATTATTGTTGTTGCCGGGTTGATTGCCTTAAACAGCTTGGGGTTAGGAGTTATTTTGACTAATAATTCTAAAGATATTATTCTTGGCGGGTTAATTTTAGCTTTAGCTCTTAGCTTTGGTTTAGGAGCGAAAAGTAAAGCTGAAGGTTTTTTAGGCAAGGTGTTTAAGAAGTAAAATAGAAGGGTTAACCGCTTTCCTTAAATTGAAAAAAGCGGAATCTAAAAAAGAAGGAGGTGTTGAACATGGCAGTAGAAAAAGCAATTGGTTCTTCCAGTTTGGTTGAGGTTATTGACAGAATCCTGGATAAGGGCGTAATTGTTGATGCTTGGGTAAGAGTTTCTTTAGTGGGTATTGAAATACTCGCGATTGAAGCCAGAGTAGTAGTGGCATCAGTCGAGACTTATCTTAAGTATGCTGAAGCCATTGGTTTAACAGCTACAGCAGCATAAGGATTGGTCAATATCTAAGAGGGATTCTTGCCGAGACATCCCCTTGACATCTTTGATGTCAAGGGCATATCGCGCCAAGGAGGTCCTTCTTTAACCTTTAGAAAGGAATGTAATTATGGGAATTACCGAAGACATGAAAAGAGTTGCTTTAGAGATTGTTTCTTCTTACCAAGCCAGAGTTTCGACCGTAGCGAAGATCGTAGATGATACTCACCAGATTTTGGAAGATTTTAGAGCCGAAAGAAAACAGATGAGTGAACAACTTAAAGAGACCCTGGCTAAAGAAGAATCCCTAAGGAGAAAAGATTTTGACAATATGATCGGGGATATTTTCATTTATCAAGATGAAAGCGAAGAAGAAGTAAAGAATTTATTAAAGACCTTCTTTGAGGAACAAAAAGAGATAGCTGAACTTCTTAAGAGAAACCTGGGAGATGGCAAAAAGGTAAAGATAGAGGATTTTAAAAAGACTTTAGAGAATATTCAGTCTAGGCAGAAGGCCAGAGAAAATGAAGTGAGTACTACCCTTAAGGAATTTCAAAGCGAGCATAAAGAAATGGCTGAATCGCTGCGTAGCCTTTTAGATAAAGGAGAAGCCATAGAGGTCAAGGATTTTAAAGAGGCGGTAAACAATATCCGCGCAAAGCAAGATTTGGTTTTTTCAGGACGAAAATTAACAATGGCCGCGGCTAAATAAGAGCCGGTAATTTGAAAGGAGGGATAAGAAATGGGAATAGCTGATAGTATGAAAAGTATTACCGAAAACATCATTGCTTCCTATGATCTTCGGGTCAAGGCTTTGGGTGATTTAGTGGTTGATACCCGCAAGGCACTGGCTGATGCACGGAAGGATGTAAAAGGGTTTGCCGCGGATAGGAAGAAGATGGCCAGCGAACAGGCTAAGAATTTAGCTGATTTTGCTAAGGATTTGTCTAAGACTGTAGGAGATATGCTCAAAATATTCCAGAAGAACCACCAGGAGATGAGTGAACAACAGGCTAAGGATTTGGCCGGCTTCGTTAAAAATGTGGCAAAGTATGTGAAAGGTCTACTCAAGGAAGCTCAGGGTGTGCTTAAACAGATGAGCACGGATCGGACCAAGACGTCAAAAGAACTAAAAGACAAGCTTGTTAAAGATGCTGAGGAACTTGAAAAACAGGTTAAGAAGATGTTAAAAGAGTTTGACGAATCTCATGCCGAGATGAGTGGTGCTTTAAAAAAGAGCTTAGCTAGATATGTTGACGGCATAGTCAGCAGTATCAAGAAGCTCTTGGGCGAGTATAGCTCTGATATGGCCGACGCAAAAGGTGCATGGCAGAGTATGGCTTCCTCTTTAGCCAAATCCCGAAGAGGCGGAGTAATGCCCAGAATCGAAGCCGGAGAAAAAGTAACCACAGTTAAGGAAGCTGTTAAGAAGGGGAAGAAGAAAGGAAAGAAGAGAGGAAGAAAGAAGAAAGGATAAGTGAGACGATGAGTGAAATAAAATGCGCCTTTTGTAAGGGTAAAGGTAAAGACCCTTTCAATCTGCTGTCAAAATTGGCTGCATGTCAGGTATGCGGCGGCACAGGAAAGGTTAGGGTTGATGAGCCGAGGATTAAATGTGCCTTTTGTAAGGCCACTGGCGTTCATCCCCATAGTCGGGTTACCTGCTCTGCCTGTAACGGAAAAGGCAGTGTTGCATCTCGAGGCTGTAAAGAGGAATGCCCTAATTGTGAAGGCAGCGGTTATAAGGTAGATGGAAACCTCCCCTGCAGTGTCTGTCGAGGTACAGGGGTGGTACGGAAATAAGAAGCAAATCTCTCGTCTGATAGAAAAAACTATGATGGTCCGGAATTAAATTTGCTTCGTAAATTTGAGGAGATTAGAGTATGAACAACATATCGGGCGGTATGAAGTCTCTTTGTGAAGATATCTCCGCGGCCCATGGAGATAGAAAGAGAAGCATAAAAGATTTGAAGGAACAAGCAGAGTCGATTAGAGACAATGCCAGGAAGTTCGTAGGCCATTGCAGAAAAGTTCATCAGGAGATGGCCAAAGGCTTAACAAAGGAGCTTAAAGAAGACAGAGAAGAACTGGTTAAGAAGGTCTCTTTGCTAAGGGAAGATTTCAGAAAGAAGGAAAAAGAGATCCGCGCCGATTTGATCGAGGCAAGCAAGCTCTGGAATAAGATGAATAAAACTGTAGAAGCTAAGAAGAAAGGTGATATAAAATGATTGACGAGAACACTACAGTATTAGAGCCAACTCCTTTGTTGGACTTTGTGGAGACAAAGTATATCAAGGATATTGCCAAGAGGGCCCTTGCCTATATTAAAGCGGGTTTTCCGGTCCATTTTAGAGGCGTATCCGGTTCCGGCAAGACTACGCTGGCTATGCACATAGCCGGTAAGATTAAAAGGCCGGTGGTTATGATTCACGGAGATGAGGAGTTTACTACTTCTGATTTGGTAGGCGGTGAGTATGGCTATCGAGTTAGAAAGGTCGTAGACCGATTTATCTCAAGGGTTTTAAAGACAGAAGAGGATATGGTAAAACGCTGGGTGGATAATCGCCTCACCGTTGCCTGTAAGTATGGATTTACTTTAATTTACGATGAATTTACCCGCTCCCGGCCTGAGGCAAATAACATCCTTCTTTCCATCCTGCAGGAGAAGATGATGGACTTACCTGTGGGAAGAGGCGGAGATGAACCGTATTTAAGGGTTGACCCGGATTTTAACGCTATTTTTACTTCTAATCCGGAAGAATATGCCGGTGTGCACAGGAGCCAGGATGCTTTAAGGGACAGGATGATCACTATGGATCTGGATTATTTTGACTATGAGACAGAGGTCGCTATAACCCAGGCAAAGTCTAAACTCTCTAAACAAAATTCTGAGATAATCGTTAATATCGTAAGGGGCTTAAGAGAGTCGGGAAAGTGTGAATTTGCTCCGACTGTCCGCGGCTGTATTATGATTGCCAAGACGCTTAAGGTTCTAAGCATTACTCCCGCAAATGCCAATGGGGCTTTTACGCAGATGTGCCAGGATATATTGGCTTCTGAAACAAGCAGGGTCGGCTCAAAGACTAATCAGAATAGAGTGAAAGAAATTGTTAAAGAACTTGTTAAGAAAGAAAGCGGTATCACCGGGGCTGTTAGGGGTATCAGGAAGATAGAGAAGGAAGCTGTTCTTGTTTAGCGAGGTGGAAATTGTCGCTTTCGCGTGTTTTATCGAAGATCGATAATAAAAATAAGATTACGATACAGCGTTATTCGTAAAGAAGTTAAGATTAAGCCGGGCGATAGGTTATAATTAAGGCCCGGCGGAATAAATAAGGCAAGTAAATTGCTTGCCTTAAAATAAAAAAGGGTGGTAGTCCAGATGAAAGGAATATTACATGTAACAGGTGTTAGAGAAATAAAGAGCATACATTCTATCAATGCCAGGTCTATCCCTAAAGCGCAAAGGTCTGCCTACCTGGAATTGTATATGTTTAGAAGAGAAAAGGATAGACTTGAAAAAGAAATCTTTGTATTGGACAAAAGAAGAAACACTGCCAAAAGGCTTTTAGGCTCTATTAATAAGCGGATTGAAAAGCTGCAAACCGAAACACACGAAAAACAGAAAATTAAGACGCATAGGAATGTCCCGACAAAACCCCTGAAAACGATGTCTATACAATATTAGGATTAGCGGGTAATAAGGATTTTAATGTATTGGAAGACATTTGATTGGAAAAGCCAAAAGGTAGGCCAAAAAGGCGAGGTTCTTTACAAAACGAGTTATAAGTGTGGATTTTGTAAAGGAATGGGGCTGATGCCCTCTAAAAAAAGTACACGATGCCCTGCCTGCTTAGGCGATGGAACTGTAAAGGTTTCGTCACCAGCGGTTATTTGCGCTTATTGTAACGAAGAGGGGCGCTCGTTCCTGAACAGAGAGCTTACCTGCATTATCTGTAAAGGAAAAGGCGTAGTAAGCGTGAGCAGTAAAGATATTGAAACCTGTCCTGCCTGTAAAGGCAGGGGAAGAGAAAAAAGTGGCCTGCCCTGTTTGACGTGTAAAGGGAAAGGGGCTGTTCCAAAGAAATAATTTTCAGGTAGAGGAGGAAATAAGAATGGCCAAAGGGAAGAAAAAGGAAGAAGAAGGGGTGAATTTTTCCGCCAAAGGCGGATCCGCCAATCTTTTTAGTGGAGATTTTGGCATCAGCGGCTTATTTAAAGGTATTGAGAAGTTAATTGACCTTGCGGCAGATTTGAAAGAGTCAGGCGGCGAAATTAAGAAAGAAGGAGAGATAGACTTAAGCCGCTTAAAAGAAGGAATGAAGGGAGTATTTGGTTTTTCGGTCAAGACAGCTGTGGGCGGAAAGCCCATTGTAGAGTCATTTGGGAATATCAAAAAGACTCCCCAAGGGCCAAAGGTTGAAGAAGAAAGAGAGCCGATCACGGATGTCTTTGATGAGAAAGATGAGATCAGGGTTTATGCTGAAATGCCGGGCGTAAGCCAAGAGGATATAAAAATAGATTTAAAAGAAGACATCCTGGTATTTGAAGCTCAAAGCGGCGAGAGGAAATACCATAAAGAAGTTTTACTTCCGGCAAAAGTGAAAGCGGAAAATCTAACCTCATGCTATAAAAATGGTATTTTAGAAGTTAAAATCAAAAAATAACCCAGCGAATTCGCTTAAGGGGCTATCCTTGAGCGGCTAAAAGGGGCGGAAGGATGATAGCTGTATGGCATTAACCGGCTTAAAAGAAGATAGTTTAAAGATGATTTTATTCGGCGGAAAGGGCGGAGTGGGGAAAACGACCTGTGCCTCAAGCACAGGTCTTTATTTAGCCAAGGATTTTAGAACACTCCTTATTTCCACAGACCCCGCGCATTCGCTCTCTGATAGTTTAGGCCAAGAAATCGGTAGTGAGATAAAAGAAGTAAAGGGCATAAAAAACCTAAGCGCTTTGGAGATAAGCGCGGAGAAAGCGCTTTCTAAATTCAAGGTAAAATATGAGGGCCAGATAAAGAAAATCTTTGATACTTCTACTTACCTAGACCAGGAAGATGTTGACTCAATTTTTGCCTTACCTATCCCCGGCATAGATGAAGTAATGGGTTTTAAAACTATAGTTGACATTATTGAAGAGGCAAAATTTGATAAGTATATTATAGATACCGCGCCTACCGGCCATGCTCTTCGCCTTATATCTTTACCGGAATTGCTGGATGAGTGGATTAAGGTTTTAGGCAAGACGCGCTGGAAATATAGGTATATGGTAGAGACCTTTTCCGGTCAATATAATCCTGACGAAGGTGATGATTTTCTGGTAGAGATGAAGAAGACAGTAAAGAAAATAGAAAATCTGCTTAAAAACCAAAGTAAA
>JBDRJF010000022.1:0-13307 GCA_043815185.1 Candidatus Omnitrophota bacterium | reverse complement strand
ACCCTTCCATCATCAGGATGCATATTGGGGCCGTAGGTATTAAAGATACGCACCACCCTTACATCTAGGTTATGTTGCCGCAGATAAGCATAAGTTAAGGCCTCAGCCCCGCGTTTGGATTCGTCGTAGCAACTTCTTACTCCAATAGAATTTACATTTCCCCAATACTCCTCAGGCTGAGGGTGTACAAGCGGATCTCCGTAAACTTCCGAGGTAGAAGCTAAGAAAAACTTTGCTTTCTTTTCCTTAGCTATGCCGAGACAATTATGAGTACCTAAAAGGCCGGACTTTAAAGTCTTTATCGGGTAATTCAGGTAATGCTTAGGGGAAGCTAAAGAAGCAAAATGAAAAACCCAATCTAAAGTTTCCTTTACCTGCAGAGGATTTGATATATCCTTCTCAATCAACTTAAAATTTGGGTTACTTTCTAATTCTTCGATATTTTTTCGAAAGCCAGTAATAAAATTATCTACACAGATTACTGAATTCCCCGCTTCAAGTAACTTCCGGCTTAAATGTGAACCAATAAATCCTGCGCCGCCGGTTATTAAAATATTCATTTAATTAACTCCCCTAAACCACTCTACTGTTTCCTTCAGGCCTTGAAAAAAATCAACTTTTGATGAAAAACCCAATAGTTTCTTTGCCTTTTCCATATCAGCCTGGGTCTTTCTTACGTCCCCAAGCCGAGAAGGGCAATAAACAGGTTTTATATCACTTTTCATAATCTCTTTTAGATTCTTGAACAAATTATTTACAGAATTAGGTATTCCTAAACCAACGTTAAAAACTTCGGAACCAATATTGTCCTTTTCAAAACATTGAATATTCATATCAACAACATTGTCAATGAAAGTGAAGTCCCTCTCTTGATCCCCATCTCCGTATATCGGAGGACTCTTCTTATTAAGTAAACAACTTATGAATTTTGGGATAACAACCGCATATTCATCGTCTAAAGACTGGCGCGGCCCGTAGACATTAAAATACCTTAAATTTATAATTTCCATATTATAAAGTCTGCTAAAAACATGGGAATATTGCTCAACAATCAGTTTTGTAGCTGCATAAGGTGAAATCGGTTTTGCCTCCTCGCTTTCTTTCTCGGGGAAAGTATCTCTTTCTCCATATACCGAGCTTGAAGAAGCACAAATTATTTTTTTAATCCCGCTGTGTTTAGCCCTGATAAAAAGTTTCAATGTCCCGTTAACGTTTACCTCGTTATATTCCCACGGCCTATTTATAGAATCAGGGACGCTTCGCCAGGCTGCCTGATGCGCAATAGCCTTAACTCCATCTAAGGCTGCCTCTAAAGCTGTTTCATCCCTAATGTCTCCCTTTATGAATTTTATCTTATTTATAGATTCCTTTAAATTACTCAACTTTCCGTTTGACAGATCGTCTAGAACAACCACCTTTGCTCTCAAAGCTACTAACCTATCAACTAGGTGCGAACCGATAAAACCAGCTCCGCCGGTAACCAATATTTTTTTACCTTTTAAATTCATAATTGATCAATGATAATTGATAATTGCATCATAGTCTTGTTACATTATCATAGTTCTTCTTGTAAACATTACGGGTGTCAAAGATTAATTTAGCGCTTCTTCTTAAAAAGCCGTAATCAATACTCGAGTGATTAGTGATGATAACTACACAATCATATTTTTGCAAGTTACTGCGGCTCAATGAAATGCTCTTTAAATTAATACTATTAATCTTTAGGTAAGGAATTAAGATGTCAGAGTAGTCAACTCTAGCTTTTCTTTTCCTTAACTCTTCAATAATATCTAAAGCCGGGGATTCTCTCAAATCTTTTACATCCTTCTTGTAAGTAACTCCTAATATTAAAACTTTGGCTTTACTTATAGCTATACCTTTTGTTTTGAGAAGTTTAACTACTCTGCCCACAGTATACTTAGGCATAAAGTGGTCCATATAGGCTGCTAAATCAATCATTTTTGTCTTAAAGCCTAGCTTTTTTGACTTCCAAGACAGGTATAGAGGGTCACAAGGCAAACAGTGCCCGCCTATGCCAGGACCGGGGTAAAAGGGCATAAATCCAAAGGGTTTTGTCTTTGCTGCCTCTATTACCTCCCAAATATTTATCCCCAGCTTCTCAGCCACCATAGCAAACTCATTAACTAAAGCAATATTGACTAATCTAAAGGTATTCTCAAGAAGCTTAGAACTCTCAGCAATTTCCGGGCTTGATACTGTAAATACATCCTTAATAATTTTTGAATAAAGGCTCTTGGCTAGCTTATTTGACTTATTAGATAAGCCGCCGACAATCTTAGGTATTTTTGTTAAAGGGAATTTCTTATCGCCGGGATTAACTCTTTCCGGGGAAAAACAAAGGAAGAAATCCTTCTCCGCCTTTAACCCTGTTTTCTTTAAAATCGGTAAGACTACTTCCCGGGTGGTAGTAGGATAAGAGGTACTCTCTAAAATAACTAACTGCCCCCCTCTTAAATACTTTCCTACTGTTTTACTTGCGGCTACTACATAGGAGATATCCGGTATCTTTACCTTTCTCAAAGGTGTCGGTACGCAGATTATTATGATATCTGAGGTTTTGAGAACCTTTTGGTTTGCGGTAGGAAAGAACTTATTCTTTTTGATTAAAGAGAGAACTTCCTTAACATCAACATCTACGATGTATTGCTCCCCCTTTTTTAACCTGGCAATGCGCGATTTACTATTATCAAAGCCAATAACAGAATAGCCCTTTTTGCCAAAGGCAACTGCTAAAGGAAGGCCAACATATCCTAAGCCAATGATGCAAATCCGGGCTTGCTTCTTTTCAATTTTAGCTTTAAGTATTTGGTAAGTGTTCATTGTTTAGTATCGAGTATTGAGTATGTAGTATTGAGTCTGGTTATCCTAAATTCAACAGCTCAGCAAACCCAATAAACCGTTATTCGGTTGAGAATAAACTTTAATCAAATACCTTTTCCTTGACTTTTACACGAAAGCGGTCAAAAATCTATCCGCGCTAAGAATACGGACATTATCTTTAATATAGTCAATATTCTCTTCTTTAACCATCTCATAGACAAAAGGAATTTTTAATTTTTGTGCAAAATACTTTAAAGAAGAAGGGATGTTTTTAAAAGAGCTTTTAACTTCTATGCAAAACCAGGGCTTATTTTCAATAGTCACCAAGAAATCAACCTCCCTCTTTTCTGCATCTCTTAAGTAATGCAGATTAGCTTTATATCCTTGAATATCATAAAGAAAATGACAAAATTTTAATAAATGCAAGGCTATCATATTTTCCAGCTTACTAGCCGTATCTCTAACTTCCGACCAATCCCATAAGTACAATTTAGGCTCTTTTTTTAATGATCTTATTCTTTTACTTTGGTAAGGATAAATTCGGAAATGGTAATAAAATCTCTCCAATATATCTACCCATAAAGACACTGTTTTATGCGTAACGCCTAAATCTTCCCGCAGAGAATTTAACGAAAATAAAGCCCCTACCTTATCCGGCAAAAGTTCCATTAATACCTGTAACGCCGATAAGTCTCTTAAATTCTCAATATCCCTTATATCTTCTTTTACTAATCTATCTATACGCTCATTATGCCATCTTCTTAAAGACCTTTCGGATTGTTTTATAAATACTTCGGGAAATCCGCCAAACTTTAATAATCGACTAAATAGTTTCCTGCTTTCTTTATCAGAATTACGGAAATTTAACTTTTCAAAAGGAGTAAATTCTTTATCTTTATCTTTATCTAAAAGTTCAGCTAACGACAAAGGATGCAGCCGGTAACTACGATATCTTCCCAGTAAGGAATCTCCGCCTCTCCTATAAATATCAAGTCTCGCACTTCCGGTAACCAGGAATCTAAAACTTTTCTTATATTTATCATACTCACCTTTAAGATAGTTTTTCCATCGCTTGTATTTATGAATTTCATCAAAAATAAATAATTCTTTATCAGCCTGAGAAATACCTTCTAGAATGGCTTTTCTGTCTTCCCGATTATCCCAATTCAAATAGATATATTTATTAACAAAGGTATCTTCGCCAATTTTCTGAGCAAGAGTAGTCTTGCCTACCTGCCGGGGACCGGAAATAAAAACCATTTTCTCTTTTAAGTCTTCTAAAATGAATTCTGTAAGATATCGCTTGATAAACATCTATTTTTCCCTCTTGAAAATTATACCAAAGTACAAAATTATGTCAATCTTTTTCTACCACGGTAGAATTTTCTTGTAGTATTTAGGGCAAAAACAATCCTCAACCAACCCTATAAACCCAACAAACCAGACTATTTACCCATACCAATATATCCAAACCCTAGCTGCCGAACTTTATCCCGGTCAAATATATTTCTTCCGTCGGCGATAAGCGGGTAATTCATTAGCTTTTTAACTCTTTTTAGGTCTAACTCTTTAAATTCCTCCCACTCGGTTAATAAACAAAGACAATCGCAGCCTTTAACCGCTTGGTAGGGGTCTTTAGTAAACTTTAACTTGCTGGATTTTCCGCCAGAGGCGGATCCGCCTTCGGCGGAAAAAATTTTCTTTGCCGCTTCCAAGCCCTGGGGATCACAAAGACAAAGCCGGGAACCCTCCTGAATAAAAGCTTTTACAATATCAACTGAGGGCGCAAATCGCATATCATCGGTGTCGGGCTTAAAAGAAAGGCCTAAAATAGCAATCTTTTTTCCCTTAAGAATCCATAAATGTTCCTTTACTTTCTCTACAAAGCTAAAACGTTGTTGTTCATTAATAGCTTTAACCTCTTTAAGCAACCCAAAATCATAGCCTAACTTCTTGGAGATATAGCTAAAGGCCTCAACATCTTTAGGGAAGCAATTATGGACAACTATCCCCTCAGAAGTAATAAAGTTTTGGGTATTCTGGACTTCTAAAGAATATACATCTTCATTTACATAGTAAGAATCAACTTTTTTTACCTTTACGGTACAGAAATTTTCACTGATTCTCTTATACCCTGTAGGCCTAATAATTCTTTTTAAATTGCTCAGCCGCAAATCTATCTTCTCCTGAGTATCACTATCTTTAAAAAACGGTAAAGATTTTATCTGATCATGTCCTGAGATTCTCACGCCATAAGCAGTTACTTTTGATTTTGCAGACCGAAAAGACCTTAAATGAGGAACTATCCCTATAGAATGCAATAAAACCACTAAGCCATTCTTTAAGTTTTGGCTGACTGTACCATATTCATAACTCACACTGGGGGTGTAAGAGGGGAAACTCACATACCCGTCACCTCTATGAAGAGCTGAAATAAAATCCAACTTGTTGTTTTTAGGAAGAGAAAAAACACACGCTGGAACAGAAGCATCATAAGAATTTCTGCCGCATTTTAATATATCTTTTATTAAATAAGCGAGAATCTTGGAGCTAACAGTAATTCTCAATACTTTATCTTGATATATATTTTTTGTTTTATATCTAATGTGTAAATAATCCAACGTTTTCAATACCTCTTCTATGTATTCACTCTCTTTTTCATTGAAAGAAAAAACAATTCTATCCCTGCGGTTTCTTTCTCTTTGGTCGGAAGAAATATGGCCTTCACTTAAATAATACCCTAATAGTTTTAAAATATTGCTTTCTAATTTAAATTTTCCTTTAATATAAGTAGGCCTGCCCTTGGTGGTAAACAAAAGCATATCTTCTTTTCGAAAATCATTTATTAAACCATTTTTTTCTAAGAATAAATAATCGCTCAGCATTAAATAATTTTTTCTCTTAAAATCAAAAACTCTTGTAGGTTTGTACCCTTTATTCTTTCGTAGAAAGCTAAAGGTATGCTGAGCTATATTTTTAATCTCACCCTTAAACGGTCTAACTTTTATATAATTGAAAAAATCAACTCCTTGAAGGTCTTTAAATAAATCAATGGTAATCTTTTTGTTCAAAGAAGGAAAATTTGTAAAAAGGAAAAAATGGTTACCTTCCCTAATCTGTTCGGCGCAGACCGTATCCAATCTATCATTATCATATACAATCATAGGGTGATCTGCGGTAACAGTAATTTCTCTGCCCATAGCCGTCTTAAATTTAACCATTTTACCTCTATACCTTCTTTTAGATGCTAAAGTTAACTCCTTGAAACAGGTCTTTTTTTTCTCCACATCAAAACTTAATATCTCCAGCTCTTTTGCTTTAAATGTGTTAAACACATCTTTTACAGAAATAATCTGTATGTCATCGCTTTTATCTTTTACTATTACTTTCTCCTTTTTATCCAAACAAAATCCTCCGTAACCTATCCCGGCCTGCAGGAATTCTTTGCCGATTCTTTTGTCTAACCCCATAGCTAAAGCTATCTTTTCTACATCAGCGCCGGCCAAATCACAAACCTGAGAAACTGCATTAATAAAAGAAATTTTTGTAGCTAGAAAGGAGTTTGAAGCATGCTTAATAAGCTCAGCTGTATTTATGTCAGTAACTATTATCGGCGCTTTTACTGCTGCATATATATCTTTTAGTATTTTTTCTGCTCTTTCTGACTCTACACCAACAACAATCCTGTCGGGATAAAAGAAGTCATAGATTGCTTTACCTTCTCTTAGAAACTCCGGATTTGAAGCTACATCAAAATCATTATTGTTTCTTTTGTAGCGGTGAATAGTCTCTTTTATCTTTCTGCCGGTCCATACCGGAACAGTTGATTTACCGACAATTAACTTATAACAGTTAAGATTCTTGGCAATTACATGGGCAACATTTCCGATTGAAGTTAAGTCAGCAGAACCATCTGCCTGAGGAGGAGTACCTACAGCAATAAAGATCACTTGAGATTTTTTAATAGTTTCCGGCAAAGATGATGAAAAAATCAACCCCTTAGACTTAAGCCCTTTCCTCACTAAAGGCTCTAAGTCCGGTTCATAAAAGGGTAAAATTTTCTTTCTTAAGGATTCGATTTTCTTCTTATCATTATCGACACAAATTACCTTATGCCCTAAATCAGCAAAACAAGCTGCGGCAACCAAACCTACATGTCCGGCACCAACAACACAAATCTTATACTTCTTAGTGTATTTTTTCTGTTTTAGATTCTTTAAGCCCGGCATAAACCCTCCCTGATAAATTCTATCCCTACACTCACAAACTACAAGTACCCAATATATCAGTAAACTTAAGGTTCGGAGTAATTAGGTTTTGCGCCGTGATAAGTTTGGTCAAAACCAGCGCTAATATCCGGGAAGGCTTTTAGGGTAAACGCAAACCAAAAGCTGAGGTTCTTACCTCCCCGCTGATGTCTATTTATATCAAGACCTAGATCCAGCCACCAACAATGTAAATCCGTCCTTATTGCATACTGTTGATCCTGAAAATCTCCGGTATTATACTCACAACGAGCATAACTTCTAAAATTTAGCTTAGGTGTAAGCTGATAAGTAAAATCAACTGTGCCTTGGGTGCTACTTTGGCGGCTATAACGATGGCCATAGGAGAAGGAATACTTATCCTTCTCTACCTCCTCCCCTGCTTCAATAACCTTCGCTTTACCTTTAACCGTAAAATCAACATTAAATTCACTAATTCTTCTGGTTTGGACATCAAAGGTACTGTCAGAAGTCAAAGAAAGCCCTTCTTTAGGGTAGATTTCAAAATTTCCGCTTATGGAGCTAAAATGGCTAAAGCTTCCTTCAGGATTAATTACATAATTAACCGCTGGGCTAAAATATATAAAGTCCCAGGTTCTTTCTTTATTTCTAGCCTGTAATTTATTCTCCAAGGCAAAAGTAACTGTGTCCTTTCGGGAAATACTATCTTCTTCATCAAATTGCACAAGGTTATTGTTGGAGACTGTAGGGTCATGGATATAGTCATAGGTTATCTGGGGCCTTAATATATGGCGCATCTCATCTATCTCTTCCCCAAATATATTCCACCCGGCATCAAAATACTTATAAAGCTTTACGCTAAGAGTTGTGCCAGTCTCTAAAGCTTCCCGCCAGACATCATATTCATAAAAACTATTACGAGAATAAAAAACTGAATAGGAACCAACATAAGGATTTATCTGTAACCATTTTATATTGTCAATATAACTTAAAATATTATGTGAATAAAACCGAAAAGCTTTATCATAGGTCTCCTGAATATTAGCGGGCCTGCTTTTTAAAAGACCTATTTTATCCTCTGACTCAAGGTAAAATTTACTCGAGCCCAGGTTTTGTTTAAAAAAATCATACTCAAACTGAGGAAGATACTCGACCTCACCCCAAAAGCGGTTTGCTCGAACCTGAGTGCGTAAGGCAAGCGAAGAGTTATTTAAAGCATACTGGATCAGATTATAACTTTTAGTGTTTGGTGCAACCTCATATTCTTTCTCAAAAAAATCCTCCATAAAGTATTGATCAGAGAACTTGTTGAACTCATTGGTTATAGATAAATTATCTATCGGCTCCCATTGATGTGCAAGCTGCAACTTGTAACGGTCATCTTCCAGGCGTTTGGGTTCTTCACCATTTCTACCCGGATACAGATCAAAAAGTTTTTTTCTAGCATCTAATTTATAAATTTGATCAAAAATAGTATAGTAGTTAATCAAGGCGTCTCCGAACTTCTCACTCTCTAGATGATGAGTTACGCCAAATCCATAACCTCTGTCTTGATAGGCATCAATATGGAGCTTGCCCTTGTTTTCGTCATTTAAGTTATAGCGCCAACGCGATAAAAGAAAAACTCCCCACTCCTCCTCTTTACCGGGAATTAACTCTACCTTAAAAGCATTGTCTTTTAGCGATTGAGTAAAACGGGGAATAAAAAAGATCGGAGTCTTACCTACCTTTAAAACCATGTTTTTAGCTATAATTCTATCTTCAGGATAAACTGTAACTGTCTTTGCGGTTAGACGATAGTGAGGCACCTCTAAATCACAAGTAGTAATATAAGCTTTCCTTAATAAATACTTCTCCTGCTCTACTTTGTCCCCTTCCTCAGCCTCTCCGTATACCGGAGGATCCTTTAATCTCACTCCAACCATTTCGGCATTCTGGGTATTAAAATCATAAATTACATCTTGGCCATAGAGGATACTATTACCCTTTGTTATCTCGGCATCTCCTTTTATCTGAGCAATATTGCTGTTAGCATCATAGATGGCTTCTTGGCAACGGAGTATACTATCCTTTGACTCTATTCTTACATTACCTTTAGCGATAACTTTACCCTTATCCTGCAGATAGCTTATCTCATCTCCGTCAATAACTACCGGCATTGCAGCAGAATCTTGACAAAAAGCCGCTAGGGGAAAAAGAAAAAGCATCAACAGAAGAATAAACTTCATTTTTTTAGGTTACTTTTTAGCTTGGCCCAATCATCTAAAAACCTTTTTATCCCACTATCAGTCAGAGGATGTTTCATCAGTTTCTCAATTACCGCAAAAGGAACAGTAGCTATATCAGCGTTCAGACGGGCTGAATCTAAGAAATGAATCGGATGACGAATTGAGGCTACAATTATCTGGGTAGAAATATCGTAATTATCGTAAATTAATCGTATATCTCTGATCAAGCTCATACCTTCGGTTGAGATATCATCCAACCGGCCTACAAAAGGCGAAACATAGGTTGCCCCGGCCTTAGCTACCAAGAGTGCCTGAGAGGAAGAAAAACAAAGGGTAAGATTTGTTTTAATACCCACAGCGCTAAGCTCTTTAGTTGCCTTTAGGCCTTCAACTGTGCAGGGAACCTTAATCACAATGTTTGAGGAAATTTTTATCAGTTCCTTGGCTTCAACAACCATACCCTTGCTGTCTAAACTGGTGATCTCAGCACTGACCGGGCCTTCTACTACTTCGGTTATCTTCTTAAGTTGCAAATTTGGCTCAACTCCCTCCCTGGAAAGAAGGGTAGGGTTAGTAGTTACCCCATCTAAGACTCCGTAAGAATAGGCTTTTCTTATCTCTTCTAAATTAGCCGTATCAATAAATAATTTCATTTTTTCCTCCTAATGTAGGGTAGATATAAGACTATAGATTTTCTTTGGCTAGAAGTGCTGCTCCCACTATTCCAGCGTCTTTTAAGCGTGCTCTTACTAATTTTACCCCTAAGTTTTGCGGCCACATTACTTGTTTCTTTATCTCTTTCTCAACCAACGGCTTAAATAGCCGAAAGGCACCTGATACCCCGCCCCCGAATATAATAACCTGAGGATTAAATACATTGATCATCCCCGCTAAAAACTTCCCCAGATTATGTGAGAATTCATTCCAAACCACCAAAGCTTCTCTCTCCCCCTTAAGGCCCTTCTCAAAAAGCTGTTTTACCTCTTTTACTGTAGTCTTATTCTTTTTAAGCCGGCGATAATCTGAAATTAAATAACGATTTCCCACATAAGTTTCAATGCAGCCTCTTCCTCCACAACCGCATAATTTCCCTTGAGGATTTATCGGCACATGGCCTAGCTCAGCTGCACTGGTCTTACCCTCAATAAGCTGATGATTAAAAATTACTGCTCCGCCTAAACCAGTGCCTAAAGTTAAAAAGATAGCCCGTTTTTTCCCTCTAGCGGCACCAAAGCGGCTCTCAGCTAAAGCAAAAGCATTAGCATCATTATCGATAAATACCGGAAGCCCCAGGCTCTTGGTAAGCACGCTCTTTAAAGGATAATTCTTCCATCCGGGAATATTCGGCAAGTAGTAGATAAAACCTTTTTCGATATCAATTATTCCTGGTGCTCCAATACCCACGCCTCTTATCGCAAATCCGGAAAAACTCTTAAGCAACGATTTAAGATTCTTGATGAAGCCCTGTTTCTTTTTAAGCTCAGCTGAGGAGTAAACTTTCTTAGCTACTATCTTCCCCTTGCTGTCTACCAAACCGGCCTTGAGATAAGTCCCTCCCCAATCGATACCTAAGAATACTTCCATAACCCTATTGTAGCGAATAATCCTTATTTTTCAACCTAAAATAAAGCATAGATAAACGGCACAACAGCTGAACTTTCAGCAAAAATGATTAATGCCCCTAATAGGAGCAGCATGATAACGATTGGCGCCAACCACCATCTTTTGCGGACTTTTAAGAAATCCCAAAACTCTTTAATGATTGATAACTTACTCATAAACCTCCTTTTTAAATTCTAAAACTGTTTCTGATAGCTCTTTTTATCCCCAGGGCCCTTTTCTTTTAAAACCCAATAGCTATCGGCCCCTTTATCGAATCGCAAATCTAAAAACCTCTTACCAAACAACTTAAGAAGAATGCTGGTGGGAGTAATTACAAAATAAAATAAAATAGATAAAATCAGCCTTGTAACAATCCAGTTGATGAGGATGAAAAAAGATTTTAGAATCTTCTGCGGTAATCTTAACACAGAAGGACAAAAATAAGCAAAAAAGATTAGCATCCCCGGCAGTATAAAAAGATAGGGATACCAACTTTTTCTATGCCAGGAAAATAAACTAATCCAGAAAAAAGCAATAATTCCCAGCATCAGACCGAACTTCTTAAGTTCTTCTTTCCCGCTTTTAATATTTTTGATCTCTTCAAAAATCATGATTATCAATCTAATTCAAATTTCTTAAGCCAATCAATGTCCCTGTCTAATGGCTTCTGTTCTCTTTTCTCCAGTAAACAACTACCCATAATCAAATAATCCATATTGGTGCGCATAAAGCAAAGATAAGCATCTTGGGGAGTGCAGACTATCGGTTCTCCCCTGACATTAAATGAAGTATTAATGATTACCGGACAGCCGTATTTCTGATTGAATTTCGCTATCATGTTGTAGTATAAAGGGTTATCGCTCTGATTAACGCTCTGAATCCGGGCAGAATAATCCACGTGGGTAACTGCCGGAATGGTTGAACGAGTGAGCTGCAATTTATCCAGGCCAAAAGCCTGATTGTCTTCTCTTGAGATATCCTTACGAATCTCTTTCTTGACTGGCGCAACCAAAAGCATATAGGGGCTTTTTCTGTCTAGATCAAAAAAATCCGCTATCTTTTCCTCGATTACTGAAGGAGCAAATGGCCGAAAGCTTTCACGAAATTTTATTTTTAAATTCATAGTTTCCTGCATCTTAGGAGATCTGGCATCACCGATAATCGATCTAGCCCCTAACGCTCTTGGCCCGAATTCCATCTTTCCCTGGAACCAACCAATTACCTTCTGTTGGGCAACCAAATCAGCTGCCACCTCAGGAATCTCACTATCTGTAAGCTGCTTATAGGCTATGCTATTCCGCTTAAGATAATCCTCAATGTAACTATTGTTAAAACCTGGTCCAAGATATGAACCGCTCTGAAAATCATTTTCCCCATCGGCAATCCTTTTATTATCTAAATATTGATACCATACAAATAAAGCCGCACCCAAAGCGCTTCCAGCATCTCCTGCAGCCGGTTGTATCCATAAATTTTTAAAAGGCCCCTCCCTCAAAATTCTACCGTTACCAACACAATTTAAAGCTACGCCGCCGGCTAAACAAAGATTCTTCTGCCCGGTCTCTTTATAAACATATTTGGCCATGCCTAACATTGCCTCTTCGGTTACTGCCTGTATCGAACTAGCTAGATCCATATCTCTCTGGGTCAGGCGGGATTCTGGTTTGCGCCGCCGGCCGCCAAACAACCGCTCAAACTTTCTATTAACCATAGTTAAACCGGCGCAATAGTTAAAATACTTCATATTCAACTTAAAAGAACCGTCATCCTTTAAATCCATCAATTCCGATAAAATCAAATCCTTATATCTTGGCTCTCCGTATGGCGCCAATCCCATTAATTTATATTCACCGGAATTCACTTTAAATCCGGTATAATAAGTAAATGCCGAATATAACAAGCCTAAAGAGTGAGGGAAATGAATTTCAGCCTGGATATTTATCTGATTATCCCTGCCAACTCCAAAACTAGCTGTTGCCCACTCCCCAACTCCATCGATAGTAAGAAAAGCCGCCTCCTGATAGGGTGAGGGGAAAAAGGCGGAAGCGGCATGGGATTCATGATGTTGAGAAAAAACTATTTCTCGATCATAACCAAGCTCCGTTCTGACAAGATCTTTGATCCAAAGTTTCTGTTTTAGCCATAAAGGTATGGCTTTGATAAATGAATGAATTCCCGCAGGCGCATAGGCTAAATAAGTTTCCAGTATCCGTTCAAATTTTAGGAACGGTTTATCGTAAAAAACAACAAAATCTAAATCGCTTGACCCTAAATTACTATTCTTCAAACAGTAATTTACGGCATTTTTGGGAAAGGAAAAATCATGTTTCCGGCGGGTAAAACGCTCTTCTTGAACCGCAGAAATTATTTGGCCATCCTGGACTAAACAGGCGGCACTATCATGGTAAAA
>JBDRJF010000021.1:0-13142 GCA_043815185.1 Candidatus Omnitrophota bacterium | reverse complement strand
GGGCTGCTGGAAGTTTCCTGAGTTAAAATATTTATAACTTTTTTGAATACTTCTTTTCGGGCTTCTGCACGGATATTATCGTCATCCATCTTAACCCCTGAATCTTCCAAGAATTTTTCGCAGCGCTCGACAAGTTTTTCCATAAATTCCAAACCGATCAGGACATCCTTAGTTTCCTTAAAATCCTTATTTTTGTCTCCGGCACGCCGGCAAGCCAAAGTACTTAATTCCAGGTTTTGGGTAACATCCCCAAAAACAGCATCAGTAAAGAGGCTGCTAAGTTTTACTTTAAGATAACGGGGTAATCTTATTTTCTCTGCATCTTTTGCCGGAACAGATAGATTGAAATCAATGGCAAAGGCGTTATACTCCCAAGCATGCCTCTCTACGTCATTAAGAAGCTCCTTTATCCAGTCCGCTTTAATGCCTAAGCCCTCTACTAAAAAGCCAAATCCTTCCAGGGCTGCCTTAGATCCTTGACTCATAAATTTACGCATTCCTCTTTCTTCTAAGCTAACAAAGGTTCCGCCTTTTGTCTTTTGCGGGTTATCCATAACCTCAACTATAATATCTGGCTTATTATCTTTCTGCTTGATAAACTTATAATAAGCATATAATACGCGGTCAATATTTAATACATCTGTTCCCCAGCGCTTGGCCTCATTAACGCGGGAGGTAGTTAGCATTTCTACCTTTTCGTCTTTCAATATGGCGCGTAAAGATGTTTCCTTCTTGTCGGGATCAAGTTTCCATTCTTTAGGAGATACTTTTTTAAATGTATAAACTTTCCCGGGTTCATCCAGCATTTCTTTTGCCTGGCCATGGCCAACAGTCAAATTCGGCGTATTTTGATCGACTTCGATTTCCCACTCTATTATTCGTTTTCCATCTGCAGCATTTATCTTTTTAACTAAACGATGACCGATAATAGTCTCCGACGATAGTATTAATACTTTCTTGGGATCAAAACCATAGAATTCATGATCGATAACATCATCTGTTACGCGCCCTAAAATCTCCATATTAAGATGGAGAATTATATACTGATTCTTGAGTACCGTCTTATAATCGTAGAGAGTATCCTTGTGGCGTCCATTATAATCATCTACCATTTCTTTTAAGCGTAGAGCATAGCTGATCAACTGATTAATACCCATGCCCCCATCCTCCTCAACTGTCAATTCCAAAAGGCCATCCTTATCTTCTTTAACATACCCATAATCTTTCAGCTTCCTTTTTAACTCTTCAATGGTAGCTTCCATTATCTGGGTTATCTTTGCCGAACCCTCAAAAGCTTTTTTCACTGTTTCTTCAGTTGAGCTAAGTGATAAGCCTGCTTTGGACTTAATATCAATATTGATCAGATCGCAGATAAGAGAAAGTATGGAGACAAAATACATTGGTTTTCCTAATCCAAGACGAGTAGCTGAACCGCCAAACATAAACCAAAGGGCCCGACTTCCGGCAAATACAAATTTATAGAACTCATCACGAAGATCATTATATGCTTCCTTATTTTCCCCTAATCCATTCATAATCTGACCGATTTCATCTGGTTCAGCCTTCTTTATGTCACGTTTAGTTTCATCATTTTTATCATACTCAAGAGTAGCATCTTTGATCCTTACATGGTTTATAATTTCTTCTATGCTATCAAGACGCTTCTTATCATTCCTCAGGTAAAGCTCCTCCATAACAGCCTGATAAATTTCCTCTGGTTCATTATCCTTGTCCTTTACTTTAAAATCTAATTCCTTAATCAAGGCTTTCTTGACCTTTTCATCTTCTATTATCCATCGTTTTAAATTAACCTTAAGAAGCTCATTTAAATCTTTAGTTGTATTTTCAACTATTTTTTCCCAGGCTTCATTAATACGATAATAAAGTCCATCTTTTTCGAAAATACGGGATTCAATTTCTCTAAGATAAAACTCATTTGTTTCGTCAAAAGAATTATATTGCCACTTAAGAAGCTCCTTAAGCGCCTTTGCCTGCTGTTGCGCAGAAAGCTTATCCCATTCTTTACCTTTTATCCCTGCCAATTCCATTGCTTTCAGGCGCCAGTGATATAATTTAAAAGCCTCGTACTTTAAAAGGAGGTCCCGGATTTCCTTTAAGGCATAAGCAGCATCAGCAATATAGATGGTATTATTAGCGATATCCAGGAATGTCCTCTGCACCCATCTATGCCGGTATGTTTTTCCATCCTTAGCCTTGAATGGCATGGTGCCTTCCCACAACCAGGGCAGCTCACAAACCCTGACCACATTAATTCCATTTACAGCATGAGAATCATTTACAGTGCCAATATTCACATTCTCTACGGGTGCCTGAATAAGCCTATCTTCTTCTTTGGCAACACGTAGGGTCTTTTGGAAAGCAGGCTCTGCTTTATAATCGGGAGTGCTGTACATATATTCACGTTCCTGCTCCAGTTTCTTCTCTCTCGCCTTCAGTTTCACCTCTATAAATTCATCTATGAACTTATTAACAAAATCCCAGACTATCTTAAACCAGGCTTTCCAAGAGAATCCCCTTAAATTCTTTCCATTTTTATCCCAGTAGGCGCTAAAGGATGTTAATCCTCCGGCATAAGCCAGAAGGGTCAAGAAATAAACAAGCATTACAAAAGGCCCAAATAGAGAACCGAAAGCAACAAACTGGATTATAGAAAGGCTGAATGTAAATATACCTAATAAAGTAAGGGATGTTCCGAAGAACATTTCAACGCGGTAACGTTCATATTTAGTGCTTACTTCCAGTAGAATCTCTTTAACGGTGCGGATAAACGCGTATCTTTCATTAGAAGCATTGCGCAGGCCGATCATCCATATCGGGAACAAAGGAACCCATAGAGGGAAGTAACGGACAATATCCCTGAGGGTACGGCCGAGACCCTTCCAGATATTACCAGTGTCAATTGTATGGCCAACTAAGTTGTTGACGGTTATCATTGACATAGCCACTAAACTTTCAAAGGTAAAGGCGATCAAAGGCAGAGAAGCGTAAACAGTCAAAGGAACAAAAGGAGCCAGAAGAATAGCAATTACCAATGCAAATGGGGTAATAAAATAATGCATCCAGAAAAAGTAATTAACCAGTTTCTTATCATAGCCTATATTTTTATCTAAGTTATAGGCGTAAAGAGACGGATCAAGATAGAAACGCGCAGAATTATAACCATAACGCATTTCAGTAGTAGTGACGGTTTTGGAGAATACCGGCCTCAACCAATCCATCCTCCGGGATTTATTGTGGCTGGTTTCACAAGAAGGATCTGCCTGAATGTCTAATAGCACTGCTGCTGAATCCTCGCCGGGAGTATAGACTAAACTTATAAGCGATTCATCGCCCATACCTTTACCGTAAAAGGTGAGATATTTTTTCCAGGCAGCCTGAACCGGGCCGGTAAAACGTTCCTGGCCCACTGCATAACCAGAGGTTGTCGGGAAGAGGCCCTCCTTGCCCGGAATCCGCATTGGAGAAAGCAGGGCCACACATTGAGGATTATGGCCTAAATACGTAGCAGCCATAGGCGTCCAGACTTCCTGTCCGGGAGAAACCCGCACATAGCTATCATGTAAACTTACTCTTCCAAAAACCCGATGCAGGTTAGCGGCAACAGCAGAGTTCTTTATAGGCATAAAGGCTTCTTCTTTATCAAAATGGGATAATTCTACACCAAAATCAGTAGTAGTTTCAATCATCTTAGCTACCTGGTAAAGGCCATCTAAGGCTTTCATAAGCGATATGTTATTCTTTGCCGCTTGGATCGCGCTAAAAAGATTTTTAGACCTCCAGAAGAGAAATGCTTTTGCCCATTCTTTCGGGGATAGATCTTTATATTGATCAAATAAGCTCCCCGGGTACTCCTGCCAATTATTGGGATATTTTGCCCAAATATTCAAAACATATTCTTCTTCGTTTTTAGTTAATGCCTTAATTTTAGATAATATTTCTGCTAAAGCTTTTTCAGTATAAACGTTCCAAATAACAAGATTACTATCTTTATCATCATTTTTGAAAACATGTTTTTCTATAAGTAAATCCAATAATTCAGAGGAATCAAATACCTCTTTAGGAATGCGTCGCGAAGAAGTTGCTTTTCTAAGCTGTTCCGCTGCTTCGCCAGTTGTTTCGCCTAAAACCATATTAAAAACATCAATAGGAGCAAATGATTTGATTTTGCCACCACTTTTAACAAGGATCTCCCAATACATACGTTCATGGAAGATGAAACGGTGCTGATTATCTATTCTCTTCTTATAAATAGGATACCTTTCCACAAAAATCTTCTGCTTTTCGCTGCGCGGTTCAGGCGAAGGCTCGCTCAACTGCCTATAAGCAACTTCTAATGACTTATATTGTAAGGAAACTTCTTCTACGCTTTCAAAATACTCCTGGTCTATTTCGCTAGCCAGGGTCAAATGCCAGCTAATGATCTCATTACCCATTGATTTATTCAGGCTGTAATTAGACGGGTAGGTCTCATCTATCCATTCTTCATAAATCTGGGAGAGCGAGAATTTGATCTCTTCAGAACAGGGCAACCGGTTAAATTTCTCAAAAAGATCATCTCCTTCATCTATCTTACCTAATTCGTTATCAATAGCTTGGTACATTTTTTTCTGAGCTTCATCGGCTAAACCACTGCGTTCCTTGATATACCTCTTCATAACTTCTATCAGATTAGCCCAACCGTTCTTATAATTGCGGCCGAAATAACCGCCCAAGGAAGTTTCTACTTTTACTTTTACTTTTTCTTTTTCAATTACCTCTTCCCGGTCCACCTGCTGGAATGTGCCTAATGGAGCAGTATTCTCAAAGCTCATACTGAATCTTTCTCCTGCGGAAAGGACAAGAGTGGTTACGCCCTGGATGCGGGTAAAGGTATCAGTGCGGGGATTCTTAAGGCTGAGGGAATAAAAATTCCAGAAGAGATTTTCCTCTACTGCCTTTACCCCGGGAAGAACAAATCTTCCGCCCTCTTCTTGCCTTAACGCCTTCTGCCAAAGATCTCTTTCTGTATTGCTCATTCCCCCTTCTCTCCAGAACCTTTCCACTAAACCATAAAGATATCTATACACAGTCTGACCGTTAGGAAGAATCGGGCCGTATTTACTCTCATATTCCCTTAACTCAGCGTATTGCTCCTTTAATAAATTGTCAAATCTGGCCAATTTCCTACCGGGGATAAACACCCTAAACGGGCTTAAGTACCTGCGGAAGGTATTCATCCTTAAGTCATTATAGTAAGACAAATACCCACGGTACGCTGTAGTAGCATGCCAGAAGAACATTAAAGTAGGAATACTTACCAACAGTAAAATCAATAAGCTTATGATTGAACCCACCCCTGCCCAGACAATAGCCTTGCTGATCGGGCCGGCAAGGATAAGGTGAAGTAAAACGCCCCATAACATCAAGTCAGCGGTAAAAATGCCGATAAATGTCAACTTTGTACCGCTGTGTTCTGCTTTTCCTAAAATCAAGAACGGCAGAACTACTACCATCAACAGGGAAACAACTGATAAGGGAGCTGAAAGGGTATAGATATCAAAAGGAAGAATAATGGCCCTTAGAACTAGAAATGCCACCATTAACCCAAAGAGGGCAGTTTTATGACCCCACGTCTTAATCCCGAAATAAGCAAAAGGATGGAAGAGCCAACTATGTATCCTCTTATAAAACTCCTTGAACCCTTTTTTGCCGATATGACCCTTTATTTCCGGAATTCTATTTTCTAATTTTTCTATATTCTCTTTTTTAAATATCGTCATAAGCGCGTATAGGTCATTGAACTCATTATTTGCGGCTATCGCCTGCCAAACAACATTCATTTTAATGATAAAATCATCGTCTTCAATTTCAACACCGTGGCTCTTGACCAATTCATTTAACTTAATAACTGTATTGGGGAACCTCTTTACCATTTCTTCGGGATTTTTAATATCTGCATTCTCCCCAGTAGCAAACCAATAGAACATCCAGAGATCTTCATCAAGGAATATCTCTGACAATTCATAGGGAGCCTTTTCATCAGCCGGACAAGTGGAGACTGAGAGGAATCTTCCGTATTCGTTATTGCGGTTTTCCGGATCGAATTTAAAGATCGCCCTCCATAAAGAATTGGTTGCTTTAAGGTATTTTAAAATATTTGTGCTTCTATCAGCTTCTGTCTTGCCAAATTGCTCATACTGAGTATCATATAATCCCTTCACTATCAAGCGGGCCTGAAAACTTAAGAAAGTGTGGAAGAAAGAGGCCATTCCGGCAGTATGCCCTTTAGTGGCGGTGAACGGGTATTGCAGGAATTTAAAAGCTACGAGTTCACGCAAGGTAGTAGGTTTCAGAATATGGTTGACTACATTAAGATTAATATCCTCCTTAGCTCCTTTTATAGCTTCGGGAGATTTAAAGAGCAAGTCCCGCACATGATTAGACACGGTAGTAAGAAGCTCTTCCCTCTTGGTAGACGTAAGTATGTCCTGGGTTCCCTCTCCAGCAAAGAATTTTCCGAAGAAATCATCAAAAGCTATTCTGACTACTTTCTCTTTCAAAAGTTCTTCTACGGCCAGCATGAACTTATAATGGCGAATGCCATTGTTTTCCTTAAAGGAAACTGTATCTTTTTCTTTAATCCCCTGGATATCGGCGAATGTAATTAATCCTTTATTGTGTAAATACCTCAAAAGAATTACTTCCGAGGTCGGAGGAATTTTTTCTAATTCCGCAAAAAAATCAACTTCATTCTGCTTGTTTAATAGTTCATCCTGAGCTTTAGTAACTAAGGCCTTTATCAGTCTATCCAAAACAAACGCATCTACTTTATTAAGTTTTTGCAAACCATTTTCTAATGAATTAAATGTTTCCAGTATAATTACACCTTTATTAAATAAAGATTCTCGTAGGAACTTAATAACTTGTTCATATTTGAATTCCTCCAAATGCTGTAATTCTTTGAATATTGTCTTAGCTTCCTGAAAATGCTTAAGCTGCTGAATAATTATTGTTTTCTTCTCTTCTAATAATTTATGGACATATTTAATATACGTAATTTCTATTTGGTCTAATTGGGATTTTAATTCTAGTAAACTGGCCTGGATAATCTCGATATCCCTAGAGATAACCTTTCTTTTTTCTAATTTTTCTAGCAATCCTAAAATGGCAGAAAGCTGCATCTGAATCTTTTTAAGTTGTTTAAGTTGTAGGGTGATAGCTGAGTTTTCTTCTTCTATTAAATAAGATACGGATTCTTTATATTGAGACTCTAATTTCTTTACTTGGGACTCTAATAATTCAACTTCTTTTTTGATATCCTTAAGGTCATCTGGAGTGATTGTTTTTCTAAGTCTCCCCTCTAGTAACTTTTTCATTACTTCCGGTAGCCTCTGAATATCTACAATTTGTCTAAGTTGCCAGGAAGCAAATGATTCTTTTTGCTCTAATAATCCCTGAATAAACTCTTTGAATCTTAATTCAATTATTAACTTCATTTGCTTATTTACATCCGCCACGGTAATCAATCCTGTTAACAATAATTCTCTTATAATCAAACCCTCGGGCAAAGAAGAATCGAGCCGTGATTTGGCAACAGGAGAACTTGTAGTAGATTGGAATTTAGATTTGGCGGACTCAAAAGCAGCAGCTATTTCTACAATATTATACACGTATGTATGGGTATAAATGGTTAAATCCCAGTCATCTCCCTTACCTGGGCAATAATCAACCCAGGCATCTCTGACCTTTTTCCATATTTCCTCCTCAACTGTCTCTCTTTTTTCTCTTATTTCTATGTTCGGAAAGAACAATCCCAAAAATCTGTCTACCTCTTCTGTGGAGAATTTCTGCCTGAGTAAATAATCTCCCACTTTATTTAGAAAATCAATGAAAACTTTAGGTGATGCATCCATACTTGACCAACGTATTCTAGTTAAACCCTCCCATTCATACCACCTACGAGTTATCTGTTCTAAAATTTGCAGATTATGCTGAAATCTCTCCACATTAGCCTCAGCAATTTTCCAGGCTATAGGAATACCCAAATGCAGAGGATTACAAGGACGTATCTTTGAATTTGCAAGATTTAACCCGACTTTTAGCGCATCAATAAATATTTTACGCTCTTCTTCCTTATTTATATCTAATAGTCTAAATAATTCTGGAAGAAGCTTGGTTAAACTAAACTCTAGAGGCATACCACTATATTCCAAACTTCGAATATAACCGACCAGGGATTCTATCATTCCAGAAGAAAGAAACGCGTCTTTTTTACCTCCTATTAATTCATTAATTAGACTCCCAAAGAGCTTCCTTTCATTCTCTCTTGATATGAACATACTTAATGCATTCGCACCAATTTGGTAAACAATAGAATATTCTTCTCTTAAGAATGCCCTTATTAAACTTAAATCTTCTAATTGTTTAGCAGAATTATACACATCTTCAGCCGTACCAGGCACGTAAGTACTTAGATGATCTTTTAACGCATTAATAACAAAGGGAAAAATTGCTTGACCAATTTGAAGTAAAGTGTTCCAATCTCTCTTGATAACAAGATATCTGGCTTTTTCTTCTAGATTTTGAGGAAACCAACCTAATTTCTCCAATATTTTTACGGAAGTAGCATTAAAGAATACTTTTCTCAAGGCAGGAATTATTGCCTCTGTAACAATGGAATCATTTTCCAAGAAACTAGCAATTTTAACTAGGGCATAAAAAATGGTGTATCTGTTATCACAGTTTTTAGCTTCTAAGTCTCTAATTAAGGCTAGTGATATTTCTTTTCCAATAGTAGGGTTATCTTTTAAAAAAGCTGTTATTTCACCAGCAGACCTTATTGCGAATATTCGGGATGGACATACTGGATGCTCCAATAATTTTAACAACATAAGTTCATCTTCATAAACAGCAAGTTTAGAAATAACAAAAGCGGCAGCTTGACAAATATCTTTATTTTTATTGTGTAATAATTCCCATAAGACTGGCACTGCTGGTACGCCTATTCTAATTAAGGCTTGTATAGAGTCTTTTTTGGCCCAATCATAATAAAGAGAATCACCGAATATTTTAATCATGAAACTTCTCCCTGCAACAGCTTTTATTAAGTCTTTTACTGCGGGTCTGCCTATATTAACCAAGCGATTAAATGATCTAGTCCGGCGATTCTCGCCATATGTGTTTCCTGATGACTTTGTTAATCCAACTATATACCATTTCATAGGAAAAAATACACGCCAAATAAAGAAAAATAAACCAATGCCGATAATTATATTAAAGATATTTACGAATACGAAGCTACCAATGTTATAAACTATTGAAATAAATACTGTATCGGTAAAAACAGGCGAGGAGGATGTTTCTGATTTATTACTAGAATTATCTTTAGTTTGTTCTGCGTCTTCCTGCAATCCTTGAATGTAAGATACAAATTCATCTGGCTTCAACGATTGCATACAAGGCATTTTCCCTAGATCTTCATATTTATTTTCCAAAATAGTTAACTTATCTTTCTTGATTAAACTAACTATGGATTTACTTTCATCTTCTTTAATATCTAGGTGATTTTTTAAATATGCCTTTAATTGATCATATATATTGGCTTTCTCTTGAATAATTAATTTAGTGATATTAGCGATAGTTTCACTTTTTTCTTCATCTGTTTCTTTATCAAACTTTAGGTGATGTTTTAAGTATGCCTTTAGTCGTTTGTCTATATTCGCTTTTTCTTTGATAACTAATTTAGCGATAGCTTCACTTTTTTCTTCATCAAACTTTAGTTGCTGCCTCAAGTATACTTTTAATAGCTGCTTCAACTTACCCTTATTAAAAATATTCAATCCGTTATTAAGAACCTTATATTTAAGTATCTTATCAACAGTTTCTGTATCTTTAATTACCTTCGATAATTGCTCGCGGGAAGCGGTGTTAAGATTCTTATTGTCCTGGTGATTACGGTAGGCATTTTTGAAGAATTTGACCACCCAATACCCGGCATAAAGAACAACAATAATCCCCGCCAGTTTTACAAATACCCATATTAAACCGGTTTTAAATACAAAGGAATAGACTGATATGAATCCCTGCCCAATAGAGAAAGGCAAAGCAGACTTAATAGCCGATCCCCAAATCGAATCCAGATATAAAACCCCGGCCAGGATAGCAACAGGAATAGTTATAAGTACGGCTATTTTTAAAATGCCGAATACCTTCTTAGCCGCCAGCTTGGTAAAAGACTCCCGGATATAATTCTTAATTCCTTTCTTGGTTTCTCCGTTGCCGCGAGGCTTTGAATAAGCCTTCTTCAGTTCCTTGCTGACGGATTTCAGGATACGCCAAGCCAGAACAACCGCAGTGATAAATATAGCGATAAAAGGCAGGCTGGAAATAACCATCCAGGGAGATTCGGAATAGCGTTTAAATATATTATTTTCTTTAATATATTCTTTTTTCTCGCTCCAAAAACCTAAATACTTAAAAGTATCCTCGTCTCTTAAGAAATTTATCTTCTTATCATTTACGGTAGCGACCTGGACTCCGTTAATAAAGAATACGGCATTTTCCGCGGCCTTGCTCACTTCGGATAGCGCCTCCCGCGAAGAGATATTTGACGGCAGCAGATATAACGAGCGGGCTTTATCTATCTTAGACGCGCCAATCCTGCCTTGCAAAACCGATAACAAAGTTGCCATTTCTTCCTCATTATAAATTTCAACAGAAATTAAAAGACCCGGCTTTCCTTCGAAGATCAGGTTTACCGCAGGCAGGGATTTTCCAGAACGATCCTTTCCCATGAAATCCAATTTGCTCTTGCCGGAGGCCCATCTTTCTATGGAGCCGAAAATGTCATTTTTAGGACTATCCGGGAACTCGGTCTTTTTTACCATTTCAAATTCGTCAAGTCTACTGGTGGTATCGTAGCCGTTCCAAGCTACACCCAGCTGTACGATGGACTCTTTTCTTCCGTCAAAAGAAAGCTTTTCCCTGTCAGTATTCATTCTTTCCTTGAGCCAGCTGTCTAACTTATAAACTAAAACTTCATCTCCAAACCTTTCGAAAGTAGATTGTTCTTTAATTTCAGTTAGGCCAAAGAACCAGGATTTAGTACGATATTTATCGGAATTATTTCCTTTCTCTTTATCCCAGTCAAATTTGTAACTTTCCAAACCAAAAGGAATAAATGGACTATGAGGATTAGTGATAAATCCTATGCTAAGTGGGTCACCGGAACCAAAATTGGTCTTGGGGTCAATGTGCTGGTAACCGTCCAACCTCAAGAATGGACGGCCGCGGTTATCCTGAATCTCGTTGTAAGTTACTACGGTAAAGAAGCCGGATAGATTCTTGCGGTGTGCTTCTAACCAATCATAGGTAATGTCATTGCGCAACATAAGCGCATAGCTGCCGTCCGGATTCCTATTTATCTCTAAGCCCTTTTTTACGCTAAAACTCAGGTCGCCGGTGTTCTTATTTAAGTGCGCGCAATTAGCTATGGCCTGAATATATTTATTGTTCTGGGAGTCAAAAACTAACCGGCTGCTCCACTGGGGGATGTCAAACTGGCCGTATAACTCTTCGCCTTGTGTCCGGGCAAATTCATATAATAAATAAAGGTTAGAGATCAAAACAGGCTTGTTGTTCTTATCAAAATAAAAGTTGAGTATTTCTTCGGGATTGCCGTATTTGTTCTTTACTTCTTGATAATGTACGACCCCAATGTTACCCGAACGATCCTGATACCGGTTATAACCCTGGAACCTATTGCGTCCCTTATTATCAAAAACCTTTTTCATATCTATGGTATTCATATCCAGCGCGCCGCCGGATAAGATATCTACCGGCCAGGATTCACCGCCCAGCTTAAGAATGCCATCGCTTGGATAGTTGAGGATAGATTTGGGGTCAACTGTAGCGCGGGTCGGCATATTTATAGCGCCTAAGACCCCTTTGTACTCTAAAATACGCTCTTCCTGCGGCACAAAATAGCCCTTGCCTAACAAACCTTCGTAGGGTGAGTATTTCTTCTCTTCCGGAAGAAGCTCTTCTTTGTTTTTCCTGAATGTCCCTTCGGTTATTCTGACTAACTGGTCATATTTATCCTTTTTCTCCAGCCAGACCAGATGAGACGGCTTATTGGTTATTTCCATAGTTAAATCCCCTGTAGCGGGATTATAATCCAGGGCCCGGGATTCCTTATAGCGTTTGTCTTGTGTTTTATCGGGATAAGCAATATCTACATAAGACAGATCGGCAAAATCTTCAAAACTAAAGAGTGAGCCGCTTTGCGTCTTTTTGCCGTTGAATTCAAAGGTAGTTTCTTTTTTAATTCCGGCAATCTCTATCCAGCTACTCTCCATCCTGTTACGCTCTTGCATCCTGCGGCGTTCATGCCAGGCAAGGGAGCCTCTTAATAAGTCAGTCAACTTCAGAGTAATCCTATTGTTCTCAAAACTTACCAGCTCTGAAGCTGTGAAATTAATATAATAAACTTCTTTACCTATGGTTACTTTGATCAGCGTATTTCCCCTGCTGGCAATCAACGGGCATCCTTCCTTGTATGCAGAAAGAGAAATAATCCGCGCCACAGTGCCGATTTCTTCTTCCTTGGCATTATAAAGTTTATTTACAAAATCCACTTCGCTCTTGGGCAGGCCTTCGGCGTATTCGGTCTCGGTCACTACCCTGTTGCCGCGGCGCTTTTCTACCCTTTCCCTGGTTAGCTCTCCTTTATTCCAACGGTAATTGCGGTAGTCAAATTCAGGCTTCCAATCGTGGCTTAGCGGGTCAAGCTTTTCACCTTTTCCGGATATCTCTCTTCCGCTCTTATCATAGTTAGGAGTATATCTTCTATCTATTCCATCGCTAAAGAACGTCCTTCTATCTATCAGTTTTCCGTAAGCGCTAAGATGGGCTTCTTCTACTAAATCCTGGTTATTTTTGCCATATTTACTATAGAGGTATTTTTCTTTTCTTAACCACTGTTGAGTTTTTATGTTATATTCGGAATCGGAATCAATAACCGGCTTACCGTCTTTTGATTTTAGGCTTTTTATCCTGGTCTCCCAACGGTCAATATCATTTATCGTAGACCAGCTGCCTGAACCATCCTGAGAATACACTGCTTTGTGGTTTTTCCATTGAGG
>JBDRJF010000020.1:0-7334 GCA_043815185.1 Candidatus Omnitrophota bacterium | reverse complement strand
ACAGCTGTTGAATACTTTCCGGGAAGCCTTTGGCCGGCCGGATGTTATAGCCCTAACCGGCTGGATTGGCGAGCATTTTGGTAAAGGCAAAGATGAAGATTTATTTATTTCTGCGATAAACAGAATTTGTGATGTCCCGGTGCAGCGTTCGGTTGTATTGATGCGGGAACTTATTGCTGCGGCATATGTAGAGAAGACGTTAAGCAGCCCGATAGAAATAAATAAATATTTAGGAGACTTTAAAGAAGGCCTTAAGTATTTTGTTGGCACAGCCGTCTATTATGTAGTTAATCCTTGCATTAATTTTATTGTTCGGATTTTGACCTATTATAATATATTTAAGGAAGGAAAAACCTATAGAAAGTTTAAGCAAGTAGGGCAGAAAACCAGATCCTTTTTCGGGAATGATTCAGTTGGCTCCAGCCCGATTTCCTTACCAGAATCTTTATCAGGGACTCTCAGCAAGCATGCTGATATAGCAACTCTATGGCAGCAAAATAGTTGCCTGGAATTTTTCCGGATGTTAAATGAAAACCTAAAAAGCGTATTAAAACAGATTAAAGAATTATACGCCGATAAAGGCCGCAAGCTGCCGGATGCTTATATCTATGGGGGGATATTCGAGAGGTTTATGACCCCATATTTTAAAGAGATAAACCCGGCAGCTGACCTGGATGTGGCGCTTATAGACCGGGATAATTATACCGTACGCAGATTCCAGCGTGGGTGGTATAACCATAAGCAGATACATATCTTTCCTTTGCCCAACGCCCCCCAGGCATCTTTCTTAATCGACATCCAGGCATTATATTGCAGTGATTTCTATCTGCTTGAGGTATATGCGGCTCTGCGCCCGGAAAAAGATATTTCCTCAAGCTCCGTTGACAGCCGAAAAAAACGACATTATGGTGATAAATGGATACCAGAGGCCTTGTCTGGACATTGTATCGCTTTGTGGCAAGAAGGAGACGAAAAGGCCCTTTCTGTTTTAGGTAGGTTCTTAAATGAGCATAGATTGCTTATTTCTGATAATTACATGAGAATTATTATCCGTCAACTGATACAGTCCCTTGATAGCCAGTCAGACAATGAGCAGCCGGACGCCGAAACCATAGAAGAGGTTCTGGACAAATTAAAGGCTGAGATAATTGGCCTGGGAATTTATTATAATCCGGCCAGAGGCGAAATCGAAGTATTCTGGAAAAAAAATAAGGACGCTTCCGCCTCGCCGGTGGATTATACAAGGATAAAGGAAAAAGGATAAAGTCCGAATTCTCTCGCAAGCCTATACAGCAGTCATTATTCGATGGTTCCTTTTTACTACCTAATAAATCTAATTCCAGCGGCCCAATAGAGAATAATTTAGTCAGCTCCTCCGTTTTTGAGTTGCACATCTCGGCTATCCACAAGTTTCCCAGCCTGTTAGATTCTTTTTCTTGTTTAGAGGAAATGTTTGCTAAGATTAAGCCGATTAATGAAAAAGTAAGAAATATTAACTTAGGAGGATATTTTGCCATCCTTTATCTTGAGAATCCAGAGCGAGGGAAAACCTTACTTAGGCAGATAATGCCGTTAAGAGCCGAACTGATCGAACAATGCATACCTTGCTTAGCTGTATATTATGACCATACACGGAGCTCTCAGCCAGAAAACTTTAAAACAGTTGCCTTCTGTGGCATTGTGATGGAAGCAAGTAAAACAACACTGGTTATATATCGTCTAACGGAAGAAGTGGCATTGCTTTTAGGCTGGGCAAAAAATTTGACCGATTACCTTAAGAAAGAAGAAATTGATATGATTATCAATTTATCAGGCAGAAAATTTAAAATTGTTAATCGCCGCTTTACAAAAGAAAAAAGAAGTGGTATCTGGAGATGTCCTCTTACCGATTCAATTTTTCCGAATCATCAATATGTTTTAGGAAAAGTAACTTTTACTTCATGGCCCTTTGCCATCTCCAGCTCGCCGGTTAGCGATATTGACAAGTGGAGGATTAAAATTAAGGAGGCGATTATTGATAGTGCACGAATAATATTAGCTGATGATAGCGGCAGGCTAAAATTATGGCGAAAGGGATCCTCTTCCGTGGCTGGTGGAACCTTTCGTCATACCTGCCGCAATAGATTCGAAACAACTTCTCTTAAGCCTGCCAGTTCTTCGGTAATTTCTGGCAAGTCCAATATCAAAAGGCCAAGTAAGAAACCTATTAAACCGATAAGTATATTGGTTGTAGAAGACCAGTTAGAGGTCTTAAAGTCCCTAAAAGAGCTTCTTGCTGGAATTATCAATTCAGACTCCTACTTAAAAGGCAAGACAGAGCTTAGGACTTTTTTAGATGGGCAAAAAGCCTGGAAATTTATAAACAAACGTAGAAGAGCACCAAACCAAAACTATATACCAGATTTAGTATTTTCAGATCTTTTAATGTCTATACCAACTAAGCGCAGGCGAAAGGGTTGGGATGGAGATAAGCTATCCCAAAAGTTAAAGGGATTAAATCGTGGTATCCCGGTTATTTTATTTACAGGGGCAGCTGAGACTATGGAGCAGAGAATAGATTATGCTAAAAGGGAGCGATTAATTGACGCTGTTTTGATTAAGCCTATAGGAGCCGCTGTTTTAAAAGAGGTTCTTGAAAAGCATCTCAAAGTCTATAGAAGACATCTTGAAGAATTAGAGCAGGAAAGTAAGCTAATTGGAGAATCAGTATCAGTATACCAGGACCTGCTTTTAACAAAAAAAGAACTTGCAAGCGAAGCCTTGCAAATTGTCTGGCAGGCAGGCAAGAAGCCCGGTGACAAAAAAATAGAGCAAATGATAGCAAACAGCAAGACTTTGGAACAAGAGCCAGGCGAGATTATTGCTTTGATTAAAAAGGTAAAGCATGTAAAGCTTACACCCTTGCAATGGGCTATGTTGGGCAATGAAGCACCAGAAGTATCGTTGATAAGGTCAGGCTTGCAAGGGTATCTACCCGGAGTAGATGCCTATCGCAAGGCTAAGCCGATTAAAGTTCAGAAAAAGAGACGGAGAAAAGGCGATGAAAGCAGGTTAAAGTTAACCTTTAAGACTGCGCATGATCGTCCAGGAATCCTGCGCGATATAGTAAGGATAATCAAAGATAATAATGGCGAAATTACCTTCTTGAATTTTGGATTATCAGGCGAGGGAGATAGTGCTTATGTTGAAGTTCATGTTACATTCGCTAATGAGGAAATAAAAAATGAGGCTTATGCTGAGTTAAAAAACATACCCGATAAGGAAGATAGTGAGCTTGGTAAGCTTAGGCAAAAAGAACAACTGAAAAGAATTGTTATACCTATTTTTGTCGATACAGAAAATATAACTCAAATGGCTTGGCAGGTTCTGGAATCTTTAGAACAGATTCAGCAGGTGATAAATATTATAAATGGGATAGGACAAAAAATAATTGCTGAAGAAAAAGGGCTTCTTGCTTATCAGTTAGTGTTAGAGGTACCTGTTGGGCTGGATGTGGTTAAATTAATGGAAGCTTTTGAAGACCCAACCAGAGGGCTTATTGATTGGAACCCGGGTGGTTCTAGTCCTGTTATTGCCGGTATCAAGCATAGGGATGTATCTAATGATGAGTTTGTTGAAGGTTCAGACGGTTTTGTATTTAGCAGATGGAGCAAAGAGCCGGTGCTTTTAGCAAGTGGTAGGTTTGGCAGCCTTAAAGCTGATGGGGCGATGATTGAAGATATTTTAGGCCGGCCCGCGGATGAAGTGGTAGCAGAGATTAATGGACAGTTGAATAAAGCTAAGCAAAGAATCTTAGTTGGGCAGCACTTCCGTGATGTTGATTTTGATGTTGAAGTTTCTGTCGAAGCTCAGCGTTATAGAGCTGAAACTTTCATTAAACCCTCCCGGCAGCGTAAAACCGGGATTATTTTTGATTGGCGCAGCCTGAAGAACAGCGATTTCCTGTTTATTATAAATAGGCATGCGTTCACCGATCTTAAATTAGAAGAGCTTTATCCCGGTATCAACCCTGCCCTGAGGGAACTGTTTACCCACTTATTTGTGAATATTGCCGAAGTAATAAACTTAAGAGATCAAAACATCTCCGGAGCAAGAAAGTTAATCGGGGATTATGACCGGGTAGCTAGTAGAAAAACCGGTTTATACCCGCGTTATCTAAAAATTGTTAATAACCCGGCCGTTAAAGATCCCTTTTCCGATGAGATCATTGTGGATATAGTTTATATGATTGCGGAAGAGCCGGTATATTTTGCCAATATTCGCAACCAAATGAAGCAGTTGGCCTTTAAAGATGAGGCGCTTGATTCACTTAAGTTTGCTATATTAAGATTGCGCATTAAGAAGTTGCGCAAGTCTTTTGTTGAGTCAAAAGTGATTATCGGCCCAGAAGAGTTACGGCCTTTGCAGAATTTTGCAAAAAAGAAAAGGACACCTAAAGCACTGCAACCTTTTATCCCCTATAGCCAAAATATCAAATATAAGAGAGAGGGCGATAATATCTTCCTGCAGGTAAGATTTAAAAATAAGGATAGTGAAGTAGAATACGCATATTTATACCTGGGGTTGGAAGATGATTTAGATAAGACTTTAAGTAGATACGGCCGCTTGTTAGGGCAAACTTATGCTCAGTGGCGTAATATCGGCAGGTCGGGACAGGCAGAGTGTGAGCGCCCGTCCCGGGGCAAGTATAATATTTACAGTGACGGAGTATTCATGTATCAAAATGAGCAAGTCGCGCAGGCATGGTGGGCAGCTTATGATAGTCTGATTAGATTACCAATCAGTAAATTAATTAAGGAGATTAATAGAGTGAATGTTTCCAGAGGCGGGAAAGATAGCAGCGCAGATTTGAAGGTAAGATTCCAAAAATTATTTAGAGAATTAGGCATCCAGAGGGTATTCAACGAGAAGACCTGGCTGGGGATTAACAATATTATTTTTAGTTTAGAGAGGAAACGGAAAAAAATTCCTATCCCCGGCAGGTACTGGGTGCTCAAAGGTATAATAATTGAGTATTTGAATACTCAATACCCCAAGCTATTTTTAGGCCAGATTGATGTTAGGGCTAAGGCTATAAAAGATTTACCACTTTGGATGGTAACCAATAATCCTAACCTGAAGGCACAAGCGCTGAACTGGTTGAGTTGTATTACAGAACGCGGCCCGCCAGATTATTACCTCGAGGCAGAAAAAATATCCATATCCGAACTTTTAAGTTCATTAGATAAATACCAGCCTAAACAATTATCTCTATTTACTTCCAGCCCTATCTTTATGCCGGTCAGTAACTTTACAGGGCAAGACAAAACCGAAATATTTTTTAGCCATGTTGTAAGCGCTTTCAGACCTAACTTGGACTGGAACGCGCCGATTAGTCAAAAATCCTCTAGCTCTATTGTAATTTTATCAGGGGGTAAATATAGGGTGTTAGATGTTGCCAAGTACTTTAAAAAAACAAGCAGCATTTCAGATTTTTTACACCGTTATGATCAGAAAGCAAAGCTATCTCCTGGGCAACTCAAAAAAGTAAGAATGATGGCCTGTGGAAATAAAATTATCGGAAAACTTAGGGGAAAGCCTGTCCATGTAAAATACAGAAAAGGAGAATATAAAGAAGGGAAAGGTATTGTGACAGTTTTAATAACAAGCTATATTCCGGATTGGAACGATCCGGATATTAAGAACTTGCACTGGCTTAAACGAAGGATACACGATCTTCCCAAAAGAGTAGAGGATCAGTCACCGGGAGGAGTCAGAAAACTATTTAAAAATATTAGAAAGAAAAACTTAGAGTCCGAGGTGGCCTGGGAACTTTACTATGCATTAGATATTTTATGGGGATGGAAGGTGTACGATAATGCTGATATTGAGGAAGTTTTGCGCCTAGGCAGTGAGTTGTTTAATAAATTGGGTTCGCAGCTTTTGCGCTATCTTTTCCCAGAGGCTTTTCAGAAAAAATCTTCTTTAGCAAGAGCGGCACCGTGGATTTTAAAAAAATATAGAAATCCAATACAATTAAAATGGCTGCAGCATTTAATAGACCACGTGGATAAGAGAATACTCATGGTTGATATACTTAAAAATATGTACTATGACCATAACGAAGATGGTGTCGTCTCGTTAGAACAAGCCATCATTTTGTGGTTTATTTTTGATACCGGACAGGTAAATTCAGTAGTGAATGAGGGCCTGACGATAACGCCAAGCCAGATAGAAGGAAAGATCCGTCTTTTGGGTTCTATCTTTGGCCAAGATGCCGTTGAAAAAATAACCAAAATGAACTTTAAACCCCAGGATGTGGCAAAATATTTACATGGCTGGCGGAAAGGAAATAAATATAGCAGCTATAAAAGAGGAGCGATTGAGATACTGCAGGCCTGGCTGGATTACAAACTAACTCACGGGGAAGAAGAAGCTGAAGGTATCCAGACTGTTGTGCCTGGATTCCTGGGAGAATTGCAGAAGTGTTTAGAGAAAAACGGCCTAAGCAGCCGTTTAGAATGTCTACAAGAGGCCAGAGTAGCTCTATCTAAAATGCGGAAAAAATATGCCCTCCTTCTTTCGGTATGCAGGGAACACCTCTATATTTTAGAGGAAAGAGAGCTGCAGTACAAAAACAATTACCAGAATGATAGCGATTCTGTTTCTTCACCGGTGCACAGACAAGAAAAGAGCAAAATTGTTTTACCCGGCTTAGAGAGATCAGAAGAAATAGAGAAGTTAGAGAAGTTATTTACTGATAAAAGGAACGTAGGGCCCGTTTCCGGATTAGATTTTACTGATTGGATGAGAGAATTAGGGTTTGATATTATGTATGATTCGGACAGAAAACATACAGCATATGTATATAAGGGTAGAGAAATTGTTGTTAAGTTGATTAAAAAACATTGGATGCCAGAAATAACAAATAGCTATCGTAAGGCCCAACAGATGTATAGTGACCACTTGGCGGATATACAAATAACCCAATTAGCCGGTTTTGATATAGTGATTCAGAAGAAAATTAACGAATTGGTAACCTTGCTGTCTATCTCGCCGCTTACGGAAAGCCAACAATTGGTTGCGGAATTCATCAGGGTACTTGATCATATCATTGGACGCGGCTTCCTTAGCATTGATATATTGAAAGTATTTAATTACGGGGTTGACAATAATACAGTAAAAAACTTTGATCCTGGTAGACAATTCTCTTTTGGCGGCCCGCTCTTGGCCTCAGATAAGGATAAAACGGAATTTTACCATCATGAAATCAAAAGTAGTTTAACCCCCTACAGAATATGGGATAGTAAGTTAGAAGAACAACTACGAACTATGTTGTTACGGAATTACAATAA
>JBDRJF010000019.1:0-3446 GCA_043815185.1 Candidatus Omnitrophota bacterium | reverse complement strand
ATATCCTCTTTGACTGCCCAGTGGGTAAACTCATATAAAAGATTAGTTTCGGGCTACGAGGCGCCGGTCTATGCCTCTTGGGCACAGAGAAACCGAACTGCGCTTCTCCGAGTTCCTTTATATCGACCGGGAAATGAAAAGGCTACGCGAGTAGAACTTCGCTGTCCGGATCCTGCCTGTAACCCATATCTTGCTTTTGCGGTTATGCTAGCAGCGGGTTTTGAGGGAATAGAAAAAAAATACAAAGTCCCCCCTCCGGTTGAACCGAATATATATCGAATGGCTATGGAGGAAAGAGCAAGAAGAAGACTTACCTCTCTGCCGGGAAACCTATTCGAGGCTATCTTGGAGACGGAAAAAAGTAAATTTGTTAAAGAAACTCTGGGCGAGCATATCTTCAATAGGTTCTTATTCAACAAAAAGAAGGAATGGGAAGATTATCGTATACAGATTACGCAGCATGAAATTAAGAAATACTTGCCGCTACTTTAAAATTTAATTAAAAATATAGCGGCCGAGCGCAAAACGCTCGGCCGCTATTATTACTTCTCGATTAGATCTAAACCACTCCCTGATCCAACATCGCCTGGGCCACCTTGACAAACCCAGCAATGTTAGCACCTTTTACATAATTAGTGAAGTTGCCTTCCTTGCCATACTTTAGACAAGATTCATGAATACTAATCATTATCTGATGCAACTTCTCATCAACCTCTTCCCTAGACCAAGAGAGCCGCTGACTGTTCTGGTTCATCTCTAAACCGCTAACAGCAACTCCGCCGGCATTTGCAGCTTTTCCAGGACCATAGAGAATCTTTGCCTTCAAATATACCTCGATTGCCTCAGGAGTGCTAGGCATATTGGCGCCTTCTGCAACGCACTTACAGCCATTTTTTACCAAGGCCTTAGCGTCATTTTCGTCAATTTCATTCTGGGTTGCTGACGGAAAAGCTATATCGCATTTCACTTCCCAAGGACGTTTATTTTCATAATATTTACAGCCATACTTCTTGGCGTACTCCTTAATACGTCCTCTTTTAATATTTTTAAGCTCCATAACAAACGCTAATTTCTTTGCATCTACTCCTTTAGGATCATGAATATAGCCGCTGGAATCAGATAAAGTAACTGCTTTTGCCCCTAACTGATTTAATTTTTCAACGGTATACTGAGCTACATTGCCAGAACCAGAAACAGTACAAACTTTACCTTTAAACGATTCGCCTTTAGCTTTTAACATCTCTTGAGCAAAATAAACACAGCCGTATCCAGTAGCCTCTGGCCTGATTAAACTTCCACCCCAATCAAGGCCTTTTCCAGTAAGAACTCCAGTAAATTCATTGCGAAGTCTCTTATACTGACCGAATAAGAATCCGATCTCCCGGCCCCCAACTCCTATATCGCCAGCCGGAACATCAGTATCAGGACCGATATGCCTGAATAATTCATTCATAAAACTCTGACAGAACTTCATTACTTCATTATCGGATTTGCCTTTAGGGTCAAAATCAGATCCACCCTTACCTCCGCCCATAGGAAGAGTTGTAAGGCTATTCTTAAATACCTGCTCAAAAGCAAGAAACTTTAAAATGCTTAAAGTAACCGTGGGATGGAATCGCAATCCACCTTTATAAGGACCGATTGCACTATTCATCTGGATACGATAACCCCGATTTACCTGAACCTTTCCTTTATCATCTAACCAAGGAACCCGAAACATTATTACGCGTTCTGGCTCGACGATTCTTTCTAAAATGGATGCCTCTTCAAACTCAGGATGCTTCTTAACAATGGCCTCAAGCGAAGTTAATACTTCTTCGACCGCCTGAAAGAATTCTTTCTCCCCGGGATTTCGTCTTTTAACTGCATCTAATACCGTTTGTATATAATCTGTTTTAACCATCGACTCCTCCTTATTTTTATTATTCTATAAAATAAAAAAACGCCTTTCCTACTCACTTTTTCTGTAGAAAAGACGTCTCTGTCTTTCTTTTTACTTCTACTTTAAACATACCACAATATTTTAAACTGTCAAGATTTTTTTAAGATTATATATAACAAATTTCCGGAGGTTTTCTCTTATGTTCTGTTTTAGCTATAAGTTTCTTTACCTTTTTTAGCCTGTCAACGGGTTTTTTCTTTCCAGAAAGCACGCTATCTAAGTCTTTATAGCTCATTCCAATTTCCTTCTCATCAGTCTGATTAGCCCAAAGCCCGGCTGAAGGCGACTTATCTATAATTCTCTTTGGAATATTCATAGAACGCGCTAAATTTCGCACCTGGTTCTTTAAAAGGCAACCGATAGGCAAGATATCAACGGCTGCATCACCGTGTTTTGTAAAATATCCGATGGAGATCTCCGATTTATTCCCGGTTCCGGCTACAAGATAATTAAATTTGTTCGCAAAATAATAAAGCGCGACCATGCGAAGTCTTGCCTTTAAATTTCCCTTTGTTTTAGCATCGGCTTTGGACATAAGCTTAATAAAACTATCGTAGATTTTACAAAGATCAACAACTTTCGTATTTAACTTGAACTTTCTTGCTACCAATCTTGCATCATTAAGATCTTTCTTATGGCTATGGCAGGGCATTATAAGACAGAGTAGATTTTTCCCAACAGCCTTTTTGGACAAGGCTGCAACAACACTTGAGTCTAAACCACCACTTAAACCCATTATAATACCTTTTGCCTTGGCGGTTTTGACCTGTTTTTTAATCCAAGCGGCTATCTTTTTCTCCATTTTAAATCCTTCTTGATTATGATAACAGATAAGCTTTATTTAGTCTATCTAAAAAATTTTATTAGCGATAATTCCTAACAAAACAACTTGAGGCACAGTCACGATCGGAAGCCAAATAGCAACCTTTCTTCCCACATTATGCCAGAGAAGTCCGATCTCCGTATAATCGGTCACAACACCGGCCATTAAGAATACGAAACTATTTCCAAAGGCTCCTGTTTGTTTAAATAATTCAAACGCCATGGGCGCTGAACCCTCGGAACAGACCTCAATTACTGTCGCAACTGCCAAAGTTAGAAAAAGGCCTAACATCGTAGGTCCTAAATAATTGCTGAAAATATCCGACGGGATATATGCGCCTGCTAAACTGGCAAGTCCCATGCCGATTAAAATCCACCAAAGGACCATGTTGCTTAAAGATATCATTCCGTTAAATATGCCTTTGATATCTGATTTTATCGTTTGAGCGGAAAATTTATATCCGCTCATCCTTTTTTTGATATCTTCTTTGATGGAAAAATCTGCTTCAAAATCTAATGTTTTTTCATTTGTCTCGATAAGGTTTTTGCTCTGTAAAAACTGAAAAATAAATCCCGTGATTATCGCTATGACTATTGCAGAAATTATCAAAAAGAAGGCTTTAAGTCCAAAAAAACCTATTAGCATTATTGTTAGAATCAGATTAGCCCATGGACTGGCAAG
>JBDRJF010000018.1:0-4108 GCA_043815185.1 Candidatus Omnitrophota bacterium | reverse complement strand
GCTGGAAGCACATATCTTTTCAGCAAGGAGCACTACAGCCTTGATGCCTGCGTTACCTTCAATATATTCATTAGATGCAACAAGGGAAGTCGCTCCGGCATAAGCTGCCAAAGGTAAAACCTCAGAAATAATAAATGGTATGTTTAATTTTGTTACTACGAATTCCTTTATTTTTTCTAGATTACACTCAAAAAGAGCTTTCTCCCCAATCCCGTCTAAATCGTAACTAAAGAATAACTGTTCCTTTAAATGAGGCAGCATTGGTATCACCTCATAGATATGTTTAATCCTTTGGCCCTTGCGGGGTTGCCTAATTGGCTTTCCCGCAACTCGATATTGAAGACTAGACAAGTTATTGACGGAAGAAGTCGAATGGCTGTCACCTTGATCAACATAACCTAATCTACTGTGAAGATCATAATAACCGTTGCCACCTTTCGGAGTAAACCAACGGATACCTTCTGCGGGGGTTTGCTTCACATAAAAGAATGTATTAGACACGCTATACTTGGTATTCTCTGGCCAAGCCTCAAGGATCGGATACGGTCCGGATAAAGCAGATTCGTCTTCTTGGACAATATCAATTCTTGCCTTAAAAATAGGCTGCTCAAAGATACAAATATTACCAGAATCAACATCCCGGCAGCTTCGGTAATAATCTATAGGGTCATCACTGCACGGATCAAAAGCCTCTATAGGATACCTATCAGCGATATCATCTGAGTGGTCATCAATGCGAACCAGATAAGATGCCTTAAATTTTATTTCTTCTCTTGCCATGGATTCTGATGCAGAAAAAAGCTCATCCCTATGTTCATGAAGCAGGTAAAGACTCCGGCCGCTAATCAACCGAATAACAGAATTATACCCTTGTAAGAAAAACCTACCTTCATGGGTGTCTAATACAAAACTGGTATTTATATTAGAAACCCAGCAGCCCTGGTTCTTATCCCAAAAATAATGTGCTTTATCAAATGGGTCCAGTAGAAGGCTTTTTGTAAAGGGGCTGGGATACAACATAGAGTTGCCTGTAGATAATCGTCTCACCGGCGGTCTGGAAGGATTCGATGTTCGTTTATCTTCAACCTTCCGCGTCTTCCGAACGGCTGAAGAAACGGTCTTAATGGATATTGCGCTAATTGCATCTTCTACATAAGCGTTTACCTCCTGTTCAGCGTGTAAACGAGAACCTTCCCGGGTTGTTTTATCTAATATCTCAATATCATAAGCGAAGTCTACAAGATAAGTTGCTAAATATTTAGCTACTTCAGGAATAGCTGATTCGTCCAATAAATTGCTCACTCCAAAAGATTTATCTAATGGCAACTTACTTCTTAATGCACAACCGTACATATTAACAACTTCATCACTAAGCTCGATATAGCCGTCTGTTAAAAACCTTATTGCCTGCTGATCCCAGCCGTTTTTTCTCTCACTAGACACAACTTTTATAATATATCCCGGGTAACCCACCATAAAAAGAGGGTTATCATAATGAGAGCTTATGCTTCTATTAATAATCTTTACTCTTGTTATTTTAATTGCCTCTTGAATCACCTTTTCAATATTTCGCTGGCCCCCAATCCATTTAAGATATAATAATTTAACTGAGCTTGGGTCTTTTACAGGCAAAGAAGTATCACCACCCCAAGAAAACCGATCATGAGATGTTGAGTGATGTACACGAATGGTTCGCTTCTCTCTTTCAGCCTTGGTCTTGCGTAGTTTATGGAGAAAGAATGCGCTAATACCAACCGGAACGCTTAGAAAGACCCAAACAGAGTTCTCACCAAATATTGTCTCCAGAATAAGCGGGCTGATAATGATTGATACCGTAATCATAAGAATCTTACCGAGCCTTACAAATACCGGAGACGATACGTTTTTAACCGATATTGGGAAATTAAAATCTAACGTAAGCGCTTCCAGGGAAGGTGAAAAAAGGGGGAATAGAGAAGGGTGAGTGGTAAAACTTAAGGGGTCCGGCGGGGCGTGGGTGAAGAAGTATAGCGGATCCCCCTGTCTGTGCACTATGCTCTTTGAACTAACCTCTAACAACTGCCTATCATCCACGGCTATCTTGTCATCAAACTTTCTCTTATATATTAAATTCCAGTCAAGAATCAAGGTGAGGGGAGATATTTTCCTCATATCTTCCCTTGAGAATTTAGAAGCTTTTCCACCAATACTGTCCGGAAATTTGTTTTTTTTATTCGCTACTGGGGAACTTGAAGCACTATCCACCAGCCAATCTGCCAGAATGGTAGCTTTTACCCGGCTATGAATTTCCTGAAATACTTCCTGGCTTTTTGCTTTAGAAAGAGTATAGCTGTAAACATGTCCGGGAAAGATTTTCTTCAAAACAGGTTCGGATTCAGGGGTACGCCCTTCATAATAGTAATACTCCACATTTTGTTCTCGCCTCATATACTCAACGGCAAGAGACAATAAAAGATGCCTGAGATAATATTGCCCCCGATAGTGTTGATTAACATAAAAAGAATAGAATTTCATTTCTTGAGACAGTAACCGATCATTATAATTCAAAGGCGTAAAGGCTTTACTTATATTTTTTAAAATATAATAAAATAATCCTCCGATAAATATTTCCTTACCGGCTGCATCAAGCTCATTGACAACAAAAATAGACTCTGGCCGTGCTTTTACTTCCGTTATCAGATGCCGGAATAGGAAAACTTTGGTTTCTTGCCTTTCTCTCCCCGCCAACTCCATTATATAATCTGCTTCCAACCCTTTTTGATTAACCTGGAGAATATCTAAATCTTTCAGGGATAACTTTTTGCCGCCGGAGGGAAATATGGTATTTTCTCTAACCTCTAGGCTTTGGCTGTTATTTCCAAACACGATGTCTTTAGAGCTTTTTTGTTTCGGCACATAAATTTTCCATTGCTCTTTTCGAGTTCTTTCACTATGCCACTTAAACATAAATCCTGCTAAAGTGGCTATTAAACTAATCGCAAATACTTCCCAGAAATTTTTCTCAAATAATATTATTTCAGATAAAATAAGGGAAGTAATCAATCCGATGCCTACAATAGCCTTAAACATCCCTGTTAAAAACTTTGACCGTTTGGACTGATTAATTAAAGGGCTGCTGGCTGTGCCTTTCTCTATCTTTTCCAGATACTGTTTCATCTTTTGAGTTCTCTGGGCATAACTAGGAAATCTGGATGAAGATATTGACCTACCAGTATCATGTAACTGTTCTGGGAAAAGGTCAGCCAGCAACACATCAAAGATGCTGATGGCCCTTCTACCGTCAAATCCGGCCTTCAATATTAAAGACAACCCTTTACGGTCAGCTGTAAATTCAATCTCATGATGTAATTCCTTCCAAGCCTCAGGTGCATCCTCAAGACTTCCGCAAGAAGATAACAATTCTAATTTTTTCTTATCGCTATTTTCACCCAAATGGGCCATCTCATGGCCAATACCGTGGGCTAGCTGGTCTATGTTTAACCGTGAAATTATGCTCGCGGCAATAGCGATATGTCTTCCAATTCTATATATCCTATAGGGATAAAGCCCATTGTCGCCATAGATGACTAAAGGATAAGTTGAAGAAAGGATATCTGGGGGTACTTCGTCGCTATTGGCAGTCAAAATTTCAGCTAAAACTGACTTTGCACGCTGATATTCTTCCCTATAGTTCGGATGGTCTTCTGCATACAACACTTCTATTCTATCGTCCAGAAAAAATAATAATGCCCAGTATACCGCTCCCATTCTGAGTAAGATATCCCCCTGTTTACTTAAGGCACCGCGTCCATTCTTTCTTATCTGGTTAATCAAACCGGAAAAAAGATTATCTACCATCTCAAATCGCCGGGACAATTCTTCCTTATCTCGTGCCAAAATACCCCCATCGTTAATCAACGATTCAAAGGGATCTAAAAGATTGCTTCCAATATCTTCACCCTGACTTTGCAAGGCATCTTTTACTACTGGCGAGGCGGAACCAAAATTATGAATCATCAGTTTATTGTAATTCCGTAACAACATAGTTCGTAGTTGTTCTTCTAACTTACTATCCCATATTCTGTAGGGGGTTAAACTACTTTTGATTTCATGATGGTAAAATTCCGTT
>JBDRJF010000017.1:0-9593 GCA_043815185.1 Candidatus Omnitrophota bacterium | reverse complement strand
ATTTTTGTTGAAGGAGATTTATAATGGCAAAATCAAAGAAAAACACAAGCGCTTCTAAGATACAATCTGATGATGCCTGGATATCCGCCCATTTCCAGGAATTAGTAGAAAAATATGGCGGCCAATATGTAATAGTGGCTGAAGGAGAGCCGTTCATAGGGTATGACGTTGCTGAGTTAGAACGTAAGGCCCAAGCTAAGCATCCCAAAGTAATCACTACCGGTATGCCTATACCGCGCCCCGAAGATTTCCTTTCTATATTATGAAACGCATAATCTTCCCCTATAAAAACTATAAACTTAACGCCTGTCCTATTATTACTATTGAAGTTGCGTACAACAAAACTAATTCCGACTCTTCCAAAACCATTACTTTCCTTCCTGTTAATAAATAAATTCTTATACCCTGTCTTTTCATCTTTATTTCTTAATCTTTTGATCTCCCTTGTACAATTATGGTTCCATGTTCCAGGCCCTGAAAATTTTGTCCATGTGTTATGAAACAAAAAAGAAAGATTATCCGGTTCCAGGATAGGATATATAAAAGAGAATATTACCCTAATTATTTTTAAAAATATTCTGCTTACACCATATATAGTTTTTATTTTTTCTTTAGATACTTTGAAGGCGGGTTTGGAAAAAATAACTCTTGAAGTATTATTTTCTTCAATGGTAAAGGTAAGTATTTTGAATAACCCCCTAGGAGGTGCGTGTGATTTAAAGTTCAATATATAGTGTTCTACTATTTTTATTTTCCTTCTAATTTGGATAATTTTCCTTTTCATCACCGTGGTAATTCTCTGGATTTGGTTTCGAAAGAGATTACCTTGATACCCTTGCTTAGTAGCTCCTCGGGAGCTGCCCGGTTGAGGCTTAGCCTCAACCGAAGGTTTGGCCTCGATTATCTCGGCGGCGTGGGTGAGTTCTTCCAAGGCTTGGGTGAGATTTTGTTTGTCTGAGTAAAAATCGCCGGCCAATTGGCCATAAGAGAGTTTTGGTTTATGTATTAACCAGCTGCCTTTTATATAGGTATTTTCTGTGGGTTTGGGGTATCTTTTTAAAGCAAAGTGAAAAGACATTGAGGGAGCCGGAAGGCTTTGGGTTTGGGGAGTATTGGGTTTAAGCAAGAGGTAGGTTTCTTCTGGCTGCATAGGGAATTTAGACTCTACTATTTTAAAAACGGTTTCTCTTTGTTGATAAGCACCTTCAAGCTGGCCCATTACAAATACAGGTTTATGGGACTTGCTCCAGTAAGCATTCATTAAGTCCTGTAAATAGGAATAAATTATTTTATCAGACTTATCATTTCCTATATTACGACGAAAAATTAACCAATCCATATAACGTATCACAATAAGCACTCCGCACAAAGCTAATAGACCCAAAACAAACCCTCCCACTGTATGACCGCCGGTTAATGTGCTGAATAAAGAACCTGCGCCAAGTGTAAGAGGAAGTATTGGCAAAAAGGCTAAGCATCGCATCGTTACATCTCCTTTTTTATTGTCAGGATAAAACCTGCTCAGGATAGGAGAACTGCTTAAAGGCAGTCTATTCTCTTTTTTTATTCTTAAAGAGCGGGTTTTAGAATCATATTCATAATGAACGGTTTCTCGGTTAGGATAAGTAACTGAATTTAAACTACCTGAGTTATCATACCCATATCTGGTAGTTGCTCCTGCAGCATCTGTAATGCTGATTAACCTACCCTCGGCATCATAGCCGAATTTGGTAGTATTTGTATTCTGGCCAGTAAAAGAAGTTCTATTGCCTAAATCATCATAAGTAAGACTTACATTCTGGCCAAAAGGATAAGTAACTTTGATTATTCTTTCCTCAGTATCGTGCTCAAATATTGTCTTTTTGGTGTTATTTCCAAGCATTATGGTCTTTCTTAAGTTATTATTCTCATCATACTCATAAGAAACACTATTGCCCCGGCCATCTTCTTCTTTTATCAGGCGATATTGCTGATCATATGACCTGGTAATTATTTTACCCTGTGAGTCAACTGTTTTTTCCTGCCTTTTTCTTATTATACTTCCTAAAGAGTCGTAATTCTGCCTTAAAATTACCCGGCCGCCATCTTTTATTTTAATTAATCTATGTTCTGAATTATAAGCATAAGTTACTGTCTTACCTGTAGTATCTCTTACTCTCACTAAATCTCCGTATCTATCATAATCATAATATATTACGCGCCCATTTTCCAGAGTTATTTTGGAAACTCTCTTCAAGCTATCGTATTTTATTTTAACCCCGGCAGCAGCTAATCTCTCTAAATTTACTGGATTGCTTAATCTCCAGCCATAACCAAACATTGTAGGGCTGTTATTAAAAGAGTTATAAACTCTAACCAGCTCTACACCTTCACGAATATAAATATCTCGATAGCCGCTTGAATAACTGTTTTTTGCCGCTATTGGGATAGCCAGAGCGCTCTGCCTTTTGCCATCAACCTCAAAATCCCATCGGTAAACAGAATTTAACGGCCTTGCTTTCTTAGCACCACTGGCTAAATTTGCTGCTTCTCCATCATCAATCCTGCTTTTATATCTAAAATTAAAATCTATGCCGCCGTAAATCCCGGCTGTCCGGCTCCCTCTACGATAATATCTGGTCCTTGTTGATTTTCTTCCCGGAGTGGTAAAAGGAGTCGGCACTTTTGTAATATCCTGACGTCCATGATAAGACAAATCTTGCAATCTTCCGGTTTGCTGGAGATACTTAGCTACGGCCACTACCTTGGCTAGTTTTCTCAATCTCTCTAAAATAGGGTACTCTTGGGCAAACTCATCAAAATGCAAGGTAAAATGCTCGGCAAACTTCTCAGCAGCCGGGTTGGTACCGATATAAGGATTAATATACTTTGATTTTACTTCTAAAAAAGCTCGATCAAATTTTAATGCTCTACGGCCACTAGTTTCTTTAGTATCTAAATTTAGAAACATATCACCGATCTCAAACCAAACCCTGTGCCATGAAGAAGACCACTTCTCTTTAGCAATTGCATCAAATATAAGCTCTAATTCATCTTTGTATCCGGGAACTAAAGACACAACTACTTTTCCGGTTTCATTGTCCGCTCCGGCACTAAGATTCTTTAATAATTTATCGGCTTTATACATTATTGCCCCAAAAAGCGTATCTTTAGTGCCCGGGCTATACCTTACTATCATTGGTGTAAAGTTCTCGGGTGTTTCCCCGGTTTTATAGTAAGAGAGCGGCGGGTCTATGCTAAGGTTTACACCTCCTTGTAAAGCTAAGGCCCGAATTGCTACAGCCAAAAGGTCTCTGTCCATCTTGGGAAGGTAAAATTCTTCTGCTTTGGTTTTTCTCTGGGAAATTAAAACAATCTGGCCTAACTCCTCATCCCAATATGCACCGGTTATATCCCCTAAATCACAAAGTATATCCGCAGCTCTATCAAACAATATTCCCCCTACCTCTTCCGAAGCTTGGGCGCCGGATATCGTGCCGCTTTGGCCGCCGCCTCCCGGCCCACCTCCCGGGTCGTCAAATCCCGGAACAATTAACCTCTTTTCCCTGTCTCTATCTTGATAGGAACTCTCTATATCTTTATTCAAACTGCTGCCAATAGATGGCTTATCGACTAAAGACATACCATATTGACGCTCTAATCTTCTCATCTGAAAATTATAATACGCCTTGCCGGCAAAACCGGCTATAACGTTTCCTAAAAGCACCGGCCAGGTAGCCGGAATAAATGCGGCTGCGATAAAACCGCCGGCTGCCGGGAAAAGCACATCCAAGGCCATTCCTTTAGATACTACTGAACCCACCGAATAGCCGGTACGTTGAGCTTCCTGATTGGCAGTTGCTGCTGTTATGATTGCGTTAATAACCGCTGCACCACCGATACCAGCCCAAGAACGCCCAAGTCTATTATATTTACTTATAATTTTCATTCCAAGAGCAGCTCTTTCAGCAATCTTTCCCGCACCAGCACCTAACCCAATCTTTCCAATATCCTCCGGAGAAATAAAAGTCTCCGGTTCTAATATTAAACCTATTTCCTGAGCCGGCTGAGTAATCAAAGGTGTAGTCGGATTACTAAGAGCTATCGGCACATAAGAATTTTCACCGGGGTTTAAAATCCGGGTTTCATCAGCCAAAGATTTATTGATGAATCGGCCCAAATCCGGAGCATAATATTTAGTTTCTCCGGAATAATAAAGCCTACTCTGGTTATCCCACTGCATACCCTTAAACCTAAAAAGGTTCTCAACCCGGCCAATTTCCTTGGTAATATTACCCCAGGCATCATATTGGTATTGCGAAACTAACCGGCCTTTAGTATCGGTAAGTCCGATTACCGAACCTAAATGGTCATAAATATAATAATAATCCCGGTCGCCCCTGCGCATGCTAACCGGTAAGCTGCTGCCAAAAGCATAGGTATATTCGGCAAGTACTTTTCCTCCTCTGCCTATTTCCTGAATTAGATTGTTTCCGCTATAAACATAATCCGTAGTCCGGTTTCTTTGATCGGTAATACTAATACGCCTGTCCATACTGTCATAGCTAAAGCTCTTAAACTTGCCATCAGGATAATCTATTTTTGTCAGCCGATTTAGCTGGTCATACCGGTAATGCGTCTGCCCGCCTGCTTCTTGTCTGACAGCTAAATTCCCTCTCTGATTATTAGTAAATTGCCTGGTTTCTGCTGCTCCATCAGTAAAAGTCCTGTTACCCATATAGTCGTAACCATAACTATTCAAGATACCATCAGAAGAAACAGCAGATTTTAACCGGTATAAGGGGTCGTAAGTATAAGTTGTCTGCCTTTTAGTATCCGGCGTAGTTTCTGCAACTTGTGTATAATTACCTAACGCATCTAGGGTATATTTAAAATCAAATAGCTTACCGCCATCAGGCGCTTTAACCAAGAGAGATTCTAGATTCCCGCTGTTATCGTACCCGTAGTTAACCCTAACTCCGTTTGGCAAGCTTTTCTGCACTAACTTATTGCTATCATCGTACTTATAATTAATAATCTCACCTGGCTTATTACTAATACCGCTTAATCTTCCTCTGTCATCGGTCGAATAAGAAACCCTGCTGCCTCCGGGATAAGTTATGGCTGTAACCCTGCCGTTATCATCCCAGCTATAGTTAAACTCTTTATTATCCGGTAAAATAACTTTTTCTAATCTATTTGAGGAATCGTAAGCAAGAACAGTCTTACCGGCCTCATCAGTCATGCTGGTAAGATAACCATATTGATTGTGAGTATAAACAACATCTTTCATGCCGGGATAACTTATTTTTTTCAGCCGGGCCTGGTTATCATGCTCATAACGGATAGTTCTTCCGTCAGGCAAGGTTAAAGAATTTAAGTTTTGACTCATAAGGCCAGCTATTCGTTTTTGTTCCTTAGCCGCTCTTAAACCATTCTCTGTGCCTTTTATGGAAGGATCTATCATCAAAGCCATTGTGTAATCCTCTATAGCTTGGGAATACTGTTTAAGCATATAATATGCGAAAGCACGGTTTTTATGTGCTTTTGCCACTTCTGGCTTTGAAGAAAAAAGCAGCTTATTATCTTGAATCTCCAAACTAAGATATTGCGTATAATCTTCTATAACAGCCTGGTAATCTTTCTTTGGTAAATAAATAAGTGCCCGCAAAGAATAGGCATATTCAGCTTCTGAATCAGCCTTGATTGCAAGATTACATTCTTCTATCGCTTTATCATAATCCCTATTTTCGTAGTGAATCAACCCTCGGCGCCAATAGGCTTGGGGGAAAACTCCGGGAGCAACACTAATCGCTCTGCTAAAATCATCTATAGCTGCTCCATGGTAATCCTTGTTTAAGGAATAAATATTTCCCCGCTGGTAATAGGCTGCTGCATATTTTGGCGATAATTCCAAAGCCTTAGTAAATGCCTCAAAAGCCAAAGCTGGTTCATCTTTTTCGTAGAAATGATTAAGCCCTTTATTAAAGTAATCTCTCGCCTGCCTAGATATAGGGATAAAAAGCCTTTTATCTAAGTTTGCTTCTGCTTCTTTTGCGTACACAACCGATATTCTATTTTGGGCCTTTTTCAGAAAAGGATTTATTGCTAAAGCTGTATCAAAACTCTCTATTGCTTTGTTAAACTTTCTTTTATTAAGATACGAAAGGCCTAGATTCAGATAGGCGTCAGTATTTCCGGCATCAATCTTAAGAACTATATTAAAATCTTCTATTGCCCGGTCATGGTTCCTTTTTCTGGCATAAGCAATGCCTCTGTTTAAATAAAGCGGTAAGCTTCTATTATCTATGCCTAAGGCAAAATTAGAATCTTGAATCGTTTTATCATAATCTCTCGTCGTAAGATATAAAACCCCCCGATTTATATAAGCTTCTATATCTTTGGGCTCTATTTTTATTACCATCTCATAATCTTTCAAAGCGCTATCATAATCATTCAACTTCATATAAGAACGCCCCCTGTTAACATAGGCTTTTGCATTTTCGGGATTTATCTTAAGGGCGGAAGTAAAATCTTCTATTGCTTCAAGATAATTTTCCTTTGCATTATTGGCTATCCCCCGATTTGTATAAGCACCTACGTTTTCAGGTTCAGCATTGATTACAATTGTAAAATTTTCTATTGCCTTATCATACCGCTTGATATTTAAATAAATAATTCCCCGGTAAAAATAGGCCTTATAATTCTTTGAATCTTTTTCGATGGCTTTGGTGAATTCTTTTATTGCAAGAAAGGATTCTTTATTACGGAAATGCTTTAGCCCGTCTTGAAAATGATCTTTAGATGTTTTAGCTTTATCTTCGCTTATTTCTTCCAATTTCCTCTGGGCAAGCCTTAAGTTTCTTTTTACTACTGGTGAAAATTTCGGCTTTAAATTCAGAGCCTTCTTATAACTTTCAATGGCTTTTTCATATTTTTCTTGGTCGTAATAAGCGTTTGCTCTCTGATAATAGGCGGCTGCGTATCCTGGATAACTGCGTATTGCCGAAGAAAACTTTTTTATCGCTTTGTCAATATCACCTAAAACATAATAGTGATAGCCCTCATAAAAATAAGATTGCGATTTTTGGGGTATATTATCATCAGCATATATTTGCTTAGCGCGCTCCCCCGTTAAGTGTAGGGAAAATTCTGCTCTTTCAAGCTCCCCGGGGAATTCATGATGAACCTTTGAAGCGCATCCCGTCAAAGTTAAAAGCAGGTAACTAAGCAAAAGAAATACTATAAATATTCGCCTGAAAAATTTTGATACCTTCGCCGATCTGAGGGTGGCATCGCCAGTTTTATATTTGGCAGCTACTGAAGAACTGGCAACAATCACACCTCGTAGGTGTGATTGGTTGGTATTAATCGGTGGCGCATGTGATTTAAAATTTAATATATAAAACTGCACCGGTTTTTTCTGCATTCTTATATCTGCTTGTTGGGGCTTAGGCTTTGATTGAAACCTGGCTTCAGCCGGTAAACTGGAACGGCCGTTCTTTAAACTGTCAACTAATTTCATCAAGCTGCTGGAGATGCACTTCCCCACCGGCGAGGCAGAACCGTCTCCATCTTTTTTCCAGAACACTTCGACTTCGCGTCTGGCCGGATTATAATAAATGCCCAAGCCGGTTATCTCAGCCTTCAATGTGTCCATAACCTTTTTTATGGTTTCTGCGTCCGACTGCTCATTAACTGACTGATTATCAATGGACTGTATCAATTGGCGGATAACAATGTCCATATAATTAGTGGAAATAAGTAATCTGTGCTCACTTAAAAACATGCCTAAAACAGAAAGTGCTCTTTCATCTCCTTCTTGCCACAACATAACACAATGTCCAAACAAGGCCTCTGGTATCCATTTATCGCCATGTGCAGCTGCCTGTTTGGCCCATTTTAGCTTTTTCTCTAATGAACGGGCCTTGGTAAATTTCCTGCCAATGTACAGCTCAGGATAGAACATGCGATATCTAAGGTAGTTGATAATAATGCATATTAGTGCTGCAATTCCAAATATACTGGCAAGAGGATGCTCAAAAATGAAAGCAATAAACCGGGAATCCGCCACTGCAGCCGGCAGGCTGCGTTTCGCAACGACAGGAAGGCTTAAGAACAGCACTAAAAATCCCTCAATAGAAAAACTAAATAGGGTGTTAGATATATTCGCTGCTCGGGGTTTAATTGGCGAGGCTGAGGTGTCTCGACGATTTGATTTCTCGATACGCCCTCTGAGAATATGTATATATTCTTTATCTTGTGAATGATATTCTCGGGCATTTCTGCCAATAATGAAATTGTGCACATCTCTCCATGTCTGCGACGTTACAGTAACCCCTGCCTCCCTTTGCAGCCTGATTGCCTCGCGCGTTCTCATTTTTAAAAAACTAATTTGGTGTTCTCCGGTCGCCAGCTGGACGGTTCTTTGCCTTAATCCTTCATCAATATCCTCTCTTCCAAAATCATGAAGTAACGCTGCTTTTCTCAACCAATCTAATTCTTCTGCAGTCACACTTAAAGCTTCTGCAATGGGCACAACCACTCTTGTAACACCGGCAACATGTGCTCTATTAATAGGGTTTTTGTATAACGACAACACATTATGATATATTACAGATTTCATTTTGCTTTCCTCAAACATCTCCTGGACAACTGTAATGTAATCACCTCTTCCCTCAGCACAGGTTTTTATCGCACTAGTAAATAAAACCCGTGTAGCTTTAGTAAATCTCACGCCAACAGGCGCGACGATCACACCCTGCTTAATGAATTTCTCAACCCGCTCTTTACCGACATAAACATTAACAGAACTCACTCCTCTTGGCATCTTTGCTGTAAACATTACCTCATCTTTAGGGGCATCCGTCACAACACCTACAAGACCTTCTGAAATACCTAACTCGGTAATCAAAAGCTCTATCGCCCCTCCTTTATCAACTATATCTTCTTCTTTATCGGTTAGACATTGACATTCTAAACTATATCCGGCAGGCAATGCTTCAGTTGGTATATAACGGCAATAATAATTAAACGTTTTAGTTCTTCCTTCGGAACCAATTCTACGAGCATAAACAAGGTGAAAATTCTTTACAAGATGCATGCGCTTCTCATTCCGCAATTCTTCAGTAAGCGGTTTAATAAGTTCCTTCTCAATGGCATGATATTTAGAATCAGCAGTTACAACAGCAACTTTGGTACCTATATCTAAAACCTGTATGAGAAGCTTAAGACTCTCGGGTTCGATCACATCATTTGCTGGTAAAAGAGTATCGGCCTTATCCAGAAATAATGCCTTAAGAGTACCAGCGTTGTTCTTCCTTATATTATTATATTTCACCGGCGAGGCCGAGGTAGTTTTATTTACAGGCGAACTGGAGCGGAAATTAACTGCTAGCTGACAGCTCTTAGCTGATGGCTGTTTAAACAATGAACTATGGGCTATGGACAATGAGTTGTGAGCTAATTGCATAGGCGAGGCGGAACCAAAATTATGAATCATCAGTTTATTGTAATTCCGTAACAACATAGTTCGTAGTTGTTCTTCTAACTTACTATCCCATATTCTGTAGGGGGTTAAACTACTTTTGATTTCATGATGGTAAAATTCCGTT
>JBDRJF010000016.1:0-7077 GCA_043815185.1 Candidatus Omnitrophota bacterium | reverse complement strand
GATCCTTAGGCTCTGCGGGGTTAATAAAAGCGAGACCAACCTTGGCCCTCCCACAACCACACTGGCGTATTCACTGCGCGCCCCTTTAAACTCAACATACACGCTGGTCTGGCCCGCGGAAACACAAGCAACATTGCCGCCTGATACAGTAGCTATACCTTTGTCCAGGGTGCCCCAGTTTCCCAGAATAGTCAAATCGCTTGAGCTACCATCATTATAGGTTCCAGTAGCCGAAAACTTCCCCTCTTCCCCTAAACCTATCTCCAATGACTTAGGTGTAATCTTGATCTCCTTGAGTTCTTTTTTCTTTACCGAAAAATCTTTCCTCAGTTTCTCGACATTACCCTTAATCTCCCCCAGCGTATTGCGATTAGGAGCATCTTCTTGGCCGGAATTAACGATTGAGCCGGCATTGAGAAAATGAGCACTTTTGTTTACCACCACTACCTTAATCGGCAAGCCTTCCACGCCATCCTTAGTTGCGGTTACTTCAGTAACCCCTTCGGATTTAGCCAGAAAATTTCCGTTTTTATTCGATTCTAATATATCGGGGCCGGTTATTTTCCACTTTACCTCCTGGGTTAATTCTACAACGCTGTTGTCGTAATAAGTGCCGAAAACCCTCATACTTATATTACTGTTAAGTAACACAACCATAACCTCAGGCAAAACAAGAATATGTTTTAATCTTTTTACCCCAAAATCTACTTTGTCCTTTATCTCTACGCGCTGAAGAAAACTTTTTGTTTCTTTATATTTAGACAAAACTTCCGCCTGCCCCTTCTCTAAAAAATACAGCCGGTTGCTCTCTTCCTTATTCCAGGTCAAATCCGGTCGCTGGCGCATAGACCAGGTTACCTCCCGGCTTATATCTCTTACCGAATATTCATTTAAATCATAATTAAAGAATGTGCCCAGGGCTACGAAATCGACCGAACCTTTAATCGGAACCAACGACCGATAAGGCAGGACATCTATGCTTAATAATTTCTCTTTCTCTTTTTGTTCGCTTTCCTTAGGCTCCTTGATTTGCATATGAAGAGGGTTGCTGAGAATCTCCTTATATATAGCTAATGCCGAATATTCTCCGGCTTTCTTTGGAATAATTACTCCCGGCCCAGCAAGTCTGGCGCACTCCGACCGATCAAATACTAATTGCACCTCTTTAGTAATATCCCGTATTCCTGAATCCGGTAGGCTCAAAAAAGCTTTAAACTCTAAAGGAATACCCACGGTGGCCTGGCAGAAATTAGGATACAGCAGTATGCCGGGGATTTCAGAAAAATTAATAAAAAACTCAGGAGGCCCCGCATAATACCAGAGGCCATTCCCCTTAGAGGCAGGAGTATTAAACATCTGATATGCCTTTTCTCTATCCAAGCCGACAATAACCTTCCCCTTGCTAGTGTTAACCTCCTGGTATTGGGCGCCTGCCAATACTACCTCCGGGCATAAAAATATTATTGCCGTAAATAAGACAATTATGGGTTTTATCTTTTTCATAAGCCTATTGCGCAAGCTCCCGCTTAATAGCCTGCACGGTCTGGGCGTCTATATCTTCTACCACATTAACTTCTGTATCTTTACTCGCTACCCCTTTATAGACGACTCTTATCTTTGTTTTCCCCTTAGCTAAAGGATGCAGGAAATTTAATTCATCTACCCAGGCTACCTGCTGGTCTGTTAAAAACCACTCCACATCACTTTTTAATTCCTTAATATATCCATTTTTATAAACGGCAACAGCTTTTAAAGGCACAGTTATTCCTTGAGAAATAATAAACGAAGAAGATAAAATATAGACTTTCCATTGCTGATTGTCTTCTTGCCCCGCCTTACTTTCTCTATCTTTTTGTGCGGTTTCGCTATTTAAAATGTTTTTTAAATCTAAAATTATTTTCTCAACTTCCTCAGGAGTATTACTCTGGCGCATCTGCTCTAACTTTTCTTTTAAATTCCAGGCTTTTTGCGCATCCTGCAGGCTCAATTTTTCTGTTTTTTCTAAAATTTCCGCTAAAGCCTTACTCATGAGAAACCGCTGTTTAATTTCAGTTGCCAGCTTAATTTTTTCATTTATTTTATTTATTTCTTTTAATTCTACATCGGATGCCCCTTGCAGCCCTAAAGAAGAGATCTCGTTCTCCAGGACCTCTTTAACATCCTCTAATTGGGATAAGCTCTGCGCTTTAAGCAATTGTTCTAATAAAGCCTTAAGCATCTCCTTTCCCCGGCTGTTCAAAGAGGATTTTTCAATAGCTTGCCGTAACTGGTCAATGTAATCAAGTTTCCGGGATTCTTTTTCCGAGATCTCATCATTTTTCAACTCTATCTCTGTCTGAAGCCTGGCATCCAGCAGATCTTTAAAATCTTCGGCTGCTTTAAGCAATTCGGCGGCGCTATCCGGAGAAACACTATCCTTTCTTTCTAACTCTCTAATTTTACCCGCCAGCTCCTTTAGTTGGCTCTCTAAATCCCGGGAGCTCTCTTTTTCATCCATTACCTCTAACGCCTCAGTGAGCTCTTTTTTTGCCCCTGAGGAAAAATCCTTGCTTGTCAAATTATCTATTTTATCTTTCTCTACCTGCTTAAAAGATTCAGTTTTCAAATCTAACATCTCGCCTAACCCATTGGCCAGACCTAGATTATTATCCTTATTCTGCCGGATAAGCCCCAAAAGCTCTTTGATGAATTCTTGATGATTCCCGGCATTTTCAACTCCATCCATTTTCTTATCGAACTCTTCTGCTTGAAAGCCTAAATCCTGTTTTTGGGAAGCATCTTCCCTTACCTTTTCTGATTTCCCCGAAAACAATAAATCTAATTTCATGCGCGATACTTCTTCCAGTCTCTTGAGAACATTTTTTCCGGATTCCTGCTCTAAGATACGCGGATCGTTTTTTAGCTGGCTAATCTTTTTAGCGGTCTGCTTAAAATCATCCAGACTTTCGGTATGTTTGGTATCTGAAATAATATCTTCGATCTCTTTTTCGCTTTCATCACCAAGCGATGGAGACCTTTGGTCTAAATCCCGGATCTTACGGCGGTAGAGCTCAAAAGCCTTTAAATTAGAAAGTTTACGGATAAGCACGCTGAGATCTTTCTGGGCATCTTTACTTAATGCTGCGTTCTGAAGCGCAGTTTGGAGTGTCTGACTATTTTCTTGCAGCTGCTGGTAAGAGCTAGCCTGTTGAATCTTATTAACCAAACTGATAATTTTAATCTTATCAACAACGCCTATAGGATACTTCTTGAGAGCATCCATAATTTCTTCTTTGTTTTTTTGTATGCCTAGACTATTCTTTTTATCGATATAATCCTTAAGTAAAGTCATTGCCGGCTTGGCGCCTTCTAACCCGGCGCCTTCGCGTTTTAAAATATCAACTAAGCCAATCTCTGCCTTATCCACCTCCATCGTCTTAATCGTCTCTTTTACTAACTCCGAGAACAAATAGATAAACTGACGCCTCTTTTCATAGGCATCCAATTTAAAAGCCAAATCTGTTATTTTATTCTGCAGATCATCCTGAAAACTATAAAACTTATCTGCCTGATTAGAATCTTTACCGCCGAATGAATCCATATCTTGCAGGTCTTCATCCATAAGAAACATTGCCTTTTTAATTCTCCCAAAATAAATATTAGAAGAAATAAACCATGCCAAAAGCAAAGCCACCAGAAAGCAAACCAGTGAAGTAACCAGGGCGTAATAACGCCGTGAGCCTTTTTCTTCGAAGGGTTGTAAAAATCCTAAAAATTGAAAACGCAATATCGCCAGCCAAACCAATAAATACGCTATCGCCAAAGGAACAGCATAAGCGGTGGCAAAGACCGGGGAGGCCATAAAAATAAGGAGGCTTAAAACCCAGAGATAGGCTGTCTTTCCCGGGGCGCTAAAATTGAAACTAAAGATAATCTCCATAATAATTACGCTTTGAATAAGTATGGCAATGACTTCTTTATATAAAAAAGTAGACTTAAATATCCTGTAGCCAATCCAAGTTATGGTAATTAAAATAGCCGCATCAGCAAGATATTTTATACCTTCGAATGCTCCTTGACGGTTATACCAACTAAAGGCAAAACCCACAACCGTGCCGCCGATCAAAAGCAACTGATATTGCCAAAAGACCGCAGGATTTAACAAGAAAACCGACATAATTAAAAGCAAGAAGCTTAAGCCGAGTTCCGCAAATAAATATTTGTCTTTCTGTGTCATCTTAGTAATTCCCTAAATAAATGCCTCTGATAAATTATCCCCCTGCGAGAAAAACTTTGCGTGCATATTGACTAAATTCGAAACCCTGATTTTTGTCTGGCGAGTAATTTTATTTTTATCGGAATCCGGTAGAAAAGTATCCGAGACCACAATTAAAGGAATCAAAGAAACCCCCCGGCTATGTAAAGATACCATGCGGGGTAGGTCAGTATAATCCTGATCGGACATCACCGCTACTAAGCTAGAATCATTAGGGATATAGCGGGCAAACTCCTCAAAGGCTTCCCTGAAACTAATCCTGCTTTCTACCTGAGCTACCGCTAATACTCTAAGTATATTTTCTAGATGCTCCTGGCCCTTATTGAATGGCAAATGCACTATCTCCCCGATATGCGCCAAAAGTTCTATGGAAACTCCTCTTTCGGTAAGGTAATTCGCCACGCTTGCAGCGACCTTAATAATATATTCCGCTACGGATTCTTTACCTTCGCCCAGGTTCTTGGCTTTCTCTAAATTAAAAATAATCGTCGTCCCGAAAAAACTCTGAAGCTGAAATTGTTTCACGATCAACTTATTCTTACGGGCGCTGGAGATCCAGTGAATCTTTTTGACAGATTCGCCATCTTTATACTCCCGCACGCCATAAAATTCATCATCATCTCCGCTGGAACGCGCCGTCTCAATCCCAAACCAAGGAAGAATGCTTCTGGTCAAAGCAGGAAACTTCTCAATTTTGAATATTTGAGGATAAACCACTACTTCGGAATAAACATGATAAGTGCGTTTTAAAAAAAAGAGATTCAGGGGGTCAAAAAAATAAACTACAAAAGGCCCCATTTTGTATTCACCTCTCTTAAAACAGAGGTAATCATACTTAATTTCACAAGAAGATTTTGAACCCAGGTAGCTTACGAAAAATCTTTTCTTTTCTTGATTAGGTTGCGTACAAGTGAAATTTTCCTCTAAACCGAAATTAAAAACCGGTAAAAAACTAACGTTGCGAATCTGGGCTGCTACTTCTAACGTATCATCTTCAGTAACCCGGCTAACCATTTTTCTGGATAATTGCAGGTGTACCGTAAAGTATGTCAGAAACAGCCAGACCAAACTAACCACAGTTACTGAAAGTAAAAAATAGGCAAAGAAAAATAAAAATTCCCGGTTTGTCTTTAATCCGATCAAAAGACTAGAGATAAAGAAAGATCCTAAAACCAACCATTTTATGCGAAAGGCTTTTAACATATTTTTAGGAGATCGGGGTATTATGCACTAATTCCGTGATCAGAAATGCGGCTGTCTTCTCGGCCACCAGGGCTTTGGGATGCAATATTATCCTGTGACCAAGTACCCAATAAGCAAGCTTGATTACATCTTCCGGAATAACATAATCCCGACCCTCGATAAAGGCCCAGGCGCAGCTTGCTTTCATTAGCGCAATCGAAGCGCGGGGGCTGGCACCTAACCTGATCTCCTCTTTCTTGCGGGTAGCGGAAACCAAACTAACAATATAATCAAGAACGGTAGAAGAAATTTCCACATTTTTGATTTTTTCCTGTAATCCCAAAACCGCATCAACGCCTAAAACCGGCTGCAGGTTTTCAATTGGGTGCTGCAGTTTCTGCCCAATGGTCACCTTCTTCTCCTCTTCCAAAGAAAGATAACCCACATTTATTTTCATCAGAAACCTGTCCAGCTGGGCTTCAGGCAAAGGATAAGTTCCCTGATATTCTATCGGGTTCTGCGTGCCGACAACCATAAAAGGCCGCGGCAGAATAAAAGTTTTACAATCTATGGAAACAGAACGCTCCTGCATACATTCTAAGAGCGCTGATTGCGTACGGGGAGTAGTGCGGTTAATTTCATCGGCCAAAAGAATATTTGTAAAAACCGGGCCCTTCTTAAAATCAAACTCTCCGGTCTTAGGGCTATAGATAAATCCACCCGTAACATCCGAAGGCAAAAGGTCCGGGGTGAATTGAATTCTTTTAAAATCCGCACTGATTGACTTAGCTAATGCCAATGAAAGCATGGTCTTGCCCATTCCAGGAACATCATCAATAAGAATATGCCCATTGGTCAAAATTCCCACCACCAATAATTTTACGACTTCGGTTTTACCCACGATTACTTTTTCTACATTATCAATTAATGCTTTCACTTCTGCGTTATACATAAAACCTCCTGGTTAAGATATAGAAACACTTTCCAAACCAATCTGGACAATGTACCTTAGGCACGCTGGAAACTGCCTTTTTTAAAATTTTTCTGTTAGATTTCGCGATCTTCTGCGTCTGTTATACTTAACAAGGAGGTGATTATTATGCCAACTGTGTTGCGGTAAGTGTCTGTTATTCTTCCTTTTTAACATCTATCAAAATATCGAATTAGTCAAAATATTTTTCCTAAGTTTCACAAAAAGATAGTATCGTCGCGGGATGAACCAACGGAAACGATGGAAATTTTTGTTTTAAGCATATCTTCCAATATGGAAATATAGCTTTTCGCGTTGGCAGGTAAGTTCTTGTAACGGCGGATGTTAGTGGTAGGGCTAGTCCATCCCCGCACTTCTTTATAAACCGGCCGGGCTCTGGCTAAAATCTCGTAATCTGAAGGGAATTCCCGGAAGAGCTTTCCTTTATATTTGTAGGCTGTAGCGATTTGTAAAGATTGCAACCCATCTAAAATATCCATTTTAGTCAAAGCAAGTTCAGTTATCCCGTTTAAAAGCACCGCCCTTCTGACCAAAACAGAGTCAAACCATCCGCACCTGCGGGGCCTGCCGGTGGTAGCCCCGAATTCCCGGCCTTTATTGCGGATAAAATCCGAGAATTCCGGGGAAAATTCCGTGGGGAACGGCCCTT
>JBDRJF010000015.1:0-5839 GCA_043815185.1 Candidatus Omnitrophota bacterium | reverse complement strand
CCATAAGGATTCCAGATTACCTGAAGGCCCGGTGAAACTGTTAAATGGTCATTTAACTTAAAACTGTAATAAGCTTCAAAATGGCCTTCAGGTTCAGCATTACGAGTTGCATTGGCGTCTTTATAATCATCGGAAGGGATACCTTGTGCCTGTACTCTCCAAAAACATGATCGGCCTTGATGAATATTGTGGCTCCCTAATATTCACTAATTAGTGAATATTAGAAAAAGTGGGCGTTTCGAGTCAATGGGCATTTTCGATAAGATCGACTACCCCTTCGGCAAGAGCGAATCGTCATAACTGGTTTATTTACAAGTTATTATGATATAAATATCCATGCCATTTTGTCACAAAAAGTATATATTTTTTGTGACAGGGAGTTGACCCCTTTATTCATCCCTTTATGAGAGTGCAAAGAACCGTCCCTGGTTCCCTTTAAATATTGTATTGGCTATTCTCGCTTAACTTTTACATCATTAGGTAAAGGTTTTTCCCCAATCCGTAATCGGATGTTACGGGGTATGATATTCATAACCGATAAATGAGACGGCAAATTTATGTCGGATGCGGCAATTATCGCCTCGTAATACCCATCATCCAGCTTATTTAAATCCTCCAAATTAAATAATTTTAAAACTATACTGATATCGTTGGCGTTCACAAAATAAAAGTCCCTTCTGTGTGCCGAAAGGACTACCTTAACCTCACTAGGATTTATTTTTTCCACCACAAGATCACCGGATAAACCAACACACCGAACAGGTATATCGAGGCTTTTATAGATGGTGACTGATTCATGGACAAAAATAAACCACAAAGAAAAAGAGAGAAAAAACGCCACGAGTTTATCTTTTAAGTTCTTAAATATAAGGCATTTAAAATTTTGCTGGACAGGTGTTGGATTTACCTCTCGGTGAAAATCCTCTAATAACCTCGCAAGTTCTTCCATACCTTCTATCTTGGTGATTTCTCCAAGATGCGCGAATGATACCTGGCCACTTTCCTCGGAAACAATAATGCATAAAGCATCTGCAACCTCAGATACTCCCAGCGCTGCGGCATGTCTTAAGCCGTGATCTTTTATCCGCTGCAGGTTCTTAGATAAAGGAAGGTGAGAAGCAAATTCTGTCACTAAACCGCTATTTATTACAACTGCGCCATCATGCCCGACAGAATGAGGGTCAAAAATACTCTTTAAAAGCGGTTCACTCAGATTGCCATTTAAAGAAATTCCTCCGTGAAGATACCTTGAAAGCGTATCTTTGCCTTTTACCACAATCAGTGCGCCAATTTTCTCGTGGCTTAAATGAAAAACAGTATTTACTATAATCTCAGTCTGCCCTGAAACAGCCCCGGAAACCTTTGGTCTTCTTAAGACCGGTTTTAGGTTGCTGACAAGCGCTAGTCTTTCCAAAAACCGCCTGATCTCATCCTGGAAAATCACAACCACTACAATAATAATCACTGCAAAAAATGCCTGAAGCGCAGATGAAAATAGCTCTAGCTTTAAAACTTTGGCCAATAAAAGAGCGCTGCCGATAGCAATAATTCCCCTAATAACCAACACCGCTTTTGTTTTTCTAAACGACATCAAGAGCAGATAGATGACTGCCGCTACCAGAAAAATATCGATCCAATTCATAACTGTTACTTGCTGTAACATTTTAGTCACCGCTAATCCCTTTAGAAAACCAAATACTAATTTCGCAGGGTAATCATTAACCTTTTATTTTCTGGACCTGCGCCGGAAGAATAATAATTTCGACCCGCCTATTTTGTTGTTTGCCAGCGGCAGTGTCATTTGAAACAACCGGCCGGTATTCGCCGCACCCCACTCCAGAAAGTCTGTTCGGTTTCACCTTACAGTGATTGATAAGGTAGTGTACTACCGCCAGCGCCCGTGCCGATGACAACTCCCAATTAGATTTCCAGTCTGAATACTTTATTGGGTCGCTATCAGTATGCCCCTCAATCGAGATATAAGAGTCAGGAACATTTTCGTTCAACACTTGCGCGACCTTCCCGAGAGAAACCGCGCCATCCTCCCGTAGGATATCTTTACCTGAATCAAAAAATACCTCAGCTAAGAAAGTGATCACTAACCCGCGCTCGGTCATCTGAAGTTTTGCCTTATACTCACCAATCTCTTTTCTTAATTGTTCCTCAAGTGCGAGCTTTACCATCTCAAGATCCTGCAATTGCCCCTCTTTTTCTTGCAGCACCCGATTAACCTCCTCATTCTTTGATTGCTGTAACTGTTTGAGCTTTCTTTGCAACTCTTTGTTCTCCATTTCCAGTATTGCCGCCTGTTCCGCTTTCCTAAAAGTAGCACAGCCGGATGTAAAGCTCAAGTAACAAACTAAAAAAATCATGATAGCGTTTCGCATATTCATAATACCCTCCTGGTTAATACATAAATCATATTTTTCTTAATGCGACTACCCCCTGGCAATTTGGCTAATTCTCTTTCCGGCAGGGGAACGGCCCTAGTTCCCTTTTTTTTCACCCCCTAATTTTTTATATCTCTTAGTTAAATCCAAATTGGTTTTAACAACTTTCATGACGAAATCTTTTATTTTTTTATCTGCGTATCTTAATTCTCGCACATCTTCTTCATCTCTTATTACCTTCCCGGATTCTGCTATTCTCCCTGTGGGAATATTGACTCCTTCCGCTATTACCAAATGTTCAATAACTACGTCTTGATGAATTTCGGAATTAAAGACAACCGAGCCGAATCCAATAAAACAATCTTTACCAATTTTGCAGGGGCCATGAATTATGCATCCATGGGCTAAAGAGGTATTTTCTCCTATTAAAACAGAGGTGTTTTCTAAAGCATGGATTATTGCCCTATCCTGAACATTGCAGTTATCTCCAATCACTATTGTGCTGCCTGGTTCATCCGCTCTAATAACCGCGGTCGGACCAACAAAAACATTCTTGCCAATATTTACCTTCCCCACTATTACCGCCGTAGGGTCAATATAAGCGCTTTTATCTATCTGCGGATAATCTCCTTGGGGATTTCGCATCTTAAGCATTTTTACCCTCTTTTTCTTTCAGCCAAAAAAATAACATGCCTTAATTCCTCCTCGCCCTGTGCCCCATGCCATTTCTTTTCAAAGTCGTGGCTTTGGACGATCGCAGCAATAGCTGCTAAAATTTTCAGATGCAAAACACGTTCACCGGAAGAACTAACAAGGACAAAGGCAATGTGTACTAATTGATCCCCGGGAAAAATAATTCCTGCTTGTGCGCGAACTAATACTAACCTGTTGACATTCTTACCGCTAACAAAGATATGCGGAATTGCCAATCCCTTGGCTATCACTGTGCTTGATTCTTTTTCCCTCCCTATAAACTTACTGAATAACTCTTCGGATTTCAAGTTTAGGTCTTTAGATAAAATGTTCGAAACCTGATTAAAAAAATCTTCCATCTTTAAAGGTGCCTCAATATCTAAAACCATACTTTCCTCAACAAGTTTATAGAACTTCTGTTCTATAATACCCTCCCGCTGGATAACAATATCTTTAAGCTCTGTAAGAAGATTATCGGAGGCTAACTCTTTATCCTTAACTGTCAGCCTTTCCAAAACATAAATCAAAGCAGAATCCTGCGACGCTCTTTTCTGGGCATAGATTTTATACCAAATAAATCCTAATAGAAGAAAGACCGCGGTAAGAAGAACAATAAACGACCCCATCTCGATCAGAAGAAAACCTCCACCCAATATTCCCAAGATCTGCAGATAGGGGTAGAAAGGAGCATAAAATCTTGGCCTATAACTTAAGATTTTGCTTTCTCTAAACAAAATTACCGTTAGATTAGCCAAGATGTAAAGTAAAATCAATATACTTGAGGCAACTTTAACCAACAATTCTAACTTGAAAAACAAAATAGCCAGAATCATAAAAGCGCCGGTAAAGAAAATGGCTACATAAGGAGTTTTGAATTTGGAGCTTATTTTTTGAAAAACATCGGGTAAAAGTTTATCCCTGCTCATGCCCAAAGGATACCTTGAGGCAGTCATAATCCCTGCGTTAGCAGTAGAAATAAAAGCTAAAAACGCACCTATACTTATAATGATTTTAAAAACATCTCCGCCAAAGACTCCTGCCCCGTCTGAGATTGGAGTAAAAGTATATTTGAGGCTTTCAGGATTTAGAACCCCTATAGTTACAAAGATAACCAGAGCATAAAAGATAGCGGTTACAACGAGAGAGAGAATCATGCCTAAAGGTAAGTTTCTACCTGGATTTTTTGTCTCTTCAGCCAAAGCAGCCACTGTAGTCAAGCCACCATAAGAGATAAAAACGAAACTTGCTGTGGCAAACACAGGGCCCAAACTTTTAGAAAAGAACGGTGAGAAATTCACAGGGTTAATTGTTTTTATTCCCAAAAAAATATAGCTAAAAAGCACTCCTAAAAGCCCTAAAACTAAAAATACCTGGAATCTCCCTGCTTCTTTTACCCCTATTAAATTTAATATAACAAAAAATACGCACAGAAAAAAAGCAATAACATTTATAGATAAGGGAGTAACTATACTTAGATAAACCCCCATACCTAATAAAGCAAATGCCCCCTTCAGGCTCAAAGAGAACCATGTGCTGAACCCGGCAAGAGTTCCTAAGAGAGGGCCAAAGCCTCTCATAATATAAAAATAATCTCCTCCTGCCTTCGGCATTGCCGTAGTTAACTCTGCCATACTTAAAAGTGTAGGGAGACAAAAAATTCCTGCTATTATATAAGAAAGAATAACTGCCGGGCCTGCCTTAGCAAAAGCTAATCCAGGTAGGATAAAAAGGCCAGAGCTGATCATTGCTCCTGTAGCTACACAAAAGACATCTAAAAGAGTAAGTTCTTTTTTTAGATTACCTTGCATTTAATATCTCCTTCTTTTATAGCTATCTTCTAACAAACCCATTAAATTCAAACAGAACTAATTTTATCCAAATCCTTGTTTAATGTAAAAATTTCAATACGTTCGCCAGTTGTCGGGTCAAAACTTGAATGAATATCAACCACCTCAGCATCAATTAAATTTTTAATCATCGTTTCTAAAAGGGGCCTTGCTCTTTCGATAAGTTTCCCTTTTAGCTCTTTTATCAATCTCATACCTTCCTGATTTTTAACCAAAAATCTTTCTGCGGGAGGCATAACTCCTTTGAATCTTACAATTATCGCATCACCTGCTACTAGAACAGTCGCTGCTTCAGCCTCTTCGCCCAGCTGCTCTTTTAAAAATTTGGTCATCGCCTCACTAACTGCGGATTTAATCTCTTGCTTCGTTTTGCCATTCATCTTTAGACTACCTCCTTCTGATTTGGCGTTTCTATCCTTTTTCATCCGTAATCATTTTAAGGGCCTGAAGATATTTCTCTGTTGTTTTATTGACTATCTCATTAGGCAACTCCGGTCCAGGTGATTCTTTATTCCAATCCAGCGTTTCTAGATAGTCACGGACAAATTGTTTGTCAAAACTTGGCTGACTCTCCCCAGAGACATAGCTATCTTTTGGCCAAAAGCGAGACGAATCAGGTGTAAGCACTTCATCTATAAGGATAATTTCATCTTCAATTGTGCCAAATTCAAACTTTGTATCGGCAATAATTATGCCTTTTGATTCAGCATAACTACTGGCTTTTTTGTAAAGATTCAAACTTATCTCTTTTAGCCTTGTGGTTATATTTTTTCCAATCTTCTTTTCAATATATTCCTGCGTTACATTAATGTCGTGCCCGACTTCTTCTTTTGTTGCTGGGGTAAAAATGGGCTCCGGTAACTTATCTGACTCCTTAAGCCCTTTGGGGAGCTTTATCCCGCAGATAGA
>JBDRJF010000014.1:0-2407 GCA_043815185.1 Candidatus Omnitrophota bacterium | reverse complement strand
AAGATAGCGGATTATATCCTACTGACGGCTCATTAGGGTCAATACTGAAATAACGGAAATTCTTGCCTTTTTCCTTCGCCCTCTGCTGAACATACTTCTTAAAAACATCATCGCCCTTAAAGTCAATAAAGCAACAGCCCCTTCCTTTTTCTATCGCCTGACTGCTTAAAGGAAGTATTACTAAAGAAGTTTTTCCGCCTCCTGTAGGCCCTAATACGTGCAGGTGGCGGTTAAGCGTGCTTTCCTCAACAACAATATCCTGTTTATTATCTGAGGCGGCCAAAAAATACTTGTCTGTTTTGCTATACTGGCTTAACTTCCTATTGATATTGTAATGCACTCTTTTAAATTCGACAGTTTCAATGGAGAGTTCTTTTCTCTTTAAAGTGTCTTTGTCGATTTTGAAGAAATCCTCAAGCTCTCGCTTTTTGCGCGGCAAGATATGCTTGAACACATACACAATAGCCAAAACCATAAAACTGATAAGATATAATCCCGCGGCAATAACTAAAAACAGCCTGCCTTCCTTGACAATAAAACCGTTCCAGAAGCTCCAGAGGATTACCTGATTACCGTCGTTAGCAAAGGCTAGATTTATATCGTGATATCCAATCCTACCCAACCAGTAAGCAAATACCCAAAATAAGTAATATCCCCATAGCCAAAAGCCTCTTGTCGCTAAACCGATAAAGAAGATTGCTATTCCTGCCAAACCTAATATGTCATAAGGAAGCATGTTATCTTTAAAGATATTTCCCATTGCCCTAGATAAGAGCACTGTGTCAGAATAAACCCAAGGATACTTCTCTTCCATCCTTGCAAGAAAAATATAAGGCTTTAACTTTTCCATGTCCTTGGTCCTGCCGGTTACTTTAAGAAAATCATTAAGCTCTCTTACCGAAAGGCTTCCTAAGCTGCGCTTAGGATTTTTAAGTTCATGAACTATTGCGCGGGAGTAGCTTCCGGTTACAACAAAGGTCTTCTTAAGGTCGGAATCAGTGCCTAAAGGTGTAAAATCAAAGTTCCAAGTTCCGGGCACTTCAAAATAGCCGGTTATCTTAAAATAGGTTGAGTCTTGGTCAGATTTACCGGACTCCCCTGGCGGAACAACCATCACCAAGGCGCTGCTACCAGAGATATCCTTTAAAGAAGAACCTAGAAGGCTGGTCTTAATTACCATAGGAATATCCGGGTAGGGCCCAAACAAAACAGCCTTTCTGCCGTAGTTTAAGCCGACATACCAGCCAAAGCCGATGTAAATAAGCGGAAATAACAGTAATATCCTTAGAAACAGCCTTTTTAAGCTAAACGTTTTCTCCATGGACTTGTCCCCCCTCTTTTAACAGCCTGATTGCCTCTTCCAAGTGGATCAATTTACTCTGATAAAAGCACATACCCAGCTCAAGCATACCCAAATCAGCCAGAATAAAAGCCTTTGAGCAAAATTCCGGTGCGAGATTATATAACCTCATCCTTAAGCCGTCATAATTAAACCTGCTTGAAGCAACTATCAAAACGCAATGGTACCTGGAAATCTTCTCGATATCGTAGCGGTATCTTTTAACGAAGTTCCTTAAAATACCCAGCTTTTTATAGCGGGTTTCCACTTCCAAAGCTACCTTCATTCCGTCCGTAAGCGTTATGAGACCATCGGGGATCTTCTCCCCTGTCCTCTTTCCTCTTCTTAGGTCCCACTCGCACACCCATTCTTTAATATTCAGGTAGCTCTTAAGGATAATAAAAGCCTCTATCAGATTATTGTGGTGAATAAAGGTATTTAATCCAGCATGGCTCTTCTCGAAATAATAATGCTCAACCATGGCCTGATCGCAGATCATCTCCTTGCCTTTATAAGTCAAATAGTAGATTTTTGTCTTAAATAAAGACTCATAGTAAGCATTAATAAAACCCTCTTTAATGGAGTAGTCTATAAGCCTACGCGCATAGGATAAATTCATTACCACCTGAATAAACATCTCCAGCTGCCTTCGTATTGCATATCGGAAAGTATAAATAAAGATAAGTAATGACTTAATTCTGTGCGTGTGTTCTTCTTTTGTTAATCTTCCTTTTTTCATAGTCCCGCCTTTCTTGCCCCGCCCTGCCCTTGTGGGTTTTTGGTTATGGGTTGGGTTTGGGTGATTTTGTTTGGAACGAGCGTGCGGTAGCCTTCGAGAGGGTTGTTGACGAAATCACCCGAAGGCATACCGCCCGCAAATAGATTTAAGTGCTTGGGGGTAAAGATAAATTACAAATTCTAAAAAATTAAATAAAAGCTGTTCTATCAGCTATACGGGGAGAAAGGAAATATGAGAGTTGATAATTGGGTTGATGAATTAAGGAATCAGTTAAAAAGCTTTGACGCAGAAACATCGAGCAGTGAAATTAAAATGGCTGATATAACGCT
>JBDRJF010000013.1:0-52678 GCA_043815185.1 Candidatus Omnitrophota bacterium | reverse complement strand
GATAATAATAAATTTTCCTACTAATTTAGGTGATGCGATTGTTGGGCTGCCGGTGTTAGATAGACTGCACTCTAATTATCCCCAGGCTAAAATTTCAGCTATTGCTTCACCACAGACCCATAACTTTTTTATGCGCAATAGTTTTATCGATGAAGTTATTCTATTTGATAAGTCCTGGAAACCAGGAGCAAAGATAAAATTTTGTCTTTACTTAAGAGGTAAATATGATTTGATTGCTGATTTAAAGAACTCCTTTCTTCCAGTTGCTTTGGGCATACCGAAACGGACACCTTTTATCCGTCGATTTTCTAACAAAGTGCATATCGAGGATAAATATCTTAGCTTAATACGTAAGATTGCTCCTAAGGAGACTTATGAAAAGAGTAATTTTATTCTCAAAGACAGTGAAAGAGATAAATGGGATTCTTTAGAGATAAAAAAAGCTATATTTATTGCTTGCAGTTCACGTTCAAGCATAAAACAATATCCTTATGCTAACCTAAAGGATGTGGTTTCATCTTTTGAGAATAAACAAAGCGTTGTCATCTTAGGCCAGGAACAAGATAGAGGATTTTATAAAGATATACTTAGCCAAAGGGGAGTTATTGATTTAGTGGGTAAAACCGGTATATGTGATGTTTTTTATCTTCTTAAGAAATATGCAAGTTTACTTTTAGGAGTTGATTCAAGCATTACCCATATGGGGAGTTATCTTAGCCTGCCGGTGGTTTGCCTTTTTGGTCCAACTAGTTATGAAAGGTCATATCCACGTTCAAAATATTCGGTAGTTTTACGAAAAGAGGAATTAGATTGCCTGCCTTGCGAGATGGCAAAATGCAATCGTGACAGTGAGTGCATGAAAATAGCATCCCAAGACGTTATTGCTGCCATAAATAAAATATTGAAGAATGAAACAACCAAATAATATTTTAATAGTTCGTACCGATAGATTAGGAGATGTTATACTTTCTACGCCAGTGATTAAGAATTTACGCCTTTCGTTTCCTAAATCCCATATCGCTTTTCTCTGCCGGCCTTATACCCGGGATGCTTTGGAAGGAAATCCTTATTTAGATGAGGTCATTACTTATGATAAGTATGGCCGCGATAAGAGCTTTGGAGCCTCAATCAGATTTTCGGCTTACCTAGGTAAGAAAAATTTTGATCTTGCGCTTATTTTGCACCCTACAAATCGGGTACACCTAATTACTTTTTTAGCTCGGATTCCCCAGCGAGTGGGATGGGACAAAAAATTAAGTTTTTTACTTACCAAAAAAATTCCCCACAGCAAACAAGAGGGCCTAAAACATGAGTTAGATTATACATTAGATATTTTAAGAGCCTTAAATATCCCGATTAAATGCAAAGATACTTACTTTCCGGTCTCCAGTAATGCTGAGGCCAGGGTGGCGGAAATACTTAAGATTAAAAGGGTGGGCGAAAATGAAGAATTTATTGTTATCCATCCTTCAGCATCTTGCCGGTCTAAACATTGGCCGCAAGCTCATTTCTTAGAACTGATTAAATTATTAAGAAAAGAAATCAGCCTTAAGATAGCCGTGATTACCTCATTCGCGGAGAGAGAATTGGGAAAAAAACTAGTTGAGGAAAGCGGCGTTATTGATTTACGGGGTGTTTTAAGTGTCGCCGAACTGGGAGCCTTGTTTAAACGAACCTCACTTTTTATCTCTAATGATTCGGGTCCGGTCCACATTGCTGCAAGCCTTGATATCCCGGTAATTTCTATCTTCGGGAGAAAAGACCCCGGACTTTCCCCGTTAAGGTGGGGTCCGTTGGGAAAAGAGGCTTTTTATTTCCATAAAGATGCCGGTTGCAGTAAGTGTTTAGCCCATAATTGCTTCAAGGGATTTCGTTGTCTTATAGCGATCAGCCCTTACGAGGTAGCTAAGAAGGCAATTGATTTACTCAAGGCAGATAAAAAATAAGGGTTGTTTTTAAAAGAGAAGGAGGTGGAGTAGATGTGTTATACAGTACCGGTAGCCGGAGCAATAGTTACATCTTTGATTTGGGGGAGAACTAAGAACATAAAAACCGGATGGCTGACTCTGATGTTTTACGGAGGTGCTTTGTTTGGAGTAATCGACCATCTTTGGAACGGGGAGTTATTACTTATTTCCGAAAACATCATTGGTGACCTATTGTTAGGGTTAGTTATTGCTATGGCCATAATCTTATTGTGGGGGATAGTGTTGTTGTTGAGCAAAATCAACCCTACTTTTGCCGGCTATTTAGGTGCCAAAAATTATTCGCCTAAAGTTACCCGAGCTTAAATTTCAGTCAGTATATTTCAGCAGTCAGCTTGATTAATTAATAAAAATTATTTGACAAGTTTATTCTTGTATGATACGATTAGTCATCTTGATTGTGATTTTATTCACAAAGTATTAAGGCTCTTTTTTGAGAAATTCCCCGCTATTAACAATTAAAAATTAATTAGGATGAATTATATCTCCTCAGGCAATTTTACTAAGTTTTTAGATAATTTAAGCCAAGATTATTCTGTCTATCTGCCGGTAAAAAAGGGTCAGCAGCGGTTCTATAAAAAATATGAGGCCCCCGGCGGCGATATCACTATCGGAGAAGTAAGAACTTATGAGCCTTTAAAATCGTTCTTCTACCGGGCCCGGGAAGTAGTAGCTGAAGATTTTAAGGATCAGTTTCCTCATCCCAAGGGTAAGCCGTTAGCAATTGTCGGGGTTAAAGCTTGTGATTTAAAAGGTTTTGAGGTTCAGGACCAGGTATTTTCCGCTTCTTCGGGAGATGACCCGGATTGCCAAGATCCTTTCTACTTTACCGCCCGGAAGAGGAATCTTATTATTGCCGCAGATTGCACTTGCGTAATTGATACTTGTTTTTGTCTGGCTTTAGGTTTGATGCCTTATCCGCAAGGTAATTTCGATCTTAATCTTTCGGAGGTCAAAGACGGTTTTCTTGTCGATCCTGGTTCCGAAAGAGGCCGTGAGCTTATCGATAAGAATTCTTCACTTTTTGAGGCTGGCAGCAGCGAGTTTATAGCCCAGCGAGACCAACAGCGGCTTGCGGTTAAAAATATGGTGAATGAGAACATTAAGGATAATAGCCTATCCAGCCAGGAGGCCTTTGACGGTATTGTTGAAAAGAAATATGATTCTAGTATCTGGGCTGATGAGGCTAAAGCTTGTGTTGAGTGCGGAGCCTGTAATACCATCTGTCCTACTTGTCACTGTTTTCTTCTTTATGATCAAAAAAATCAGCAGCATATGGCTCGGCTGCGAATCTGGGATTCATGTATGATCAAAGATTTTGCCCGGGTTGCCGGAGGCGCTAATCCCCGGGAGAAGCTCTGGATGCGGTTAAGGAACAGATTTGAGAAAAAATTTGATTTTTTCCCCAAAGTTGCCGGTATTTATGCTTGTACTGGCTGCGGCCGCTGCATTTCGGCTTGTCCGGCAAAGATAGATATTAGAAAAGTATTAAAGAAGTTGGTATCCGATGTCTAAGTGCAAAAATCCTTATCAACCGGTTGAAGCTGAGGTTCTTGAGGTTGTTGAGGAGACGCCGACCATAAAGACTATAAAATTTAAACCTAAGGAAGCACTAAGTTTTGCTACTGGTCAATTCATTGAAGTGACTATCCCTGGTGTAGGCGAAGCTCCTTTTACTCCTTCTTCAAGGCCATCAATAAAAGATACAATGGAAATAACTGTAATGAAGGTTGGTAAGGTTACTGATAAGATCCATGAACTTAGGAAAGGCACTATTATCGGAGTAAGGGGTCCTTTAGGTGTAGGTTACCCTCTGGATAAGTTTAAAGACCAGGAAGTTTTAGTTATCGGCGGTGGGGTTGGTTTCGCTCCTTTACGCAGTCTTATGTATACCCTCTTTACAATAAGAGGGGAAATTAAAAAATTATTGTTCAGAGGTGGCTGCCGAAACCCTCAGGAGTTAGTCTATAAGGGTGAAGTTAGCCAGTGGGCAAAGCGGGATGATTTAGACTTAGGGCTTACCGTAGATAAGGGCGATGAGAATTGGAAGGGCCACGTGGGGCTGGTAACCACAATCCTGGATGGTTTAGCTATGGATTGTGAAAAAGGAGTTGCTGTTGTTTGCGGGCCGCCGATAATGATGAAATTCGTTACTTTTAAGCTGCTAGAGTCGGGGTTTAAAGACGAGAATATTTACCTTTCAATGGAGAAGAACATGTCTTGTGGTATTGGCAAGTGCGGGCATTGCCGGATTGGGACTTACTATGCTTGCAAAGACGGTCCGGTCTTTACTTACGATAAGATAAAGAACTTTCACGAAATTTGGGACTAAAATGAGCTCAAGCGCTGAACAACTACACCAAGGTAAATTAAGTTTGGAAGCTGGGGCTGGCGGAGACAAGCGGCTGTTTATCGATCTGGACGTCTGCGCTTCTGGTCAATGCCAGGGCTGTCTGATTGAGTGCAGTTATTTTTATCATTCCCAGAATCCGGGCAACAACGGTATTATCTCGGTGGCTGAGCTAGCTACCTATGCTTTAGTCTGCCGCCGCTGCCAAGAACCGCATTGTGTCGGAGCCTGCCCCTTTGAAGCCTTAGAACAACAGCAAGATAAAGATAAGTTTCTCATCCGGCATAATCTGCGTTGTGTAAGTTGTAAATCCTGTTCTCATGCCTGTCCTTATGGAGCGATATACCCTGAGAATGTCCCTTACTTAATCCATAATTGTGACTTTTGTTTAGACCGCAGGGATCTTGACCAGGAACCTTTATGTATAAAGACCTGCAGCTACGGTGCCTTAAGTTTAAAACGAGGCGACATTGAGCTTGATGAAAATATATTTTTAGTCGGTGATAATTTGATAGTTCATTCGACTCACTGGGATAGAGACAAAGTATAATGTATTTATTCTATTTTATAGTATTTGGTTTTTTGGCGACAGCAATTATCGGGTTGTTGGCTAGTTGGATAGATCGTAAGGTTACTGCCCGGGTCCAATATCGAGTAGGGCCGCCGATTTTGCAGCCTTTAATAGATATTGTAAAGCTTCTTGGGAAAGAGAACCTTGTACCGGTTGGTTCATCAAAGTTGACCTTTCTTATGGCCCCGGTTATTGGGCTTGCTAGCGTAATTTTAGTAGCTACTCTTTTGTGGTTAAACAATATCCATCCCGGTAAGACTTTTCTTGGCGATTTAATAGTAGTTTTGTATTTATTAACTATTCCTTCAATGAGTATTATTATTGGCGGTTTTGCTTCTCGTAACCCCTTGGCTAGCTTGGGTGCATCTCGGGAGATGAAACTGATCTTAAGTTATGAACTTCCTTTTGTCCTAGCTATATTAGTTCCGATTATAAAATCTAACTTTTCTATACGCTTAGGAGAAATCATAACTCTTCAGGCTCAACAGGGAGTAATCTTGGGAAATTTATCAGGGATATTAGCTTTTATTGTACTTATAATGTGTGTGCAGGCAAAATTAGCTTTAGTCCCCTTTGATATTCCTGAAGCTGAAACTGAGATAGTCGGTGGTCCGCTAATCGAATATTCAGGAACAGGATTAGCTATCTATAGGCTCACTAAAAATATGCTTTTATTTGTCTTACCGTTCTTTTTAATGATTCTCCTTATGGGCGGTTTGAGGTTTGACGGGATACACTTACTTTATGGGATACTAAAGTATGTTGGGCTGGTTGCCCTTATAACAGTTATTCGAAATACCAACCCTCGGGTAAGAATTGACCAGGCAATGCGGTTTTTCTGGGGGCCAATGACTATAATTGCCGTGTTGGCAGTTGTTCTAGCTTTAAACGGGAAGTAATATGAGTGTAACATTAAAAGCATTGTTGAAATCACCTTGGGTTTTTCATCTTGCTACCGGAAGTTGTAATAATTGTGATATTGAAATACTAGATTGTCTTACCCCTAGGTTTGATATTGAGAGGTTCGGGATGATTTTAGCCGGAAGCATAAGGCATGCTGATGTGCTTTTGGTTACTGGTTCTGGTAATCGGAAATCAATGGAGAGGGTAAAGAGATTGTATGACCAGGTGCCTAAACCTTGTTTGGTAGTGGCAATCGGAGAATGTTCTTTATCTCGAGGTATGTTTATCCATAGCTACAATTGTCCGGTTCCAATAGATAAGATTATACCGGTAGATGTTTACATACCGGGATGTCCGCCTAAACCAGAAGCGATCATCGCCGGTGTAGTTAAGTTAATTGAAAAGGTGAAAGGTACAATCAAGAAGAAGGGAAAATAATGTATCGAAGTGACGTTTTAAAAGATATTAACCAAAAATTTAAAGAAGACATCATTGATTTTATTGATAAGTCTTCTACGCGAGTATATATCGAGATTAAGGCTTCTTCGCTTGTTAAGATTGCAAATTATATCTTTAAAGAGCTAAAAGCTAGATTTAGTATTGCTTCTGGCGTAGATACTCGTTCTCATATGGAGATTTTATATCATTTTACCTTTGACGATATAAATCTAGTAATTTCCCTAAGAGTTAAACTAGATAAGTCAAAACTAGAGATAGATTCGCTCACTCCTTCATTTGAAGCTGCAAATTGGATTGAGCGGGAAATTTTTGAGATGCTAGGAATAAAGTTTAAAGGCCATCCTGACTTAAGGAAGCTTCTTCTCCCTGATCAGTGGCCGAAAGATTCTTATCCTTTACGTAGAGATTATAAAGAGTGGGACGAAAAAGCAATTAGAGATAGAGGAGTATAATGGCAAGAACAATAGTACCGATAGGACCTTACCATCCTTTACAAGAAGAGCCGGAATTTTTTACCCTTACTGTTGAGGGCGAAAAAATTGTTGCTGTTGATGTTGAGGTTGGTTATAACCACCGGGGCATAGAAAAACTTTCCGAGCGCAAAACCTTTGACCAATCGACTTTTTTGGTTGAGAGAATTTGTGGTATTTGCTCTACCAGCCATCCTTTTGCTTATACTAGAGCAGTTGAGGATATTATTTCAATAGCGGTGCCTGAGCGGGCTAAGTATATTCGAACCATAATTGCTGAAGGTGAGAGAATACACTCCCATCTTCTCTGGTTGGGTTTAGCCGGACACTTCTTAGGATATAACACAGTATACATGTGGGCCTGGAAGTTAAGAGAAGAAATACTAGATGCGATGGAAATTTTATCAGGAAATAGAAACAACTATGCTATGTTTAAACCCGGAGGAGTAAGAAGAGACATAAAGGCAGAAGATATATCAGGAGTTATAAAAAAAATAGATTCAATCATACCGACATTGACAATGCTTAAAAAAGCAATTATCGATGATCCGGTATTACATGCCCGGACTAAAGGGGTAGGCGTGCTTACTAAAGAAGACGCCATAAGCTATTCGGCCTTAGGCCCAACTTCAAGAGCATCCGGTGTAGCTAAGGACTTACGAAAAGATTGTCCGTATGGAGCTTACCAAGAGTTAGATTGGGATATGATTGTAACTTCCAATGGCGATGTCTTTGATAAGTTAGTAGTAAGAGTTCTAGAGACTTTTGAGTCTATAAAAATAATAAAGCACTGTCTTCTGAATCTTCCCAAAGGTGAAATCGATGCTAAAATTAAGAGTATTCCTCCCGGAGAAGGTATTGGTCAGATTGAGGCGCCAAGAGGAGAGTGTTTTCATTATGTAAAGAGTGACGGCACTAACCGGCCGGCTCGCCATAAGGTCAGAGCACCAACTTTTATGAATTTACCAACTTATAAATCAACTGTTGTTGGGCAGACTATATCTGACGCTACTATAATCTTTGCGGCTATTGATCCTTGTTATTGTTGTACCGAGAGAATGGCTGTACGCAATACTAAGGGTAAAAAGATTTATAATGGAGAAGATCTAATACGGCTTTCGCAAGAAAAGACCGCCAAGATAAAGCGTAAATTAGGTATTAAATGAGCTTGATTGAACAATTTTTTAAATTCGACAACCTCTCTATATTTGTAGGAATATTTATTGGAATATTCTCCTTACTGACAATTATCTATTCAGTAGGTTTTATGAACAGAGGCAGGGAGTTAATTCGTTATTACCTATATATAGTTTTTACTTTCCTGGCTTCTTTAGGTGCTGTTTTTTCCAACAATATTATTCTGTTTGTGGTCTTCTGGGGCTTCTTAGGTATGCTTCTGTATCTTTTAATTGGCTTTGGGAAAAAAGCCCAGACTCAAGCTACAGCAAAGAAAGCTTTTATCATAATTGGCGGAACAGACGCTTTAATGCTTTTGGGAGTAGCTTTTATTTGGGTATTAACTAAAGAATTCCGGATTGATAAGATGAGTATATCTTTGAATACTCACTTAGCAGTCTTAGCTTATTTGTGTTTGGCAGCTGGTGCTTTTGCTAAGGCCGGAGCTATGCCTTTTCATACCTGGGTTCCTGATGTTGCTGAAGATGGACCGGCACCAGTTACTGCTTTCTTGCCGGCTTCTTTAGATAAGCTTCTCGGTATCTACTTCTTAGCCAGATTGTCTTTAAATATTTTTCAGATGGATAGCGGCATGAATACCTTTTTGATGGTAGTCGGCAGCATTACTATTGTAGCCGCAGTTATGATGGCTCTAATCCAACACGATTTGAAGAGACTTTTAGGATACCATGCTGTTAGCCAGGTTGGATATATGGTCTTAGGTATCGGAACCGGAAATCCGATTGGAATTGCCGGCGGCCTATTTCACATGTTAAACCATGCAATTTATAAATCCTGTTTATTCTTCTCTGGTGGTTCAGTAGAGAAAAAAGCTGGAACTACCGATTTAGGGAAATTAGGCGGTTTAGCTAAAGCTATGCCAGTCACATTTATTACTTTTCTTATAGCGTCTTTAGCAATTTCGGGAGTCCCGCCTTTTAATGGTTTTGCTTCGAAGTGGATGATTTATCAGGGCATAATCGAAACTGCTAAAGGCGGAGGATATCTTTGGATAGTATGGTTAGTTGCGGCTATGTTTGGTAGTGCTCTTACTCTGGCTAGCTTTATGAAGTTAATTCATGCTGTATTTTTAGGCCAGCCTTCTTTTGAATCGGGAGTTGCCGGTAAGGTTTTAAGAGATGTTAGCCCGAGCATGTGGATTCCTCAGGTTTTTCTGGCTATACTTTGTATTATTTTTGGAGTCTTTGCTCTGGCAGTTCCGCTTAAGCTGCTTGTCTTCCCTAGTTTAGGAGGGGAAATTGGATTCGTTGGCGTTTGGGATGCTGGCTTAGCTACGGTCTTAATAGCTGTCGGAATTATTATTGGTATGGTAATTTATCTTCTCGGTAAGGTAACCAAAACAAGAGAGACCGAAAGTTTCATCGGAGGGGAGTCTTTAGGAAAACATCCTGAGATGCGAGTTTCCGGTATTGACTTCTATCATACGATTCAAGAGATCGGCCTCCTTAAAGGTATATATAAATTAGCCGAGAAGAAAGTATTTGATGTCTATGAAGTTGGCTCGAAGATAACTTTTGGTTTTAATAAGGTATTGCGTTATGTTCACAACGGTATACTTCCTACCTATATGGCTTGGTGCCTTTTAGGTATGGCGATAATATTCTATATTCTATTGCGGTAGGTGTTATGATTGAACTATACCTTCTTCTAATATTTATGATTATCGGTGCGGTAATTGCTATTGAAGTAAAAGACCTTCTTTCTTCGGTGGTAACCGTTGGTGCAGTAGGTATAGCACTTTCGATGGTTTTTTTAATTTTAAAAGCACCGGATGTAGCAATTACCCAGCTAGTAGTTGAGATATTGTGTTTGATTATTTTGATTCGGGCGACTTTGAAGAAAGATTTACCTTTTGCTACTACTGGCAGGTGGTTTCTAAATACACTTATTACTCTCACCTTTATCGCCATATTTTTATTTGTAGCCATAAAGGCTTTAAGAGAGCTGCCTGGTTTTGGTTATCCAATTATGAAGGTTGCCAAAACATATCTTGTTGATGGTTTAAGCCAGACTGGCGCAGCTAATGTTGTTTCTTCGGTAATATTAGATTTTAGAGCCTATGACACTTTAGGCGAGGCTACAGTACTATTTACTGCTGTAATCGGAGTCTTGGCTATTGTGCGTAAAATCGGCAGAAAAAAACAAGATGAGGCTGGATGAGTCGAGAGCATAATAAAGGTATGTCAGTAATTGTTAAGACAATTACTCGTCTTACAGTAGGCTTGATACTGCTCTACGGTATTTATATTCTTACCCACGGCCATTTATCTCCTGGTGGAGGATTTGCCGGAGGGGTTATTATTGCTCTTTCCTTTATCCATCTTATGTTAGCTTACGGCAAGGAGACTGCTTTGAAGAAGTTGCCTAAGGCGGTGGTATCATTTTTTGAAAATGCCGGGGCGATAATGTTTTTAGGTATAGCCCTCTTAGGATTTACCGGAGGATATTTCTTTTTGAATTTTATGGCCAAAGGTAAACCTTATGAACTTTTTAGTGCCGGGATTATCCCTCTTTGCAATATAGCTATTAGTCTTAAAGTCGGTGCCGGGCTGTTTGCAATATTCGTTGCCTTGGTCTTATTAAATTTAGAGTCAAAGGAGAAGAAGTGATAGTATATTTTCTTTGTTTAATACTTTTTTGCGTAGGGCTATATTGTATCTTACGAAAACGTAATATTATTAAGATTATTGTTGGGATTATTATATGCGAGTATGCGGTTAACCTCTTTTTTATTTTGGTCGCCTATCGTATTGGCGGTAGAGCTCCAATATTCTCATCTCAAGTGAATATTTCCGGTTCTACTATGGTCGATCCCTTACCGCATGCTTTGGTGCTTACAGCTATTGTTATTGGTTTAGCTACCACAGCTTTATTAGTCGCTATTGCTATGAGAATTTATGAAAAATACGGTACTTTTGATATTACTAAAATTAAGGAGTTGAAAGGATAATGCCGGGGGCTAACATAATACCTCTTTTTGTAGCTATATCGTTAGCTGGAGCCTTTTTAGTCTCTATTGTCGGTAAAAAAATAAAATGGTTTCCTGATTTCCTAGGAAATCTTACCACTCTTACATTGCTTTGTCTTTCTGCCTTTGCCCTAAAGCTATCTAATTCCTACGGAACTATAGTTTACAGTGTTGGTCATTGGAAGCCGCCGGTAGGCATAGCCCTGGTCCTGGATGGTTTAACTTCATTTATGCTTGTTACTGTAAACCTAGTTGCTTTTATTATTTCTATCTATGCAATAAATTACATGGAGAAGTATACTTCGAAGTGGAAGTTTTATACTTTATTCCTTTTGATGCTAGCCGGAATGAACGGGGTAATTATCACCGGTGATATCTTTAATTTGTTTGTATTCTTAGAGATTGCTTCGGTAGCAAGTTATGCTTTAGTTGCTTTTGGAACCGAACGCCATGAGCTAGAAGCTGCTTTCAAATATGCAGTTATGAGTACTGTTGGTTCGCTTTTTATTCTTATCGGAATTGTATTCTTGTATAGCTATACTTCAACATTAAATATGGCTGATATGGCAGTAATCTTAGCCGAAAAGGGCCTTGGCAATGTTGGTCTTATGGTGAGCGTTTTATTTATCATGGGTTTTGGATTAAAAGCCGCACTGGTTCCTTTTCATGCTTGGCTTCCTGATGCTCATCCTTCGGCACCGGCTCCGATATCAGCTATGCTCTCAGGAGTTCTGATAAAGTCTCTAGGTGTATACACTATTTGCAGAATATTCTTTAATGTAATTGGATTGAGTTTAAAAATTTCTTCTTTGTTAATGTTCTTAGGGGCAGTCTCGATGGTAATCGGGGTATTTTTGGCGATTGGTCAGTGGGATTTCAAACGCCTATTAGCATATCATTCAATAAGCCAAATCGGTTATGTTGTTTTAGGTATTGGCTTGGGCACACCTTTAGGTATATTAGGGGGTTTATTTCACCTCTTTAACCACTCAATATTTAAGTCGCTCTTGTTTTTAAATTCCGGAGCAGTGGAGTATTCTACAGGAACCCGAGATTTACAAAAGATGGGTGGATTAAGGGAGAGAATGCCGGTAACTAGTACTACCAGCCTTACTGCTTCAATGTCTATTGCCGGTATCCCGCCTTTTAATGGATTTTGGAGTAAGCTGTTGATTATAATTGCTGCTGTAAGCGCTGGTCATTTTGGTTATGCTTTTTGGGCAGTTTTAGCTAGCATATTGACCTTAGCTTCATTTACTAAGGTTATGAAATATGGTTTCTTTGGTAAGCTAAGAGAAAAATGGAGCACGATAAAAGAAGCTCCTCTTTTCATGGTTTTGGCTATGGTGGCTTTAGCTCTTATCTGCATTGTTGGAGGAGTTTTACTTCTGCCGGGTTTAAGGCAAGTTTTCTTAAAGCCAGCTGTAGATGTGCTTGTCAAAGGTGTAGAATACGGCCCAACGGTTTTTGAGGCAGTGAGGTAAAAAATGAGAAGCAGGATAATACTATTCTTGGTAGCATTTTTAGGCTGGTGTCTCCTAAATTGGGTTCCGGATTCCCAACATCTTATAGTTGGCATTTTTGTGGCAGCTTTTGTAGCTATTCTAACCGGAGATTTATTTGTTACCCGTCCCCATGTTTTGAAACATCCTTGGCGGTACTGGTATTTTGTTGCCCATTATTTACCGGTATTTTCCTGGGAGCTTATTAAAGCAAATATCGATGTTGCTTATCGGGTATTGCATCCGGATTTACCGATAAAACCGGGAATTGTTAAAGTAAAGACAATTCTCAAGAGTGACACTGCTCTTACTTTTTTAGCTAATTCTATAACCTTGACTCCCGGCACTATGAGTGTCGATATCGATAAGAATAATGGTGTTTTATATATACATTGGATTAATGTAAGGGCAAAAGATACTGAAAGTGCTACAAAAATCATTGTCCAACGCTTTGAAAAAATACTAAAAAAGATTTTTGATTAGAGAGGTTAAGATGAAGAGAATCAAATGGTTTATTGGCGCAATTGTTTTAGGAGGGATTGTAGGTTTAATAATAATCCGGCCGTTTCCTTTTCTTTTTTATCCCGACCTCCCCTTTGTCGGGTTCGTAGGCAGAGCTCTCTACATACTTATTTTAGCTTGTTTTTTATGTCTCTATCGTATTTATAGGGGGCCGACTGGTGCTGACCGGATAGTGGCAATTGATATTTTGGGTATCATGATTGCTGGTTTGTGCGCAATACTGACTATTTCTACCGGAAGATCTTGGTATATTGATATCGGAATAGCCTGGGCTTTGCAGAGTTTTATAAGTACTTTAGCTTTATCAAAGTATTTGGAAGGAAGGGGCTTTGATGAATAGAAGATCCAGGATAAATTCGACCGTACAATTTATGCTCATTTCGTTCCATAAATTGTGGTCTGATTTAAGGAAGAGGGTTCGATGAGTAGTATTATCGGTTTGATATTTATTGGTTTAGGATTGGCTTTTGATCTTTTTGGTGCTTTAGGGCTGGTCCGTCTTCCTGATGTATATAATCGTCTGCAGGCAGCAACAAAGTGTGTTACTTTAGGCACCTGCAGTATTCTATTCGGGACATTTCTTATCGTCGGCCCTACAGCTGCCGGAATGAAAGCACTTTTATGTATGGTATTTTTGCTATTAACCTCTCCAGTGGCTGCCCATGCTATAGCCAGAGGTGCGCATAGGGCAGGGGTAAAGCTTAGCAAGGAGAGCGTTGTCGATAAGTATTTAGAAGATAAAGAGGGAGAAGTCTAGAAAGTGAAAAGCTAAAAGCGCAAAACTAAAAACTTAAAACAGGAATGAAAATACCTTTACCAAAGATCAGAGAATTAATTGAAGCAATAAAAGCCCTTATAAAAGGGCCGTATACTTCAAAGTTTCCTGTTGAGTCACACCAACCTCACCCTAATTTCCGGGGTCAACCTAAATTTGATCAGGATAAGTGTGTTGGCTGCCTGGCTTGTAAAGAGGTTTGTCCGGTAGAAGCAATTGGAAATATCGATATCATTAATGATAAGGATAATCCCCGCAGGGTTATGATCCACTATACTGATACCTGCATATTCTGCGGCCAGTGCCAGGCTGCTTGTATTGCCGATAATCAAGGTATCAAGCTATCCGGCGATTGGGAACTTTCCTTTTTTGACCGCAGTGAAGCTTTAGAGCGGATAGAGAAGAAACTGCAGCTTTGTGAAATTTGCGGCGAGACGATTGCCTGTTCTGACCACCTGAGATGGATTAATCAGAGACTCGGTGAGCTCAGTTTTTCCAGCCCCACACTTTATCTCACCGGCCTAAAAAATCTGGGTATAGTCGATGAGAATATCATATCAGTGCTAAAGGATCAGGGACGTTCCGACCGGATAAAGATTCTTTGCGCCCGCTGCCGCCGGGAAACTACTCTGACTACTTAATCACAATGCAAAACAAATTGAAAGATATACTCAAAGGAAAGGTGGTTATTGTTGGCATCGGTAATATTATTCGCGGCGACGATGGTTTTGGACCAGCCCTTATTAACAAGATAAAGGATGAAACCAGAGCAGTTTGCATAGATGCTGGGTCGGCACCGGAGAATTATATCGGTAAGATTATTAAGGAAAAGCCCGATACGGTTTTAATCATTGATGCTGTGTATTTAGGAAGAAATCCCGGGGAGTATGAGATTTTAGAAGAAGAAGATATCGTAAAGTGCGGATTTACTACCCATGACATATCCCCGGCAATGTTTATGGAGTGTTTAACTAAGGAGACCGAGGCTGATATTTATATGTTTGGGGTCCAGCCGAAAACAATCGAGTTAGGGTCTGAACTTTCACTCAGCCTGAGGCAGACTTTAAGGGAAGTCGCAAGATTGATTAGGGAGTCATTTAATGCATGAGACTCATCTGATTGAGCCGATAATCAAAGGGATAGCTAAGCATGCTGAAGAAGAAGGAGCAAAAACCGTAACCCGGGTTCGGCTTAAGATCGGAGAGCTTACCGGCGTTAAGGAAGATTCATTTCGCCAGACTTTTGCACTTCTGGCTAAGAATACTATCCTTAAAGATGCGAAGCTGGAGATTATTTTTTTTCCGAGTACGCGCATAGAAGTTGTTTCCTTTGACTGTGAATGAAACTTAGGTTTGCAGAGCGGAGCGAATGCAAGCCTGTAGTTGAATTCATCCCGAAACATTCTTTAAAAATTTCTGTGAAATTTTTTAAGTATTTAGATGTTTCGGGACCCCTAGAAATTTCGGAAAAATTTCAGGGACTTAGTCCCGGGAAATCTTCGATTTCCTCGGGGTAATTCGTAGGCGGCTAACGCCTATAATTTATGTTCACTTTGCTCCATAAATTATCTACTTATTATGTGTTACGCAATTCCCGGAAAAGTAAAAGAGGTAAAGGGAAGACAAGTCTTAGTAGACTACTTTGGTGAAGAGAAAAAAGCAATTAATGAGTTTTACGATATTGCTGTTGGCGATTATATCTGCGCTCAAGGCGGATTTGTAATAAAAAAAGTATCTGCTGATGAAGCCAAAGATGTTTTATCAGCCTGGCAGGAGTTATTTTTCGAGCTCCAAGACGTTGACCTGCGCCTTTCCCGCCTAGATTTGGATGAAGGCAGCGATAAGAGACTACGTTTTATTTTAGATAAGGCCCTAGAGAACATACCCTTAAAGAAAGATGAGTTGTTGTACTTACTTGATTTAGATAGTCAGCAGTCTTGCCAACTTCTTTATAAATCAGCAAACTTCTTACGACAAAAATACCATAAAAACTCTTGTTGTATCCACGGAATAATTGAAATCTCAAATCATTGCCAGCAACAATGTACTTATTGTGGAATATCAACTGACAATAGGGGCCTTGCGCGTTACCGGATGAGTCGGGAGGAAATTATTGAAACTGCTGTTGAAGCAGTAGAAAAATATGGTTTTCAAGCTTTAGTTTTACAGAGTGGAGAAGATTCCGGATATAGCGTTGATGAGTTAGCTGCAACTATAAAAAAAATTAAAGAAAAGGTTCCGGTATTAATCTGTATTAGTTTTGGCGAGGTAGGATTAGAGGGATTAGAAAAACTCTATAGTGCCGGGGCAAGAGCTCTACTCATGCGTTTTGAGAGCTCTAATCCAGATATTTATGCTCGTCTTCACCCGGGAAGGAAACTGGAAACTAGATTAGAGCATATTAGGAAGGCTTCATCATCAGGCTATCTAATTATGACTGGGGCACTTATCGGTTTGCCAGGGCAAAGCAATGAGGATATTGTAAATGACATTAATTTGACAAAAGAACTAGGTGCTGAAATGTATTCTTTTGGACCATTTTTGCCGCACCCTAAGACACCTTTGGTGAATCTTGTACCACCGCCAGAAGGGCTGGTTTTAAAGGCCTTAGCCCTGGCCCGGTTCATTGATCCTGAGCGGGCTAAAATCTTAGTAACTACAGCCCTAGAGACTTTAGAACCGACTACTCGCGAGAAGGGGTTGCTTTCAGGTGCTAACTCTTTGATGCTTAATGTTACACCAGTTAAGTATCGAAAGCTTTATGAGATTTATCCTAATAAGGCTTATAATGAGGAGTTAATAGATAAGCAAATTGATCAGGCAATAGCTTTACTTAAATCTTTAGGCCGGGCGCCTACAGATTTAGGAGTCAGTGGGGAATTACTTGATGAAGAAACGAAATGAAAAAAATAGTTTTTCCTTAGAGACGATTAGGCGTCTCAGTATCTATCTGAGGAATTTAAAGCGATTAAAAGATCAGAATACTGATGTTATATCTTCCGATAAACTAACCAAATTTCTTAATGTTAGTCCGGAGCAGTTCAGAAAAGATCTTTCTTTCTTCGGTGGTTTTGGCAAGAGGGGTGTCGGTTATAATGTTGAAAGGTTAGCCCAGGAGATTGAAAGTATCTTAGGCCTGGATCAAGAACGGAGAATTGCTATAGTAGGCATAGGAAGATTGGGAAGCGCTCTTTTAGGCTTTGAGGGGTTTTCCAAATTCAAGCTTAAAATAACCCTGGCCTTTGATATTGATGAAGATAAAATTAGAAGAGTCAGGCAAGGAGTAAAGATTCGTCATGTAAAACAGATGCAGCGCATTATCAGAAAAGAAAATATTAAAATTGCCATCATTTCTACACCGCCGGAAGTTGCTCAAAAGGTTGCCGATGGGCTGGTTTCATCAGGGATAAAAGGTATCTTGAATTTTGCACCGATTGTGCTGAAAGTTTCTCAAACTGTATCGGTATCGAACGTAGATATGGCCTCTGAGCTGGAGAGTTTAATTTTTCTTACTAAGCGAAGACAGGGGAAAAACGGGTGATTTGATGCTGATTAAGACCAACACTTTAGATTCCTGGGCTGGAAATCAGATAAAACCAGCTGAGGTAGAGAAATACCTGAATAAGGGCCGACACTTTATCGATCAGGAATCAATTAATCGGGCTTTAGCCTCTAAATCTAAAGCTTCTTACCGGGAGGTTAAGGATATCTTGGCTAAGTCCTTAGCTATCCAGACTTTGACCCTGGACCAGACGGCAACCCTGCTGAGAGTTGAAGATAAAGAGCTTTGGGATCAGATGGCTGAAGTTGCCGGGGAAGTTAAAAAAAAGGTCTACGATAATCGAATTGTTACCTTTGCCCCTTTATACCTAGGCAATCTTTGCCTAAATAATTGTCTTTACTGCGGATTTCGAAGAGATAATTTACAGGTTCAAAGAAAAGTCCTTAGCCAGGATGAGGTAAGGAGAGAAACCGAGGTTTTAGCTGGTCAAATCGGACATAAACGGCTAATCGTAGTTTACGGAGAACATCCCCGGACCGATATAGATTATATGGCTTCAACTATTGAAACAATTTATGGAGTAAAGGCTAAGACTAAAAGAGGCTATGGCCAGATTCGTCGGGTTAATGTTAATGCTGCTCCTTTGTCGAGCAAAGATCTTAAGCAGCTTAAGCAAGCCGGCATCGGTACTTATCAGGTGTTTCAGGAGACTTATCATCCCAAGACCTACCAAAAGGCTCATCCTCAAGGGACGCTTAAGGCAGATTATAAGTGGAGATTATATTGTATGCATCGGGCTTTTGAGGCTGGAATTGATGATGTCGGTATTGGTGTTCTTTTCGGTCTTTACGATTGGCGGTTCGAAGTCTTAAGCCTTCTCCTGCATTCCCGGGAGCTGGAGAACCGTTTTGGTGTAGGCCCTCATACAATTTCTTTCCCGCGGCTTGAACCAGCGGCTAATACACCCTTTACCCAGGAGTCAGGCTATAAGGTTAGTGATCAGGATTTTAAAAAGTTAATTATAGTTATCAGATTAGCCATACCCCATGCCGGAATGATCCTTACTGCTCGGGAAAGTGCCCGAATACGAAGAGAAACTATCCCCCTGGGCTGTACTCAAACTGATGCTTCGACCCGGATTGGAATCGGTGCTTACAGTGACCGTTATGCTGAGCAGGAAGGTAAACGACAGCAATTTTTCTTAGGCGATACCCGCAGTTTAGACGAATTAATAAGAGAATTAGCTTCTTTAGGATATATTACTTCTTTTTGTACGGCTGGTTACCGCTGCGGAAGAACCGGAAAGTGCATCATGGAACTTTTAAAGACTGGAGAAGAGGGTAAGTTTTGCAAGTTAAATGCGGTACTTACCTTCAGAGAATGGCTGGATGATTTTGCTACTGGCCAAACTCAAAAGGAAGGTGAGAAGGTTATCAAAAGAGAGTTAGAAGAAATAAAGTTTTCAATACCAAAAATTTACCCAAAACTTAAAGAGTATTATCAGCGGATTGAGCAGGGTGCGCGTGACCTTTACTTTTAATAATGGGAAACCTATGGAATATCGGAAGTTAGGAAGTTCTTCGCTTGAGGTATCAGTAATTTGCCTGGGTACCTGGGCTTTTGGCGGGGATAAGTGGTGGGGGCATCAAGAAGATAAAGATTCCTTATCGGTATTAGAGGAAACAATAAGGAGAGGGGTAAATTTTATTGATACGGCTCCGGTATATGGCCGGGGACACGCCGAAGAAGTTATCGGCTCATTTATTGCCAAGAGTAAACTACGCAAGAATATAATTTTAGCCACTAAGTTGGGGCTGAGCTGGCGAGGTAGGGATATCTTGCATGATTTATCTTCCAAGCGGATGAGGGAAGAGCTAGATATTTCCCGAAAACGTCTTAAAACTGATTACTTTGATCTTTATCAGGTACATTGGCCTGATCCCAATACTTCGATCGCTGAAACTGCTGAGCAAATGTATAAATTTTACCAGGACGGCCTAATCAAAGCAATCGGAGTAAGCAACTATTCCTTAGCCCAAATTCAGGAATTTAAAAAATACTCACCGCTGCATTGTCTGCAGCCGGAATATAGCATGTTCGAACGGAGCATTGAGGAAGATATAATACCCTATTGTTTAGAAAATTCACTGGGGATCATTACTTACGCTCCTTTGTATAGCGGGTTATTAACCGGGAAGTTTTTCTTAGATGGGGCAAAGGTTCCCAGTGATATTAATCGCAAGATGAAGAAACAAGAGCTAGAAGAGCCGTGTTTTTCAATAAATAAAACAACTCTTCTTAAATTAAAAAAGGTAGCTGATAAGTATCGAAAAACTTTAGCTCAATTAGTATTAAATTGGAACTACAACCAGAAAGGAATAACTTCAGCCATTGCCGGAACCAGAAAACTCACTCAGCTATATGATAACTTAGGTAGCCTTGGTTGGAAGATCTCCGAGGAAGATTTGAAGAAAATTGACAAAATTTTGAAAGAGAGAGAAGATAAATTGTGAATATATTAATAACCGGAGCTACTGGGTTTATTGGTAAGAATTTAGTGGAGAGCCTCTTTAAGCAGGGCGGATGCACTCTTTTCGGTCTGGTAAGAAACCCCCAAAAAGCAAAAGCCTTAGAACCTTTTGGGGTAAGGCTTATCTATGGTGATATCACTGATAAGGCTTCCTTAAACAAACTCCTCAATTATAAAATCGACGTTATATTTCATAATGCTGCCTATGTAGAGAATAAAAACCTTAACCTGCTTCATAGGGTTAATGTATTAGGCAGCGAGAACATCTGTGAACTAGCACTATCTTTAGGAGTAGAGAGGCTTATTTATACTAGCTCAGTATCTGTTGTAAGCGGAAACCCGCAAGTGCCTCTTATTGAAGACCTACCCTTTAAAGCTACTAATATCTATGGTGAGTCTAAGATTGAAGCTGAAAAAGTAATTCTTAAGTATAGAGAAAAAGGTTTGAATATAGTGATTGTTCGTCCTCCCATGGTCTATGGAGAAAACGAACCTCATATACTGAAAGTTTTGCTCTTTATTACTAAGTATAGGCTTTTTCCTTTAATTGATAAGGGAAAGGCTAAATTGCATCTTGGTTATGTGAAGAATGTTGCAGAAGCAATGATTTTTTTATTGGATAAAGAAGAGGCTTTAGAAGGTTCTTTTTTTGTTGGTGATGAAGAGGTTCTTGCGGTAAGAGAGGTATTTGATGCTTTTGCCGGAGCGTTAAAGGTAAAGACACTACCTAATCTCCCGGCTTGGTTAAAGCCAATAGTAATAAGTCTACCTTCTATTGGCAGAAAAATAAGTTTCTTTTCTAAAGACAGAGTTTATAGTTTAGCAAGAATAAAGTCTTTAGGGTTTAAAGCGCCTTTTAAGGCCAGAGAAAGCCTGATTAAAAGCGCGCAATCTTTTTTAAAGGATTAGTTATGGAGAAAAAACAAGTACTTGCTTTTGATTTAGGACGGGTTCTTTTTGATTTTGACTACAGTATTGCTTTAGCCAAGATTAAAGATAAAATCAGCGTACCGGTCGCGCGGGTAATTAAAGAGCTTTTTGAAAATGATTTTGGTTTAAGCTTTGAAAAAGGATTAGTCAGTTCCCGGGCCTTTCACGTTTACTTTAATGACACTTTTGGAGCTTCTTTAAGTTATGAGTACTTTGCTGATGTCTGGTGTAAGATATTTTCACCCAAGGAGGAGGTAATTACTTTAGTAAGCGCGCTTAAGCGCGCTTATCCTTTATATCTTATCTCGAATATAAATCAGCTTCATTTCGACTATCTTTATCAAACATATCCGCAAGTCTTTGGCCACTTTAGGGCGTGGATTCTCTCCTACAAAATTAAATCAGTTAAACCGGAAAAAGCCATTTATCAGGCCTTAAGCGATATTGCGGCTACCGAGTTTGAAAATATAATTTATATTGATGACCGTAAGGATTTGATTACGAAAGCTAAGGATTTTAACTTACAATGCCTGCAATTCACTAATCTTAATCAATTGCTCAGAGATTTAGATAATTTAGATATTTCACTTCCTCACCTCAGGCAATAATTTTCTATCAACAATGCTTGCAAAAAAAGAAAAATTTGCTATAGTTAATATAAAGGAGTTAAGCAATGATAAAAATAATTAGTTTAGGGTTGTGTCTTTTGCTGATAGCCGGGTGTCTTCCGGTTATCATTGGTGCCGGTGTAGTAACCGGTTATAGTTTAAGTAATGCCTCAGCTAGCGGAAATGTAAAGGCAGAGTACCGGGTATTGTGGGATCTCTGCTTAGATGTACTCACAACAATGGAGGCAGAGATACTCTATTCTAATGAATCCAGGGGGCTGATAAAAGCTAAGCTCTCTGAGCATAGCATAACTGTAAAGGTAAATAGCGTTGGTACTGATTCCCAGCGGCTAAAAGTAACGGCCCGTCAGTATTTTATGCCCAAAACCCAATTTGCCCAGAAAATCTTTTTAAAATTAGTCGCAGCCTTGCAGTGATAAAAAGAACAGTTTTCTTATGCCTTCTTTTTATTCTCTCCTGTAATCAGCCTGATTATTCCCAAATAAAAGCTTTAGAAGCTGTTGACGGAGATACCCTTAAACTTTCTAACGGAAGGCTCTTGCGTTACATTGGCCTGGATACTCCTGAGGTGAGGATTAAGGCAGTTGATGGCAGTTTCACCTACTCGCCTACACCTTTTAGCTTAGAAGCTAAAGAATTTAACCGTAAGCTGGTCGAAGGGAAAAACATCCGGATCGAATTTGATATTGAAAAGACTGATCGCTACGGCCGGCTTCTGGGGTATTGTTTTGTTGACGATATCTTTGTGAACGCAAAACTCATCGAAGAGGGCTATGCGGTTCTATACACCTGGCCTCCTAACCTAAAGTATGTTGATTTATTTGTTGAATCTCAAGATAAAGCCCGAAGATTGGGTAAAGGCCTCTGGAGTAGCTTTCTAACTATTGATCACACCCAGGCTAATCAATATATTGGCCAGATAAGGCGAATCGAGGGTAGAGTGGTGAGTACCTATAAGTCAGCGAAATGTGTATATTTAAATTTTGGCCAAAATTATAAAAACGATTTTACAGTAGTAATTTTTAATAATGTTCTTCAGGCTTTTAGCCAAAAAGGTATTGATCCAATGAGTTTTTATAACCAGAAGAGGATAGGTGTAATTGGCAGGATTCGGGAGTATAATGGGCCAGAGGTTATTGTTAACGGCCCTGATGAAATAGAGGTAGTAGAGGAGGATATTGATTAAGAAACAGGCGAAATCGAGAAGTTCCAAAAATATCCTGATTATAGCTTTGATCACGATTTTTCTTATCGGTTGCATAAGTCTATATAATCCGGCCACCGGCAAAAGAGAGCGGCACCTTTTTAATGAGAAGTGTGAAGTTAGTCTTGGTAAGACCTTGGTTAAGCAACTAATTGCTCAAACCAAGATGGTTAATGATCCCGAAAGTTTAGCTTACCTAAGGGAAATCGGTGAAAAAGTAGTTGCTGTCAGCCACCGTAATTACCTCGATTATAACTTTTATGTCATTGATAGTGAGGAGATAAATGCTTATGCTCTTTTAGGCGGGCATATTTTTGTGAATAAAGGGTTAGTTGATACCTTTTCTGAGCCGGAATTGTCGTTTGTTATAGCCCATGAGGCTGGTCACATTTGCGCCCGGCACGGCTTTAAACGATTCCAAGCTGTTTTTGGCTTAAAGTTAATTATGGCAGTTTTATCTGGCCAGCCCAATCAACAGGCCGTTGGTGATTTAATTGCTGAGGTGGATAAATATGTTAGTTTGGGTTTTTCCCGCAAGGATGAATATCAGGCTGATTCTTTGGGAGTTACTTATGCTTATCAGGCCGGATTTGATCCTAAAGCTGCGCTTCTGGTTTTTGAACGGTTTGGGGAAATTGAAAAGCAGTACGCTATGAGTGCTATACCGGTATTTCTCCGTAGTCACCCTAAGCCTTCAGATAGATATAAGGCAGCCAATGCTAAGATAAAGGAGTTGATGAGCAGTCAAGCTGTAGATTAAAAGTCAAAGCTAAAGGACTTTTGTAAACTGCCGGAATAACCCGCTGGTTATACAGAAAATTTCTCTTAAAAAAACCAGTTTTTAGAGTATAATAGATATCCTATAAGGATTATAGGATATCTGATTACACAGATTAAAAAAAGATTACATAGATTAATTAATCGTTGTAATCAATTAATAATCACTGTAATCAGGTATAATCTTAATAGAAATTATACCTGAAGATTATACCAATAGCCTAAAATGAGTCAGGATAAATTAGCAAAAATAGTATCTCTATGTAAAAGAAGGGGATTCATCTTTGGCGGCTCGGAGATTTACGGAGGCCTTTCTAGCATTTGGGATTACGGCCCCCTAGGAGCCAGGCTTAAGAAACGGATTAAAGACATCTGGTGGAAGGAGTACGTAGAAAAAAGATCCGATATTGTTGGCTTAGATAGCAGTATAATCATGCCCGAGCAGGTCTTTAAAGCTTCCGGGCATCTTAGCGGATTTACTGATTCCTTAGTTGATTGCCCGTACTGTAAGAAACGGTTCCGGGTTGATAAGCTGACAAAGACAGCTGAAGGCCACTACAAGTGCGCCGAGTGTAAGCAAGCAATTGATATTAAGAAGATTAAACCCCGGAAGTTCAACCTGATGCTTAAGACTAATATCAGTGCTACTGAGGATGAGCCTAGCTATGCTTATTTGCGTCCTGAAACCGCCCAAGGAATATTCGTAAACTTCAGTAATGTTCTCAATACCACAGCTAAAAAACTTCCCTTAGGTATAGCTCAAATCGGTAAGGCCTTTAGGAATGAGGTTACTACCGGCAGTTTTATATTTCGGATGAAAGAATTTGATCAGATGGAGATCGAATATTTTGTTCAGCCTGAAGAGGCAGATAAGTTTTATAAATATTGGATTAAGGAAAGATTTAATTTCTATATTGAGAAAATTGGTTTAAATAAGGAGAATTTGCGGTTAAGAGAGCACGCCAAAGATGAACTGGCCCACTATGCTAAGGCTTGTACCGATATCGAGTTTAAATTTCCATTTCCCGCCTCCGGCGGAGGCTGGAGCGAGCTGGAGGGAATAGCTAACCGGGGGGATTTCGATTTAAGTGAGCACGCCAGAGTAAGTAAAAAAGATTTATCTTACTTTGATGGAGCCGGCGGTAAAAAGTTTATTCCCTATGTGATTGAACCTTCAGCCGGCGTAGACCGGACTTTCTTCGCCTGTATCTCTGATGCTTTTTACTGTGAAGAGGTAAGGGGCAGGGTACGGAATGTCTTAAAGCTGAAGCCGGATTTAGCCCCTTATTCAGCAGCAGTTTTTCCCTTGCTTAAGAATAAACCTGAGGTAGTTGAACTTGCAAAAAAAGTTTTTTGTGATATAAAGAATGAATTGCCTGCCTCCTACGATGATACAGCAGCAATCGGTAAGCTCTATCGCCGCCAAGATGAGATTGGAACTCCTTTCTGTGTTACCGTTGATGTAGAAAGCTTAACCGACGGAAAGGTTACCATTCGCCATCGAGACAGCATGAGTCAGGAGAGAATCGAAGTCAGCCGAGTCAAAGAGTTTCTTAAGAATAAAATAAAGTTTGATTAATTTAGAAGGAGGAAAGAAGGAAAATGGCCAAGAAGTATGTGTATTTTTTCAGTAAAGATAAGTCTGATGGTAATGCCACAATGAAAAATCTTCTTGGTGGCAAGGGTGCGAATTTAGCTGAGATGTGCAGCATTGGGATACCGGTGCCTCCGGGATTCACGATTTCAACCGAAGCTTGCGATTATTACTATAAGCAGGGGAAAAAATATCCGGCCGAACTACAGAAGCAAATCGATGCGAATATTGCTATGCTTGAGGAAAGCATGCAGGCAAAATTGGGTGACCCTGTGAACCCTCTGCTTGTTTCAGTGCGCAGCGGTGCTGCTGTTTCAATGCCCGGGATGATGGATACGGTTCTTAACCTGGGGTTAAATGATAATGTGGTTATCGGCCTTGCAGAGAAAACCGGAAACCAGCGTCTTGCCTGGGATGCCTACCGGCGTTTTGTTGATATGTTTGGAAATGTGGTTATGGGTGTTGACCACGAGCATTTTGAAGAGAAATTAACCCTTATCAAGAAAAAGTATAAAGCAACCCAGGATAATGACCTTACAGCCGCTCAGCTTAAGGAATTAGTCCAGCAGTATAAGAATGTCTACCAGAAGCAGGTAAAAAAACCTTTTCCGGCTGATGCAAAAGAGCAGCTGACAGCTGCGGTTAATGCTGTATTTGGCTCATGGAATGTGGAAAGAGCTGTAATTTACCGGAGAATAAATAAAATTACCGGGCTTCTCGGCACAGCTGTTAATGTTCAGGCTATGGTTTTTGGAAATATGGGTAATACCTCGGGGACCGGTGTAGCATTCACACGTAACCCCGCAACCGGCGAAAATAAATTCTTTGGTGAGTTTCTTATTAATGCCCAGGGTGAAGATGTGGTAGCCGGCATAAGAACTCCCGAGCCGATAGAACATCTTAGGAAAAAAATGCCGAAAATTTATCAACAGCTTGATGATATCAGGGAAAAACTTGAGAAACACTATCGAGACATGCAGGATGTAGAATTTACCATACAGGAAGGCCGGCTTTTCATGCTTCAGACACGTACTGGTAAGCGTACCGGGCTTGCGGCAGTTAAGATTGCTTATGATATGGTAGGAGAAAAAATGATTAAGCCCGAAGAAGCGCTGATGAGAGTTGAAGGCGAACAGCTCAACCAGCTTCTTTTCCCGATTTTTGACCCGGTGTCTATGAGCAAGACTAAAAAAATAGCCAAAGGCCTTCCGGCCGGCCCCGGTGCTGTTTCAGGGCACGTTGTATTTACCGCCGATGATGCTGAAGCCTGGAAGAAAAAAGGGAAAAAGGTCATACTCGTCCGTCATGAAACTTCCCCTGAAGATGTAGCCGGGATGCATGCTGCCGAAGGGGTATTAACTTCAACCGGCGGGATGACTTCACATGCGGCGGTAGTTGCCAGGGGTTGGGGTAAATGTTGTGTCGCCGGATGCAACGCTTTAAATATCAACTATCCTAAGAAACAAATAACAGTTGGAAATATCATAATTAACGAAGGTGATTATATTTCATTGAGTGGTTCAACCGGTGAAGTTATGTTGGGCCATGTAAAATCCACAACCAGCCCGGTAATTGCCGGAATTGTCGAGAATAATCCTGTTGCCAGGAAAAACTCAATTTACCAGATGTTTGTCCAGATAATGAAATGGGCCGATCAATACCGAAAGCTTAAGGTCCGGGCTAATGCCGATACACCTAAAGATTCAATGACTGCCCGGAAATTAGGTGCCGAAGGTATCGGGCTTACCCGTACCGAACATATGTTTTTTGAAGGAGAAAGAATCTGGGCTGTTCGTGAATTTATTTTAGCCCAGGATCTTAAAGCAAGAGAGGCGGCTCTTAAGAAACTATTACCTTATCAGCGAAAGGATTTTGAGGGTATTTTCAGGGAAATGAATGGTTTCCCGGTAACAATCCGGCTTCTCGACCCGCCGCTGCATGAATTTTTGCCTAATGATCAAGCCGGGCAAAAAGAAATGGCCAAACGCTTAAATATTTCACCGGCAAAAGTAAAGAATCTGGTTAAAAAATTACATGAGTTAAACCCGATGCTTGGCCATCGCGGATGCCGATTGTCAATTACTTATCCTGAGCTTTGTGTGATGCAAACAACGGCGATTATTGAAGCAGCTTGCAATATGGCCAAGAAAGGGATTAAAGTCCTTCCGGAAATCATGATTCCGCTTATTGGAACAACTAATGAATTTGAGTATCTTGAAGAAATCGTCCGCAAGACAGCCGGGAGCATTATCGATAAGTCACGGTCCAAAGTAAAATATATGGTAGGGACAATGATTGAAATTCCCCGGGCAGCATTAGTTGCCGATAAGGTTGCTGCTAAAGCGGAGTTTTTCTCTTTTGGGACCAATGACCTTACCCAGATGACTTTTGGTTACAGCCGTGACGATGCCGGAGTCTTTCTGCCGGAATACATAGAAAAGAAAATTTTATCCGATGATCCCTTTCAGACAATTGACCAGGAAGGTGTCGGGCAACTTGTAAAAACAGCTGTAAACTTAGGCCGGAAAACGAATAAGAAACTTAAGTGCGGTATATGCGGCGAGCATGGCGGAGATCCTGAGTCGGTTAAGTTTTGTCATAAAGTCGGCCTTGATTATGTAAGCTGTTCTCCGTTTAGGGTGCCGATTGCCAGATTAGCCGCAGCCCAAATTGTAATAAAAGAGAAGAATAAAAGTAAATCCCTTTAAGAATATGGAAGCAATTAAAGCTTATCTTGAAAGAATAAAAAAATTGCCAATTTTAACCAAGAAGGAGGAGGTTGAGCTTATCCAAAAAGCAAAGCGGGGAAGCCGCGTTTCCCGTCGTAAGATAATCAATTGTAACTTAAAGTTAGTGGTAAATATTGCTAAGCACTATTCTCACTGCAATCTTTCCTTAATGGATTTAATTGCTGAAGGTAACATCGGTCTGATGCGGGCGATTGATAAATTTGATATTTACAGAGGTTACCGTTTTTCTACCTATGCTGCGTGGTGGATACGTCAGGGGGTAACCCGTGCGCTTATTGACCAAGGTAAGACTATTCGCGTACCGGTCTATATGAGCGAACTTATTGCCAAACATAAACGGGTTAAAGAGGTTTTGCGTCAGAAGTTAAACCGAGAACCTAATCGGGCCGAAGTTGCTAAACAGCTGAAAGTGTCAATTGAGAGGATAGCTGAAATTGAACTTTGGACCCAGAAGAAATCATCTTTAGATGCACCGGTAGGCGGCGATGGAGAATCGCAACTAGGCGATTTGCTTAATAGTAGTGATTACACCACCACTATTTCTGATGTTGATAAAATTGTTAATCGGGAGAGGATAGATGAACTGCTTAGTTTTGTTACTGAACGCCAGAAGAAAGTTTTAGATCTGCGTTTCGGGATCAATGACGGCCGGCCGAGCACCTTGGCTGAAGTTGCAAAAATACTAAGGGTATCTCGGGAAAGAATTAGGCAAATTGAAAAGGAAGCTTTAAAGAGGTTGCACAGCTACGTGGTTGATCAACAGAAACGCAAGATCGAGGCATAATAATAGCAGATTATATGAATTTAGAAAAATATATCCGTGATATCCCGGATTTTCCCAAAAAAGGTATCTTGTTTAAAGACATAACTACTTTACTCAAGAGTAAAGTAGCTTTTAAAGCGGCAGTTGATCAACTGGCTGAATTATTAAAGGATAAGCCTGTTGATTATATTGTAGCTGCAGAATCCCGGGGATTTATCTTTGGTGCAGCCTTAGCTTATCGCCTAAATTGCGGATTCATTCCGGTAAGAAAGCCCGGTAAGCTACCGGCTAAAACCTACCGTCATACCTATTCCCTGGAGTATGGTGAGGATTCCTTAGAAATCCATTGTGATGCTTTTCCCGCCGGTTCAAAGATTCTGGTTTTAGATGATTTATTGGCTACCGGAGGAACTGCTTTAGCTTCGGCAAAGTTGGTTGAGGAGCTGAAAGGGGAGGTCATAGCGATTATCTTTCTTATTGAGTTGACCTTTCTCAAGGGGCGAAATAAATTAAAGAAATACCCGGTACTCTCTTTAATCAAGTATTAAAATAATTTTAGCCCCTATAGCTCAAATGGACAGAGCACGGCCCTCCTAAGGCTGGGATCCCTGTTCGACTCAGGGTGGGGGCAGATAGTTTCATTTCGCTACAATACTCGGCGGCAAAATAGAGCGTATACTTAGAAATATAACTATTCGTCGGATACACTGTTGCAAGTTAATGCTATGTTAAACTCCGCCTTCGGCGGAGAGTGTATACGACTCAGGGTGGGGGCATGGTTTTAGCGAAGTGCCCGAAGAGTGCAATCTCAAAATCATTGAAAGATAAGGGATTGTTTTGTTTTCTTCCCGCTCTTCTTGTCAAATTATCCGTATTATACATACTATGTATTTTCCGATACTGTATGCCAAACACATACACAATCAACTATTTTTTTGACATGTCAATAATGCTATGAGATAATCCAATCAAATGAACTCTATGTGTGCTATTAATGCATACTATGTATATTAATTGTTATAGGAAAATAAAATGAAAATGATTTTATCTCTAATCATAGGTGCTATTGGTGGGTTTTTTATTCATGCGATTTCGATGAAAATCAGTTTTAAGCAGAGAGCAATTGATAATAAAATTAAAGTTTATGCGACACTAATTTCACATTGGGTACAAATGCGCAATCAAATATATGCTAGCCCTAATACCAATCCTCATAATAATCAAAATTTCGATCAAGCTTACGGTAGACTCCAGGCTGCTATAGGCGAAGCGGTATTAGTGTGCGAGGATGATAAATTAACAGAAGATATAAATAAATTAAGTGAAAAAATTTACCATACTGACTGGGGAAAATTAGAACATGAAAAGGTAAATGAAACTATGGAAGAATTAAAGAAAAAAGGTTGGGGAATCATTACAAGAATGAGGAAAGACATAAAAAAAGATACTAGGTTCGATAGAGATGATTTTGTCCATATATTCAAAGGATTTAAGTCTAATAACTCATAACAAATCAATCCAGCTGACCCTCACCGCGCCCTGACGCAGGTTCGGGCAGCTGATTTTTATGTTATAGGTAAAATAAATAAAAATAAAATGATAAAAAAGCCTAATTTGGGGATTCATTTTGGTATTATTGACAATTCTAAGAGTTTTGACCAATCGTGCGCTTATATTCAAAAAAATCCCAACCAAAATTATTACACAACAGGTAACAATACACCTTTTGTTGCTAAAGTGAGCGTTTGCGCAAAAGGTAATCATAAAGGGGAAAACGTAATAATTTTTAAAACCAAAACCAACAAAAATAAGGCATCAGAAAAGGCTAGAGCATATGCGTGTTGTTGGGGGCATAAAACTAATTGCAATAAAACTCATATTGATTGTTTTACAAAAGCAATTTAGCCTATAATAAATCAATCCATCTGACCCAAAAGCTTCGCTTTTGTGCAGCTGATTTCGGTCGTTGTATGAAAAATTAATTATGGATAAACTGATAAAATTTTTTGATTTTATAATTAAATTGCCCTTAAGTTTTCTTATTACATTCAATGTGGTATTGGCAATTCTTCTTTTTTCTCCCGAGAAATTATCTAGGATGTTGGTCGTATATGAATTTGTTAAAATATATCGAATATACCTAGGCCCAGCTTTCATATTCTTATTTTCTATATTAATATCGAAAATAATAGTTGAAAGAAGGAATCGGAGAAAAGCATTAAAAAAAAGAGAAGAATATCTTAATTCATTAACTGCAGAAGAAAAAGGGTATTTATCTGAATTCATTAAAGAAGAGAAAAATACGATTTACTGCGCAATGGGAGATGGTATTGCTGGTGGGTTGATTGTCAAAGGTATCATTTACAAGGCAAGCAATATCGTAAATGTTTTAGATGGCGATGCTTTTAACTTGCAATTGTGGGCACGAAAATTTCTTAACGAAAATATTCACTTATTGGACGGGGCATTTGGTAAACCCTTGACAAATGAAGAAAAATTATTTGGGAATCGTGCACAAGATCGTAAAAGAAATTCATAGTAATAAAGTTAAAATAAAACCTATAACAACGCGCTACAGCCGACTGTTCTCGCTCTTCGTGCGAGCCCAGCGGCTGAGCTTGAATGTTATGTATTTATTAAAAAAGGGAAACTCAAAATGAACAGAAGAAGAACAGTGACCTTTTTTGTTTCAGCCTCAATAACGCTAAATCGGGACAGACCCCATTTAAATTAAATTGATTTAGGGTCTGTCCCGATTTCGAGGAAATGGTTTTAGAGGCTACAGATAACAGATTAGACATTTTCAATTGAATATTTTCGCAATATGAGTTACAATCCACCATAAAAATATGTTACAATAAAAATATTGACAAGGCAGTTAGCTAAGATAGAATGAACTTGTTCTTTGGAAGTTGGAATTGTTTTTTTCGGTGCCGTAAGGCATAATAGGGAATTCCGTGAAAGTCGGAGACACTCCCGGTGCTGTAATCTTGCTCTTGGCGTAAGTCAAGAAAATTCTTTTAGCGCTTTGAACCACTATCAGTCTAAGACTGGTGGGAAGGTGGCTAGGAGATGTGAGGAAGTCAGAAGACCTGCCGAAAAGAATTAAATTTCCCGCCACAATAAATTATATTATTTAGGCGGGTCCGCCGAAGCTTTAGCCTAGGCGGAAGGTTTTACGCGGAATAATAACCTAAAATTTTTATTTTCCGGGCCAAGAAATCAGGGTGCACCCCGACATATTGTCGGGGTTTTATTTTTTTCAGGGTATTCTCATGACGAGATTGATTTTAATTCGACACGGCGAAACAGATTATGCTTCGCAAGGTAGATATTGCGGGCTTAGTGATCCGTCTTTAAACGAGAAGGGGGTAAAGCAGTCTGAGAGGTTGGCTGTTAGATTGAAAGAGGCCAGAATTGATAAAGTCTATTCAAGTAACTTAAAAAGGGCATACGAAAGCGCGAAGATAATTTTTAGGGGCAATTCAATTGAAGAAATAGTAGACTTTCGGGAGATGAATTTTGGCCTTTTTGAAGGATTAAGATATGAAGAAATTATTAAAGTTTATCCAAAACTTTACAGAGAGTGGATAAATAATCCAATGAGAGTCAAAATCCCCAGCGGCGAAGGGCTAGTAGAGTTAGAGAAGAGAGTCAAAAAGAAATTATCTTTTATTTTTTCCCAAGATGCGGGTAAAACAATAGCTTTGGTTAGCCATGGTGGTCCGATAAGAGTTATTCTCTGCCATCTATTGAAGCTTGGCTTAGAAAGTTTCTGGAAGGTAGAGCAGGGAATCGGCACTTTAAGAATTATAGATTACCCTAAAGGAGCCCGAGTGTGAAGCAATTTATTCTTGTTTTAGGAGGTGCTAGAAGTGGAAAGAGCAGTTATGCTGTAGAGTTGGCAAAAAAGCTCAAGAAGAGAACTGTCTTTATTGCTACCGCTACTGTATCGGACGGTGAGATGAAGAAGAGGATAGAGTTACATAAAAAAGTGCGGCCGCGGCAATGGAAGTTGATTGAAGAAGGTAAGAATATTAACTCAATTTTACCTACGCTAAAAGATAAATATAGGGTGGTTTTAATTGATTGCTTAGGCTTTTTAATTTCCAATCTCTTGGCAGACAATTTAGAAGATAAAAAGATAGAGATACGGATAAAAAAACTTATTAGCACTATACTAAAGCTTAAAGTAACTACGATTTTAGTATCGAATGAAGTAGGTATGGGAATAGTTCCCATAAGCCTTTTAGCAAGGAGATTCCGGGATTTGGTGGGGTTATCGAATCAGATGATCGCAAAGAAAGCAGATGAGGTTATTTTTATGCAGGCAGGTATACCTGTGAGAATAAAGTATCCCGGCTCACGGGGGATGTGTCAAAATTCTATTCTATAATTTTGACACGCTCGCCGGGATCAATTCGACTACACGTTTTTTCTTCGAAAAAACGTGTAGTCTCATTGAGGAGAAAAAGGATGCAAAAATTAGAGAAAACAATAGCTAAAATTGAAAAGATTGATTATTCTTTAGCCGAGAAAACCCAGAAGAGACTTAATAATCTTACTAAACCTCAGGGAAGCCTTGGGCGTTTAGAAGATCTTGCTAAGCAGATAGTAGAGATTACAAAAAATGAAAACCCCTTGGTTAAAAATAAGGTCATATTTACTATGGTCGGTGACCACGGTGTTGTAGCAGAAGGTGTAAGTGCTTTTCCTCAAGAAGTAACACCGCAGATGGTTTATAACTTTATTGGCGGAGGAGCCGGAATAAACGTGTTGGCCAGACATGTGGGAGCTAGGGTTACTATTGTTGATATGGGGGTGGCAACAGATTTGTCCTCTCACCCGGAGTTAATAGTTAAAAAAATAAATTATGGCACTAAAGATATGACAAAAGAACCGGCAATGACAAGAGAAGAAGCGATAAAATCAATTGAGGCCGGAATAGAAGTCTTTGAAGATGAGTTTGAGAAAGGTGTTGATATAGTTGGAACGGGGGACATGGGGATCGGGAATACTACTCCTAGCAGCGCTATAACGGCAGTTATAACCGGTAAAGCAATTGAAGAGGTAACCGGAAGAGGAACTGGTATAGATGATAAAGCTTTAGCGCATAAGATAGAGGTAATAAATAAAGCTATTGAAATAAATAAACCAAACCCCAAAGATGCTTTGGATGTTTTGGCAAAGGTCGGTGGATTTGAAATAGGCGGACTCACCGGAGTAATTTTAGGAGCAGCTGCCAAGAGAATTCCTGTGGTAATAGACGGATTCATCTCAGGGGCAGCAGCACTAATAGCTTATCAATTAGAGCCAAAGGTAAAAAGTTATATGATTGCTGCACATTGTTCGGTGGAAAAAGGCCACAAAAAAGTTTTGGATTTTATGGGTTTGAAGCCAATATTAGATTTAAATTTAAGATTAGGGGAAGGTACAGGCGCAGCCTTAGCAATAAATATAATCGAGGCTGGTGTTAAAATTTTAACTCAGATGGCTACATTTCAAGATGCAGGCGTATCTGGAGAAGTAGAAAACAGAGAGTAGAGATAATGAGACAATTCCTTATTGCTTTACAATTTTTAACTATTCTACCAATAAAGATTTCCGCCCAAGGCGCCTGCCTGCCAGCAAGGCAGGGATCCGCCTATGGCGGAAAGTCAAAGATAAGCGAGGAAGACTTTGGGAAGTCTCTCCTTTATTTTCCAGTGGTTGGGGCCTTAATTGGTTTAGTGTTGACCTTAGCGTTGTTTCTTCTTGAGTTTTTACCAACTCTAGTTATTGGTGCGTTTATCTTAATATTATCCATTGTCATAACTGGCGGAATTCACCTAGACGGCTTTGCCGACACCTGCGATGGTTTTTATGGCCATAGGCCTAAGGAGAGAATACTAGAGATAATGCGGGACAGTAAAATTGGTGCAATGGGGATGATTGGCATAGTCTCCCTTTTACTTTTAAAATTTAGCCTCATTGTGAGTATTCCCCAAGGTATTCTTTGGAAAGTATTAATTGTAATGGTAGCCTTTGGAAGGTGGTCTCAGGCTTTAGCTTGTTATATCTCTGAATATGCACGCAAAGAAGGTAAGGCTAAGTGTTTTGTAGAATATGCGAGCGGAGATGAGTTTCGCATAGGAACTTTTTTTACCCTAGCCTTATTTTTCGTACTCCTGGGGTTAAAAGGAGTTGTTTTATTTATATTTTCGTTAGTGCCAGTATTGGTGTTTATAAATTACGTCAGCAAAAAGATTGGCGGTATGACTGGCGATACTATTGGGGCTGCAAGTGAGATTTCAGAAATAATTATTCTTTTCTTTGGTTTGTTTTATCTAGGAGGATAAGGTTTTATTAATTTACTGCTATATCGCTGACTTGTTCTTGGGTGATCCGGAGTGGTTTCCGCATCCTGTAAAGGGAGTGGGTAAATTAATAAATTTCTTTGATAATAATTTAAGGGGAAGTAGCAGTAAATGGGTAGAACGGCTGAACGGAGTGATATTAACTATTGTTGTTGTCGGGATAAGCACTTCTGTGGCATATTTATTTATAGAGATCCTAGGAGGATTAAACCCCTTTTTAGGAAGCTTAGCCTGGATTTATTTAGGGTATGCTGTCCTCTCAGTAAAAGATTTACGAGTTAAGGCAAGAGAAGTTTTAAAGGAAGTGGAGAAGAATTCTTTGAGTGAAGCTAAAAAGAAACTTTCTAAAATCGTAGGCAGAGACACCCAGGATTTGAATAAAGACAGAATAGTTGCTGCGACGATAGAGAGCATTGCCGAGAGCACCAATGACGGCATTGTAGGGCCTCTTTTTTATTTAGTTTTAGGAGGGCCGGTTTTAGCTTTTGCCTATAAGAGCATAAACACTTTGGACTCAATGGTGGGGTATAAAAACAAGAAATATCTTCACTTTGGCTGGTTTTCAGCAAAATTAGATGATGCTGTTAATTTTATCCCAGCCCGGATTTCTGGATTTTTGATAGCTGTTTCTTCAGCAATTATTGGAGGAGTGGTTCGACAAGCTCACTATCCTGAGCGAAGTCGAAGGAGGTTCAAGGAATCTATTGAGGTAATGGCCAGAGACAGCAATAAACACTCTTCTCCAAATAGTGGAGTATCAGAAGCAGCTATGGCTGGTGCCTTAGGAATAAGATTAGGCGGCCCTTCTACCTATCAAGGTAAAGTTTTTGAGAGACCATACCTGGGAGAAGAGAAAAGAATTTTACAACCCTTATTTATAAATGAGGCATTATCCGTAAGTTTAATTGCTTCTATTTTAATGGTTTCTGCAGGAGTTATTTTAAGATGGCTAATTTAGCTTTTTCTCATGGTGGTAATATCTACGAGGTTAAGAGAGAATTTAAAAAAGAAGTAGTTGATTTTAGCGCAAATATTAATCCTTTAGGTTTACCGCCAGCCTTAAAGAGAGCACTGTGTGAGGGTTTTGATAAGATTCGACACTACCCTGACCCTAGGGCAAGGGATATAACCAAAACAATTGCTAAATACTGGGGGATAAGCGATGAGAATATTCTTCTTGGCAATGGTTCTGTGGAGCTTATTTATCTTATTATGTCTAGCTACAGGCCAAAGACTACGCTTATTCCTGTGCCTACCTTCTCAGAATACGAACGGGCAGCAAAAATGGTAAATAGCAGAGTACAATTTTTAAAACTTAAGGAGAAAGAAGATTTTGCCTTTAATTGGCATTATTCTAATAAAGCAGATATTTCTTTTATTTGCAATCCCAATAATCCTACCGGTAATCTTATCTTAAATAAGTCAAAGTCAATTGAGAAATTAGCTAATAAATTACTTGTTATTGATGAGACTTTTATGGATTTTTTACCCAATCAGGGAGATTATACTTTAATCTGGAAAGCTGCGAAGAAGAAGAAAATTGCTGTGCTAAGGACTTTTACTAAGTTCTTTTCTCTCCCGGGTTTAAGAATAGGTTATATTGTCGCCCCTAAAGAGGTTATTAATAAATTAAGGCAGCATCAAGCTCCATGGAGTATAAATTCTTTAGCCCAAATAGCAGCAGAGAAAATTTTAAATAATAAAGAATATATCAGCAAAACTTATAAACTTATAAAAAAAGAAAGGAGTTTTCTTCTCAAGGGTTTAGCGAAAATCAAGGGGTTAAAACCTTATTCTTCAGTGGCAAATTTTCTTTTGATAAAGATAGAAAAAGCGGATGTCACTTCAAAATCCTTAAAAAAGGCGCTTATAAGCAAGGGGATTCTTGTCAGGGATTGTAGTAATTTTAGAAATTTAGATAATAAATATATTCGTGTGGCTGTGCGTTCTCGTAGGGAGAATTTGAAACTCCTTACTGCCCTAAAGGAGGTTGTATGAAGGATATGATTCTTGAGTTAAGGAGGAAATTAATCAGTTCAGTTGGAAGAAATAAAGCTGGCGGTTTACTTTTCTCCGGCGGCCTAGATTCAGCTATTTTAGCCAGTATTAATTCTAAGGTTAAGGCGATTACGGTGAATTTAGAATCATACGGGAATGATAAAACTTATGCTGAATCTCTGGTGAGATTTCTGAATATAGAACATTATCATTGGAAGGTAAGTATTGATGAAGCTATAAGCTCTCTTCCCGAGGTGATAAAGGCACTCAAGACCTTTGATCCGGCCATTCCCAATGACCTAGTGGTTTATTTTGGGTTGAAAAAAGCAGCTGAATTAAATATTGATACTGTAATGGCCGGAGATGGAAGCGATGAACTCTTTGGAGGCTATTCTTTTATGCAGGAGATAGATGATTTGGAAGCTTATATTGAAAAGATATCTAGGCAAATGAAATTTAGCTCCAATGAATTAGGAGATTTTTTTAATATTAAAATTAAACAACCTTTCGTGGACAAAGAAGTTATGGACTTTGCTTTAAGAATTCCTGCAGAGAATAAGATAAGGCAAGAGGGGGGTAATTTGTGGGGCAAGTGGATTTTAAGAAAGGCATTTGAGAATAGTTTACCTCCGGATATTATCTGGCAGGATAAAAGACCTCTAGAGTTCGGTTCAGGGATGACAAAAATTCGCGAAGTTATTAGTTCAAAAGTCTGCGACAAAGAATTCAAAGAAGCGAAAAAGTCTTCTCCGATAAAGTTTTGGGACAAAGAGCACTACTATTATTATCGGATATATAAGGATGTAATCGGGGATATCCCCAAACCTAGAGATGGAGAAAAAAAATGTCCTTGTTGCGGGGCAGGGATGCAGCCGGCTGCATTTCATTGTAAGGTTTGTGGGTGTATTTTGAATTGGAAGGTATTAGGAACAAAAAACAAAGGAAGGTGGAGTGTTATGAGTAGTCAAAAAGCAAAAGTTAAAAGCCAAAAAGGTATGGGCAAGAAAACAGCGCCTAAGACTAAGGCAATTTCTTATCGCTTGAAGTGTCCTAAAACTGCGAATGGCCTTTCTCACTTTGTGATGTATGGCGATATCAAGGAAGAAAAAACATTACTGTAAAATGAAGGGGTTACATTGCGAACAAATCACTAAAGATCAGCAGGTTTTTCTTGATCCGGATAATGTATTTTGGGGCATTGTAAAGAACAGAAGCGAGTCGAATGGTTTTATATCGCGGGAATTGCTCTCATTATACGAGAAGCAAAAGAATTCCTGCGATAGGGAAATGCATGATTTTCGTTTTAAAACCGGGTTGACCGCTGTTTACGTTGATCCGACTGACCGCTGTAATGCACAGTGCCCCTACTGCTATCTTCCGGTGCAAACGCGAAAGAACGGGCAATCCATCAGCCAAGCTCAGCTTGATAGATTATTGATCAAGGTGACAGCATACTTTGGAAAAACAAAAAGGACTCCGGTTATTATTTTTCATGCGGCAGAGCCGCTTATGGTCAAGGATGTTTTGTTTAATTCCATTGCAAGGTTTAAAGATAAGCTTTATTTCGGGATTCAGACAAACGCCTTGCTGTTGGAAAAAGAGGATGTGAAATTCATTAAAGATCATAAGGTAAGCATTGGTATTTCCATAGATGCTGCAGATGCTAAGACAAATAATGAGCTGCGCCTATCTTCCGGCGGTGGTAATTTTGATAAAGCTGTGCAGGCTCTTGAATGGTTTCGCGGGTATAGCGGCCTGAATGTAATTACAACGATAACGAGGAAGAACGTAAAGAAACTTCCGGCATTAGTTGATTTTTTACATAGCAAAGGTGTGCGTTGTGTGCTTATGAATCCGATGCGCCTGACCCGTAAGGGAGCGTGTAGCTCTTGTCCTGATGTTAAGGAGATGACCAGGTATTTTATTAAGGCAGTTGAGCGCTCAATAGAAATTTCGAAGAAGTCAAAACAGAGCATTATTATTGGCAATTTTACGAATATTGTAATTGCTATTGTTGCGCCGACAGCGCGGCGTATGATGTGTGATATCTCTCCCTGCGGCGGCGGCCGGACTTTTCTTACTATAATGGCCAATGGCGACATGATTCCATGTGGTGAGTTTGTGGGGGCAAAAGGAGATTTTAGCGGAGGAAATATTTTTAAGGATTCCATAGAGAAAGCAATGCAATCCGAAGCTTTTGAGAAAATTAGAGGCCGCTATGTTGAGAAAATTCCTGAGTGCGATGTATGCCTGTTGCGTAACATTTGCGGAGCACCTTGTCCGGCCGAGATGACTTCAATGGGAAATCTGTATAAAAAATCGGTTTTTTGTAAGTTCTACAAAGAAATAATCCGCTATGCCTTTAAATTGATATCCGAGAGAAAAGAAAAGTATCTTTTGCGGCCGGAGGCATTAAAAAACCTTAAATACGAGTACAAACTATGAACCTTATCACCTACGCGGTGATAAGTAGAGGTTTATATGGAAATAGATAAAGTGTATCATATTACGACTAAGAGTATCGCCAAGTATGTGATTTTTAATAATGAAACAGAATATTTAAGGATGAAAGAGTTAATTCAATATTACCAAGTTGAAAATCCTCCCCTGAGGTTTTCTTACTTTGCGGCTCGGCGGAAAGACAAGAATGAGCTTGTTAATAAAAAGGACCGTCAAGACAAGAAGAAGCTTGTTCGAATCATCGCTTATAGCCTTATGCCTACGCATATTCACTTGGTTCTCCAACAATTAAAGAAGAATGGGATATCGATTTATATGAATAAAATGCTCAATAGCTACACTCACTACTTTAACGCGAAGCATCATAGAAAGGGCCCTCTTTGGACGGGGAGGTTTAAGAGAGCATTGGTAGAAACAGATGAGCAGCTGATTCATTTGACGCGATATGTTCACTTGAATCCAGTTACTGCTTATTTAGTTGATAGACCCGAACTTTGGCAATTTTCTTCTTATTATGAATATCGTGCAACAAAGCCGACAAAAGACAAAATATGCGAGTTTAAGCACATTTTGGAAATAAGTCCTGGTGAATACAGGAAGTTTGTAGACAATCAAATTTTTTATCAAAGAGAACTTGCGGTAATGAAAGGTTTAATTCCTGAATAGTTTTTAACCAGCTATCACCTACGCGGTGATAATGGTGATAAATGGAGGGAAAAGGGTAAGGTGAAAGCATTTGTTTCCTGGAGTGGTGGTAAAGAGACGTCCCTCTCCTTTTATAAGGCAGCACAGAATCAGGATGTCGAAATCGCATATCTTCTGAATATGATTTCCGAGGACGGTAAGCATTCCCGTACTCACGGAGTTAGTTCAAAACTGCTAAGGGCGCAAGCACAGGCAATAGGCATACCTATAGTTCAAAGAAGGACTACCTGGGAGACTTACGAGGAGGAATTTAAAAAGGCTGTTTGGCAGTTGAAGGAGAAGGGAATAAATACTGGTATCTTTGGGGATATCGATTTCCAAGTGCATAGAGACTGGGTGGAAAGGGTTTGTAAAGAATGTAACATTAAGCCAATTTTCCCCTTATGGCAGAGAGAAAGAGGTGAGATTCTTGAAGAATTTATTCATTCTGGGTTTGAAGCAGTTGTCGTAGCTGTTAAGCCCGATGTTTTAGGTTCGACATGGGTAGGGCGTAAAATAGATGAGAAGTTCATAAGGGATTTGGGAGAAGTAACTAGTGTTGATTTATGCGGTGAAGCTGGCGAATACCATACCTTTGTCTACAATGGCCCAATTTTTAAAAAATTAATAGAGTTTATTATTGAAGGAAAGGTGCTAGAGGGTAAAAATTGGTTCTTGAAACTCAAGTTGGAGAAAAATGAATATCAGAAGAATTATTTCTCTGGCACCGTCTAATACTGAAATCGTCTTTGCCTTAGGAGAAGGCGATAAGCTGGTAGGGGTAAGTGAGTGCTGTGATTACCCTCGAGAAGCCGGGCTAATAGACAAAATCGGCGGTTTTGCCAGGCCTGACATAAAAAAGATAGCATCACTTTCCCCGGATTTAGTGTTATCTACAAATTTCCGTTTTCATTTAAGGGTTATGCCGCTATTAAAAGCTGAAGGAATTCCTGTTTATGCGATAGAATCAAGGACAGTCTTAGATGTCCCTCAGGCCATAACCTTGGTAGGAAGACTTATCGGCTGCCAAGAGAAAGCTTCTCAAGTAGCTGAAGACATAAAGGGAAAGATTGAAAAGATATGCCAGAAGGTTAAGGCCTTGATTCCGAAACCAAGGGTTTGCTATATATGTTCTCACGATCCGCTGTGCATCGCCCTAAAATCTTGCACAATTAATAAACTAATTGAGGTAGCTGGGGGAATAAATATTATACAGGATATTGATAGAGATAATGTTGATGATTTGCTAGAGGCTATCATTGAGAAGAATCCCCAAGTTATTATTGTCTCTAAAGGGCATAGAGAAACTGCAGATTTGCTATTTTACGCAAAGAATCAGTCTCGTTTTAAACAAACTGACGCATATTTTAATAATCGAATTTATCAGATTGACGCAAAGCTGGTTTGTCGTCCTGGACCAAGAGCAGCACAGGGCTTAGAAACCCTAGCGGGATTTATTCATCCTGCCTTCATTCCGGGATAAACCTAGAGCGTAAGGCTGAACGGGTATATTGATGAGGAGACTACGGATTGGAATCAAATTTATTATTTGTTTAATATTCTTGTGCTCAGCCACTCTCGGGGGGTATGCTGAAGAGCCTATCCTAACGGGCACAAGTAAGAGAATAGTTTCTTTGGCTCCATCAATCACAGAAAGTCTCTATCAACTAGGCCTAGATGAGGCTTTGATAGCAGTAACTTCTTATTGCAACTACCCTCCGCAGGCAAAAACAAAAGAAATAATCGGGACCATAATAGGCCCTAATATTGAAAAGATTTATTCTCTTTCTCCTGATTTGGTGTTGGCGAATAATGGAATAAACCGCTTACAGACGATAGAAAAATTAAAAAGCCTGGGCCTAAGGGTAGTAGCACTTGATGAATGCGATAATTTCGATGATATTATAAAAAGTTTTATTCAATTGGGAAAATTGATCGGCAGAGAGAAAGAAGCTGAAGCCATTATAGAGGAAGTAGAAGCAGAAGTAGAATTCATCAGCCAGAGACTCAAGGCTTTACCTCGGGTAAGGGTCTTTTGGGAAGTGGGGGCAAGGCCTTTAGTTAGCGTAGGGCCACAGTCATTTACCAATGAGTTTACCCGGTATTCCGGCGGGGCTAATATTTTCGATGATACCCCTGGTAAACATCCCCGGGTAAGCCGGGAAGAAGTTCTTAAGAGAAATCCCGATGTAATTATGCTAGTTACTATGGGTGATGTCACAAAGAGAGAAAAAGAGTATTGGAAGAAATTCAAAGATCTAAAAGCGGCAAAATCCGATAGAATCTATGTTATTGATGCTGATAAGGTCTGCCGGCCCACTCCCAATAGCTTTTTAGCTGGATTAAAAGAAGTAGCAGCACTTCTTCATCCAGAAGTCTTTAGCGATAAGCCTGCCAATCGGCAGATAGGGAGTAACCTTGAATAAAAAACAAGTTTTAACATTAGTTTTACTAATTGTGATTTTAGGTCTTAGCCTTATTGTGGCAATTTTACTTGGCGGAAGCGGCCTTGAGTTTTCAAAGGCTATATATTATCTTTTTCATCCTGGTTCTTCCGGTATCGAAAGAGATATTATTTGGCAGATTCGTTTTCCCAGGATTATTTTAGGACTCTTTGTTGGTGCCGGCCTTGCATGCTGTGGGGCAGTATTTCAAGGCCTATTACGTAATCCTTTAGCTGAGCCGTATACTTTGGGTGTTTCTGGAGGAGCTGCCTTAGGAGCAACCCTGGGTGTTATTTCAGCTGTTTCTGCTATTTATCTTACTCTTTTTGCTTTTACTGGAAGTGCTGTGAGCATATTTTTGGTATACACTATTGCTTGCAGGAGGCAGTTTTCCAATCCCACCCTGATTCTGGGCGGCGTTATTTTGAGTTTTTTATTTTCTTCTTTAGTGCTTTTAATATTTGCTGTTTCCAGGGCCGAAGATGTTCATGGAATAATTCTCTGGTTAATGGGTGATCTTTCATCAGCAGAGAGTTCTTTGATAAAGATTATACCTTTTTTTATTTTTCCCGCTATTGGATTACTTTTAATTTTTTCCCGAGACCTTAATATCCTCACCTTGGGGGAGGAAAAAGCTCTGCATCTTGGGGTTGATTCAAAACTAGTTAAAAAAATACTTTTTATTGCCGCTTCCTGTATTACCGGTGCTTGCGTAGCAGCATCGGGGATAATTGGTTTTGTGGGATTAATGGTTCCTCATTTTATGAGAAGGGTTATTGGGGTTGACCACCGGCTGCTTCTGCCTGCTTCCTGTATAGCTGGGGCAGCTTTTCTTATTTTTTGTGATACTCTGGCCCGAATCATCATTAGACCCTTAGAATTACCGGTAGGAGTAATTACGGGAATATTTGGCGGGATCTTTTTCTTGAGTTTCTTATTAAAATCTAAACACTGGCGAGTTTTTTAATGAGACTTGTGATTTTTTTTCAAAAAATCACTTAACCGAATTAATCCTGAGCGAAGTCGAAGGATCTAAATGGATATATTAAAGGTTAAAGATTTATCATGCGGGTATGATGTACAGGAGGTTATCAAAGATATATCTTTCTCTGCAGGGGAAGGAGATTTCTTGGGTATTATCGGCCCTAATGGTGCAGGGAAAACTACTCTTTTTCGTGCCATAACCGGAATACTAAAACCGTGGAAGGGGGGTATTTTATATAGGGACAAGGATATTCGCAAAGTTTCACCCCGTAATTTTGCACGTGAGGTAGCAGTTATACCCCAGATTTTAGAGATACCTTTTGCCTTTTCAGTGGAAGAGTTTGTGCTAATGGGCCGTTTTCCCCATATAGGCAGATTTGAGGCTTTGAGGAAGCAAGATTATAAAGTGTTGGAAGATGTCTTAAATTTGACCGATACTCTTCCTTTCCGCGAACGGAAAATTTGTGAGTTGTCAGGAGGAGAAAAACAAAGGGTAATTCTTGCGCAAGGGTTTGCTCAACAACCCTCTCTTTTGCTATTAGATGAGCCAACCTCACACCTGGATATTGCTCACCAGGTCCGGATTTTAGATTTAGTTAAAAGGTTGAATAAAGAGAAAGGTTTAACAGTAATTGTGGTCTTGCATGATTTGAATCTGGCAAGCAGCTATTGTAATAGATTAATTTTACTTAAAGAAGGGGCAATATTCAAAGAAGGTTCGCCTCAAGAAGTGCTTAGCTATCAAAATATCGAGGAAGTCTACAAAACATTAGTGGTGGTAAAGGAAAACCCGATTAATCTTAAACCCTATATATTATTAGTATCCGCAGAAGAACAAAAAGCGCGAAACAAAAATAACAAAGATGGGTAATATAAAAACAAATGTATATCATATAACATATTTTTCGCAAGCTAAGGCTGCCTGTCTTTACTTTTGGGGGTGTAATTTCCGCTGCCTAGGGTGTATCAGGCGAAGGTGCAATTTTGATATACACCTACCATCTTCTTCCTCGAAACAGGCAGATAAAAAGGGAGCCATTTTTTTAACTATGAATCAAATTTTGGATGTATTAAAGAAAGCGAAAATTAAGAAGGTAATCTTTTTGGGCGGAGAACCTACTCTAGATTCAAAGTTTGTGTTTTTAACTAAGAAACTTAAAGAAAAGTTTAACAGTTTCAATGTGCTCCTTACCAATGGTTATATCTTGCCGGAACTTTCTTTCCTTGATGAAGTTTGTCTGGGGATAAAGGCAAAGACTCCAGCTCTTCATCGGGAATATACCGGCAAGAATTCAGAGCCGGTGTTCAAGAACTTAAATATCCTGAGCGAAAGCAGCCTAATCTTACGAACTGAAAGCGTGTTTATACCGGATTATATCGGTCGGGAAGAAACAGAACGTATTACTAGAGCTATAAGCAGGATAAGTCCGGATATACCCCACAGAATAGATGGATATATTCCTGTGCCCGGTGCAGAATGGAGAAGGCCGACTCAAAAAGAGATCAAGGAGGTGGTAATTATAGCGAGAAAATACTTAAAGGACGTTACTTTTATTAAAACAAGTAAGAGAAGCTCAAGTTTAGTTAAAACACTGGCTTGATAACTAGCCATACATGTAGGTAAGGGAAGTGAAGGTGTGATTCCTTCCGCTGCCCCGCAACGGTAATCCCGCCCAAAACGGAGAGCCCGGTCGATTACCTATCTTGGAATGTATTCTCGGCGGAGGAGAAAAGAATGAGAAAAAATATCGCAATTTTAGCAGGAATGGCAATTTTAATTAATAGTAATGGAATTTGCTTAGCAGAAGATGCTAGTATTATTGATTTGGAGCCAATAACAGTAACCGCTTCAAGAACAGCAAGGGGAACGCTGGAAGTTCCTTCAAGTGTAAGTATTGTTTCAGAAAAAGATATTGAGGCCTCAAACGCAAAGAACGTTCCGGAGTTATTAAAGAATTTAGAAGGAATTTATATGTATGATGCTTCCGGCGTCGGAACATCTGGCAGGATAAATATGCGCGGATTCTGGGGAGGTATGTCAACTCACCAATTAATACTTATAGATGGAATACCTCAGAATAGCGGTGAAGATAAGCTAGTGGATTGGAGTTTAATCTCGTTGGATAATATTGAACGGGTGGAGGTGGTGAGAGGGCCTAATTCAGCCCTTTATGGTGATACTGCTATGTCCGGGGTAATTAATATTATCACTAAGAAGCCAAGCCCTACCCCTGAGACGAGGATATCTACCTCTTATGGAAGTTTTAATACTCAAAATTATCAACTTTCTACCTCGGCATTTTTAGAGAAATTCGGTTATTACTTTAATTTCGGTACAAAATCAACAGATGGTTTCCGAAAACACTCTGATTATGAAGATATTCACCTGAATGGGAAGATAGATTTTTTAATCGACGAGATACAAAATTTAAGATTTTCTTTAGACTACTATGACAAAGAAAGAGGCGCCCATCCTTGGGCTATAACCGAGGCTCAAATTGAGAATGATCGTCGTCAAGCCAGGCCGGGTACGGAGAATGATAAAAGCGACATTGAAAAGAGCAGTTTGGGAATAACTTACCAAAAAGAGATAAGTAATATTTTTGATACAGAAGGAACGTTTTATTATAAAAGCGTGGGGAGTGAAACCTTTTATACCAGCGGGACTACAGGCAGTTCTACAAGAGAACAGCTTGGAGATGAGGATGTTTATGGTTTACTCTTGCGCTTGAATACAGATTCGGAAATTTTTGGAATCAAACATTTTTTTACAACGGGGATTGATTTAGAAAAAGATGATTTTGATTACCAAGAGTATAATGCCCCAAGTCAGATACGGAGCACGATTAGCAAAGATTGCGGAGCTAAGAGAGAAAAAATCGGGCCGTATCTTCAGGATGAGATTAAGCTCTTTGAGCCGGTTAAGCTTATAGCCGGCCTAAGGTATGATTTAATAAAATTTGACTATACCGATTATACAAATGAGAGTAATTCAAAGAAAAGAGATATGTCTAAGATAACCCCAAAATTCGGGATAGTGTATAACTATCAGAAGAATTCTAGTATTTATGCTAATTATGCTCAGGCTTTTAGAACCCCTACATTGGCTCAGATGTTTACTTATAGCGGGAGTTCTTCAAATCCTGACTTGAATCCTGAGGAAGCAGAAAATTACGAAATAGGTGTTCACCATCAGTTTAATCATAACTTAAAAGCAAATGTTAGCCTATACTGGATGGAGCTTGATAATGAGATTCGGTATAATTATGATGATCGACAATATGAAAATTATGGTGAAACCTCACACAAAGGAATAGAGACAAGTATAGACTTTACAATTATTGAGGGATTAGCTGGTTTTGCTAATTATACTTACACCAGGGCCAAAAATGAAAGCGGAACTTATAAGGGTAAATATTTAACCAATATTCCTATACACAAGGGGAGCCTTGGAATAAATTTTAGGACAGATTTCGGTCTCAACATAAATCTGACTGCTACCAGGACCGGCACTTCTTACATAGATAACACCAATAGCAGCAAACTTCTCTGTTATACAACGGTCGATACTAAAATTAGGTATGAGTATAAGTGGGGCACTCTCTTTTTGGGGATTGATAACCTTTTGGATAAAGAATATAATTCTTACGGCCTGTCTTCAAAAACATTTAATCCTGCTCCAGGAAGGACATTTACTTTTGGGACAGAAGTGAAATTTTAGCTTTCTAACCCGCCCCGTTAGAGGCTTCTGTTCTCTAACGGGGCTAATTTTTTGCTATCAAATTAGCCTAATTAAAGATTTCCGCTTGTAATATTTTTTGTCTCTGGTATAATATTTATAAAACTAAAGTATTAATATGGAATGTCAGGAAATCAAAGAAATTATTCCTAAATACTTCCGGCATACTGCTAGTGAAAAGGAAATACAACAAGTGGAAGAGCATCTTTGTGTTTGTCATGATTGCCGTACTGTCTTAGGCGAATTAATGGATCAGGCTGAAGAGGCTCCGCCTGCTGCTCTCGATAAAACCGCAGAGCCTGCCCTTGAAGAAAAGGCTTCTGATCTTCCTCCTTCTGGGGGTGCGGAGGAACCAAAAGAGAAGTTGGAAGAGAAAAAAGAAGATATCGAATATTTTCCCGGAGATTCCGAAGAAGTTTCTATGGATAAGGTGGATGAAATCTTAGGTGAGTTTGCGCCAGCTCCTGAAGCAAAAGAGAAACCTCAAGAAGCAGAGCCACCTTTTAAGGAGAAGGAAGCCTTAAGCCCAACCAAGGAAGAAGAAGAGGGGGTTGAAGACGAAGATGCTTCTTTTGAGGTATTAATGGGGCCTCCTTCAGCTGCTAGTCGAGGATTTCCTGTTGAACCTGATGTTGAGGTTTTAAAAGAGAAGGAATCTAATAAGACTGTTCCGAAACCAGAAATGTTTCAAGAAGATAAGCCTTTACCTGAGGATAAGAGTGTGACTGAGGCCGGCGAAGATAAAGCTGAGTCAGTTGAAGAGCCGGCAGCCAAAGATTCTAAGCCAGCCCAAGAGGCAGCGGAAGCCACTGACCTGCCTGACGTTAAATCCCTGGAAGCGGAAGAAAAAGAAACTTTGCCTGATGAAGATAAGGCAGCAACTCCGGCTGAAACATCCTATTCACTCGACGGATCTCCTCTGACCAAAAGTCAACCGGGCCTTTTAGAATATCTCTGTTTATACATAGGCTTGGGTATCCTAGGAATCTTGATCTATCTTCTTACAAAAGGTTAATCTGGTGAAATTTATATTTCTTGGCATTGTACAGGGTTTAACCGAATTCCTGCCGATAAGTAGTTCCGGCCACCTATATCTTTTGCAAAAATTACTAGTAATTAAGGAAGATTATCTTTCTTTTTTCGTTTTTCTCCATTTAGCAACTCTTCTGGCAATAATTGTTTTTTTCGTTAAGCAGATTCGATTATTATCTCAGCCGAAACTCTTACTCAACATTCTGTTAATTACTCTGATTAGTGGTCTTATGGGGCTGGGAATTCAATTTTACTTATCAAGTTTCTTCGGCACAAGGTTTTTACTGGCTTTTTGTTTCTTAATCAATGCCGGAATACTACTCAGTGTCCGGCCGGGCTCCTCAAAGCGCAGTATCGAGAGCATTAGCCTTAAAGATTCATTTTTTTTAGGTTTTTTACAAGGGATTTCTCCTTTTCCCGGCATATCCCGTGCGGGGATCACTATTGTTGGGGCATTAAGAAGAGGATTTAAACCTATCGATGCTTTCAGTTTATCCTTTTTGATGGCAATACCGCTTATTTTGGGGGCTTTTGTGGTTGAGTTTAAAGCCCTGGGAGAATTCGAACTTGCTGTCTCAAGCCTGGGTTTAGGCTTTATAGCTGCTTTTGCCTTTGGCCTTTTAGCTTTGAAAATAGTTAAAAGGGCTTTGGTAAGCGCAAAGTTTAAAAACTTCGCCTATTATTGTTTATTGATGGCTTTAGTCACTTTAATTGTATGAGGATTAAAATTAAAATAAAAGAGGGGATAGCTGTCTTAGAATTAGAAGGTAGTATTGGTATTGACGCTTCAGATTTTGTTGAGACTGTAGGTTGGATTCTTAATCATCAGACCAAAGATATTGTTTGTAACTTCTCCAGCGTAAATTTGGTTGATTATGTGGGAATTTCTTTGATTACAGTCATCTATAAAAACGTTTTAAATCATAAGGGGCGGCTTGAATTCTATAATGTCCCTGTGCATATAAGGAGACTGTTTTCAATTGTCGGTCTGGACAGAGTTTTTCACCTTTATCTAAGCGAAGAGCAGGCAATAACAGCTATAAAGCAGGAGCGGTTAATCGAGGAGATTGCTCAATCACCTTCCAGAAGAAGGTTTGAACGGATACCCCTTAATACTACTATTGAATACCGGCAAAAGCTTCTTTTGGATCACCCTTTCTTTAAGGGGGAGATAGTGAATCTAAGTGCCGAAGGGGCATTAATAGTTAGTGATAAGATATTCTCAATCGGAGATTTACTGGCTACCCGGATTGACTTTCATTCCCAGCCCGGGATTATTGAAGCTGATGTTAAGGTAGTTTGGGTAGTCGATCAAGAGATTCAACCTGAAGATTATCCGGGAATGGGCTTAGAGTTCCATAATATAATTCCCGAAAAGCAGGAGCAAATTGCCCGTTTTGTGGAGAAACATAGTGCGCATTGTAGCCAGGAGTAAATATTAACTAATCTTGACAGAGGTTAGTGCTTTAGTATATTATATACTAAAAAAGGAGGGGCTATGCCGTATGATAGTAATTTAGACCAACAATTGTTTTCCAGGGTTTGGGAAGGTGAGGGAACTAAGATCACGGTTAGTGTTTATTCTTATAACAAGGGAGTTAAGAAACTACAGGTTTCCCGGGAGAATCAATCTGCTGAAGGTGAGTACCGGTTTACAAAATTAGGCCGTTTAGCCAAAGAAGAGGTTGAGGGAATTCTGCCTTTGATCCAAGAAGCTTCAGCCCAGATGTAAACAATCTCTTTTTAAACAGAATCAAACAATATGGAAGGCGACCTGAATAATCCTTGTGATGATAAGGAGATTAGATTGAAGAGCTACACTGAGAAATTTAAATTCAAGCAGCTGGGAGACTACCGAAATAGCTACAACAGCGATGAGTCCATAGAGGATTTAGTTAAGTACTTTGACGGCCAGGTTGATTTTAACTTAGCTAAGATAGGTCAAAAGATAGAAGCCCCCCAGAGGCTCCCCCGCTTTATTGCTCAGGCCAAGAAAAATAATACCCATCCGGTGGTTGAATTTGTAAAAGAGCTGTTCATAGATATAGTTTCTTAAAATACACAAATATCCACAATTTTTTCTGGGATTTTCACCAATTATTGGTGTAAATTGGTGTTTTAAGCGGAGAGGTTTTGTTTAACCAGGCTGCTGACTTTTTGGGAATCAGCCCTGACTCCTACCCGGGCTAAAACCTCTTTCATCACCAGTCCCATATCTTTCATCGAAGAAGCTGAAAGTTCATTTATTACCTTATTGACAATTTCCGATAGCTCAGATTCTGTAATGGGCTGGGGCAGGTATTGGCTTAGTATCTTAAGTTCTTCCTCAAGGTCATTGAGCAGGTCGCTGCGCTGAGATTTGGCAATACTTTCTTTGGCATCCAGCAGACGTTTTTGGGCTTTTTTTAATATTGGCAGGGCCTGGTCATTGTCTAATTTATCTTTCTTTAAGTTAATAGCTTGATTTTTCAAGTCGGACCGGATTAGGCTTAAAAAATCTCTTTTTTTCTTATCCTTGGCTTTAAGAGCTTGGATGTAATCTTGATAAATCTTATCTTCTAACATAATCCACAGATTATATCATACTTTTTACAAATATGTGATATAATTTTACAGTTAGGTTAATTAATAATATATCCCGTCTCGTAGGTTGATTAATAATGTATCCCTCGTCGCAGGAGATTTACCCAGCGCGACTTCGGGATCAATTCTCCCCGCCTTTGGCGGAGATCATTGAGGAGGTTCAAGTGCAGGTAAAAGATATAATGACCAAAGATCCGATTACAGTCACAGCCGATACTAGTTTGCATAAATTAGCCGAATTGCTTTTAGAAAAGAATATAAGCGGCGCCCCGGTGGTAGATACTAACGGTAACTTGCTGGGTATTGTCGGTGAAGAGGGAGTTATTTTTCAGGACAAGAAAGTGCATCTTCCCACTTTTTTACATATTTCCTTGGGTTTTCTCACTCTGGGAGTAAAGAGGTTCGAGGAGGAGATCAAGAAAATTACTGCTACCAAAGTCGGTGATATTTTAGAAAAAGATATGGTTATTTTAACTCCCGAGATGGAGGTCGAAGAGGCTGCCACCGCTATGATCGATAAATCCAGCTATTACTGTCCGGTAGTAGCCGGGGAAAAATTGGTAGGGGTAATTACTAAGAAGGATATTGTCCGTTCTATTGCCCAGGCTTAAGCCGAAGATATTGTTTAAATCAAGACAATAATGATTACTTTTGTCTGGATATTATTAACCACATCCGTAATCCTGGTTATTTATGCTATTAATTCCGGAGATAGTAAAGATACCAGACGTAAGGCTAAGTTGAAGGCTGAATCTCGATCCGCTGAGCAGAGAATTGCAGTCCTAACCGAAAAAATTCAGACTTTAAGAAAAAAAATCTTTGAGCTCAAAAACAATCTTACTGATTTTAAGAAGACCAAGGCTTATAACCTGGCTCTTGAGAAAGAGCTTGAATGTTTAAAGAATCGGGAGCTGGAGTTAAGAGAAAAGGATAAGCAGAGCAAGAAGTGGCTGGATTATCAGCAGAAGCTCATAAAGCGAGGAAAAGGACCGGAGTGGGAGTTTAAAAGTAAACTTATCGATAAGGAGAAACAATTAGAGAAGGAGTTTACCAATAACGTCGATTTAAAAAGAGAGATTACCGAAGCCCAGCGAAAAGTAAAATCTTTGGAAACCGACATTAGGGAGCTAAGAGAGTCAAAGGCAGCATTAGAGAGGATGTTTAAGGGTGCTAATGAAAGAATAATTAAACTGCAGGCTGAAGCCAATAAGTATAAAGATGAGGTGGTGAAGTTAAAGCAGAAAGAAAAAGAGAGCGATTGGGTCTTTAAAGATACTCATAACGCCTTGAAGGAGGAGTATACTCAATTAAAGCAACAGTTAGAGATAAGGGAGAAAGAGCTTAAGCTAAAAGAGAAGGAGATTGAAAATAAAGATCAGGAGCGAATGCGTTTAGTCCATCAGCTTAAAGAGGGCGGGGCAGATTCGGAACTCAAAATTTCGCTTAAAGCTGAAGCTGAGCCAGAGGAAGAAGAACTTAAAGAAGCTGTTTCTGCTGAACTTAAGCCGGAAGAGGATAAGCCCAGCTCAGCTGAGCCCCTGACAGTTAGTGAAGAGCCTGGAGAAGAAGCTAAAGCGGAGATAGAGAACTTACCCCAGCAAAGTCCCGGGCCTAATCAGGAGGAAGCCTTAACTCCCGAAGCAGCCCCCTTGCCTGAGGCCAGGGAAGCTGAGCCGCTTCCGCTGCGGAAAATAGCCTTGGAGCAGGTAAGAAATATCGGGATTATGGCCCATATCGATGCTGGTAAAACCACTTTAACCGAGCGGATTCTTTTCTATACCGGCCGTTCTCATAAGATCGGCGAAGTACATAATGGCCAAGCCCAGATGGACTGGATGAAGCAGGAGCAAGAGCGGGGGATTACAATTACCTCTGCCGCTACTACCTGCCATTGGAAGGATTATCGAATTAATATTATTGATACTCCTGGCCATGTAGATTTTACCGCTGAGGTTGAGCGAAGCCTGCGGGTTTTAGACGGAGCTATAGCAGTTTTCTGTGCAGTCGGCGGGGTTGAA
>JBDRJF010000012.1:0-2173 GCA_043815185.1 Candidatus Omnitrophota bacterium | reverse complement strand
CGTCCCAAGGTCTGATCTATGGCCGTACGCCTTCCAAGATCAAGAAAGTGGATTGGAGTAAAGACCCAACCCCTATGCCTTCCATATATCCTGCTAAGTATTTTACTATCAATGCTTTGCGACATTTATATCACCTCTCTTTTGTCAGAAAAAATATACACTTTTTCTGACAAGATGTCAAGAAAAATTCCACCCTTTCTCCACAGTATTCTCCAACCAGCAATTGGAGAATTAATTATTCTTAACCTTCTTTCGAAGCGACTTCTTAAATTCCTTATCAAGCCTTTGTATCTCCGCTAACATATATTTTTTTAATACAGTCCATTCATCTCCCCGTGCAAATATACGTTATAATTGTATCTCAACTTTTACCAATTTCCTAATACTTTTATAAGGTAAAATAAATTTTATCCCCAAGCACTTAAAGTTATTTGCCTGCGGTAGCCTTCGCGCAATCCTTCCAACAAACCTTGCGAAGGCAACCGCATGTCAGGCACAAAAAAATCACTCAAAACCACCAAGGGAGGCTAAAGCCTAAAGAAGATGAGAAAAGGAAGGATTAACGTATTACAGACCAAACTAAGGCAACTACCCAACCAATACCAGTCCATCCTAAGAAAAGATTAAGTAAGAATATTGCCAACCAGTTTTTATTCCGCCGTAGAAAGGAAATTAATGAAGGCAGGAGATACAAACCGAAGATAAAAATAATTATTAATCCTATTTCTGCGAAATTAAGGTTCTGCATTTGCATATTTTAAGTTTCCTTTAAGATTTAAAAATCTTCTCTTTTCATTTTTATTAAAAATATATCTGATTATATGTACAAGTCCAGCTGCCCCAAAGAAGACTACCGAACCACCAATAGCAATCACCAAAAATAGCCTGCCTTCCTTCTGGATAAAACCGTGCCAGAAGCTCCAGAGGATTACTTGCCAGCCCCCATTACTCAAGATGAGATTCGGGTCGTGATAGCCAATCCTCCCCAGCCAATAAGCAAATACCCAAAATAAATAATACGTCCATAGCCAAATGCTCCTTATGCTTAAAGCGATAAATAAAACCAATAAGCCTGTTAAACCCAAGATGTCATAGGGGACCATATTATCGTTAAAGATACTTCCCATTGCCTTTGATAAAAGTACTGTATCAGAATACAACCAAGGATACTTTTCTTCCAGCCTTGCAAGAAAAAGATAGGGCTTTAACTTTTCCATATCCTTGATTCTTCCGGTTTCTTTGAGAAAATCATTAAGCTGACTTACTGACATACTTCCCAAGCTACGCTTAGGGTTCTTAAGCTCATAGGCTATGGCGCGCGAATAGCTTCCGGTTAGAGCAAAGGTCTTCTTAAAAATATAATCGGTATCAGAAGACGCAAAATCAAAGTTCCAAATTCCGGGGATCTCAAAATAGCCGGTTATCTTAAAATAGGTTGAGTCTTGATCAGATTTACCGGTTTCTTTTGGCGGTACAATCATTACCAAAGCTTTGCTGCCAGAGATATCCTCAAGCGAAGAGCCTAAAAGTTTAGTCTTCATTACCACGGGGATATCCGGATAGGGCCCCAAAATAACACTCTTTCTGCCGTAGCTGAGGCCAACATACCAGCCAAAACCGATATAGATAAACGGAAGTATTAATAATAATCTTACGGCTAATTTTCTTATGCTAAATCTCTTGTCCATTTTTTCTTTTCTCCGCCAATAATTTAAACGCTTCTTCTAAACTTCTTACTTCATTTGCATAAAAACACAACCCCTGATTAAACATGTCTAAATCCGCCAAAACAAAGGCCCTTGAACAAAATTCCGGCGCAAGATGAAGCAGCCTCTTTTTAATGCCTTCATAGTCAAACTTATATTCAACTATCATTAAAACGCCTTGATACTTAGACTTTTTGTCAATATCATAACGGTATATGTCAACCATCCTCTTCAACTCAGAAAGCTTCTTAGATTGAGTTTCGATTTCCAAGGCAATAACTGTGCCGAACTGAAGCACTATAAAGCTGTCGGGTACTAGGGCCCTTTTATGCTTGCCTATTCTTAAGATCCATGCGCAGGCCCATTCTTTGATCACTAGGTGCTTTTTAAGCTGAAAATAGGCTCCTACTATCATATTGTGCTGGGTATATGTGTTTACTCCAAGACAGCTTTTTTCAAAGCGGTAG
>JBDRJF010000011.1:0-30984 GCA_043815185.1 Candidatus Omnitrophota bacterium | reverse complement strand
ATAAACCTGCTCTGCTACCTCTGCTTCACTTAAAAGCCTCAACAAAGGCTCCTTCTCTACCGCGGCTTTATAATATCGTTCTCGCAAAAAATGTATTTTACTAAATATATTCAATGTTTTTGCCATGATACAATCTTACCTATTTTTCACGCTTTTGTCAACAAAATCGTGAAAATTTGCTATTTTCTTCACTCTTTTCACGCTTTTAAGTGAAACAAACTCAGATAGGGCGTCTGCTAACCCAAAAATCAGCGGCTTTTGATAGTTCTAGGGACAGTTCTCCCAGTTCTAGGGACGGTTCTCTCGCCTGTTACCCATTGTCTGTCAGTTAGTTATGAACAGACAATTATTGGCTTACTGTTACTGCTTCATTCTTTCAATTTCAATCAGCAAATTTTTATTAAATAATGTTATGTTTATAATTTGTTGTGCCAGTAAAGGATAGAGCAACGAGAGAACCGTTCCCCTAATCAAAATAATATTTTAATGAGTGTTTTCATCCAATATACGCACAAGCGGCTCTTCCCATCCGAAACTGGTAATTCCTATACCAACAAACGCCTTAAATGCTTTAATGCAGGTAGAATCGATCTGGGCATATTCTATAAGTATTTGTACAACATCCCTCATAAACGGCCAAACAATGCCATTTGAATCATCCACGCCGCCGGTAAGCAGCTTTTTATCCAGCCTTAAAAGCAGCTTCACCAATACTTCTGCCGCTTGTTTATTAACTGGCAAATCAGAAATGATAGCCGACAATCTGTTACATCCTTCACGTAAAGAATCCTGATTGGCAAACCATGTGCGTGACGGCCCACGGTAAGGCTTTATATATCGCATAGACTCGGTGATGGCTTTCTTAACCATTTCTAGTTCCTCTTTGTTTAATGGGTCACGCCCTGAACCACATTCAACGTTATGGGAAAGTTGTTTATCTTTATCGCTTAATGGCTTGCCATCCATAACCGTATAAAGTGCTAAGGCAATCATATGCTTACAAAGTTTATCTTTTTGGCCAAGATAACAAGTACAACTGCCACGTTTGTAATTCCGAACAGATACTGACACACGATAAGGCTCGGTTCCCAAAACAACCGCGGTATAACCACCTCCCCACTCCTCAACCTCAGTCACTTTACCGCTATCATACAAACCAACCGCGCGTTTAAACGTCGCTTCGTCGGTAGCAAATTTGATTTCATCTAGGCCATAGTTTGGGTTCATAATTAATTCTCAAACGCCTCTTGCCTTGCCAGCAGGTAGGCGCCTCTGAAGGGCAGTGCCTGACCTAATTATCCCTCGTTATCCCACTGAGAAAAATTTCTTCATGCTTTTACGGGCGCCGTCTACTGCCTTTAGTTTTTTAACCAACTTTAGCTTAATTCCCAGCTTTTGGGCCAGCGGCTCTAAATACGTCAAAAGCTCTTGTTTTCTTAACTGTATCTCCTCTGGCACTATTTTTGCAGACTCAAAGGCACGCAGGCAGTATTCGATGAATTCTATCTTGTATTTAGCTGGAGTGGTCATATGTGTAAAGAGAATAAAATAAGAAGTTTGCTCCATCCATAAAAAGGTCAAAGGAAAATACGGCCTCTTACCTTTTTTGGCTATGTAAGCAGGGCTATAAATAAAATCCAGTTCCCATATCATTCTTCTGCCTGTCTAATTGTTTTATTTTCTCTAAGCGATTTTCATCTATGCTCTGGCGCATTAACACCATCTTGCGCAGGAAAGTCGGTTGATGCCATCCGTCCTTCCATTTTAAGATATCCCTTTTTTTTCGGGCCAGGCGGCTAAAATAATGTTCTGCAGAAGAAGGTTCTAACATGCCAGGCGAATCTTTGAAACGCAAAGCCACTTCTTTGGCCTGCGCTAAACAAAGTGTCAGGTATACAGCTTCATCCCTGGTCAATTGCCAAGGTAGATATCCCGGCTGGTAACTCTGGAACTGCGGCCAGGCCTTTGATCCGGAAAATTCTAAACCCAACTGTTTTATCACAGCCAGGCCATCCTTTGGCAAATATTTCCTGTCCTCAAATGACGCTAACAGGCACCTTTTTGTATGCAGTAAATCGTGGTCTCTTGGGCCGATATCTCCCGATATTAACCCTAAATATCCCCTAAGCCCTTCCGAGCCCAAATATACGGCAAAACCAAAGACCTCCCTGTTTGCGCCTAAGACGCAGCAGTAACCAAATTCCCCATCAACAGGATTCTGAACAGCAAACATATCTGAATCCCACATCCAATCCCAAGGAGCTATTGCCTTAAGTGCAAGCGCAGCCTCATATAATCGACGCCATTCCTCTAAAGAAGGCAAAATAATTTCTTCGTGTTTATTAAAAGTGTTATTCATAGGTCCAATCCGGAAACACACCATTTAATCCATAGCCCATTGAAATCACCTAATAATTTGCACATTCCCATTTAACCAACACCTGTTGAACTTCATCTTCTACTTTATCACGTGCATCTCTACGCTCATAACCTTTTGCCAATAAAGTGTCGTAAGGCGTATATTCATGTCGAATATGCGCAATCACAGCTAGCCGGATCGCTTTCTCGTCCATACTTTTTGCCTGCGCACTACGGCCAATCCGGCCGCTATATTTAAGACAGGCATGCTCAGCAATATTCATCTCGCTTTTGGCAGGGCATTGGGAAAAGAGTTTACGTATGTACTCTGCAAAACGTTTTACATATTGACGATCGAGGATCTCCCGCCGCTCTCTTTCACGCTCTCTTTGACATGCTCTGGCCTCACTATCCGTCAAACATTCTTCTTCAGCTGTTTTCAAAGCCTCTTCTTCAACAAGCAATCCTTGCCGTTCGTACCTTTTTCTAGCACGAGACCACTTTAGGACTACAGCTGATAATTTCGAGTGTTTTCGGGAACGTCTTGTAAGGGCAGCATCTCCTGAAGAGAGAAAAATAAGATGATCCATATCGGCGCACGACAAACACAATGCTCCTTTGTCTTGCATAAGTATAATCCAAGCGCCACGCCCAAGGTTATCCTTGCATTCACCGCAAATAGAATCCCTGTTTGAAATAAAAACTTTTATCTCGTTCTTTTTCATATTTTTTATCAAGGTAATCCTGCACTTCGAAATTCTGAAATTCTGGTGACAGAAATTCTGGTGACACAATACCTATTTCTCTTTAATTAGTATTGTGTCCCTCGATTTCGTCTGGCATTTCGAACCTCCTTAACTTTCTACAATTAAAAAGGGAGTTGCCCCTTTTTTATATTCTTCAAAAATTAGAAGCGTCCCTATTTTTTATTATCCGGACGCAAAATTATTGATGAATTCATTCAAAAACAAGCTAACCCTAAAAATTTAGCTGCAAAAACCCTTGAGTACGTAAAGGATAACGAAAAATGCTCCCGGCTAAAGGCTGAACTGAAAAATATAAAGAATATACTTGGCCCCCCTAACGCAACTGAAAAATTCGCTGATTTTATCGGCAACTTCCTTAAAATCAGAACACACCCTCAAAAAAAGTAGGGTTCAGGCATGCCTGAACCGGTTCATAATCAGAAATCGTGACCGGCCCCATTTAAAAAACAGCAATTTCCCAAAATCCACCAAAAAACCCAAGCCTAGTAAAGCAAATCTAAATGGGATGTGTCCCGGAATACGGAATACGAACGTCCTGCTTAGACTTCTTTAATTCTTTAATCCTTTTAAGGTGTATATAGTCTTTTCAACTGTAGTTAGGCAATTTTTTAGACCTCCATATATTTCTGTCCCGGAAAATCTTAAAACTTGCCAACCTATACTAGCTAACCGATTGTTACGAATACGGTCTTTTGTAAATGCTCCAGGCAAAGCATGATATCTTTCGCCATCACATTCTAAATCAATATTTGCCTTTTGGCAAAATATACAGAAATCTAAACAATAGGTTTGATTATCTGCATAAACATACATCTGTCTTTCCGGATAAACTTTTCTCCTTTTTAATGCTCTATACATTTTCTCTTCCAAAGGACTAGTATCATATAAATCATTTATTTCCTTAGCAGTAAATAATCTTTGGAAGCTGGTAGGAATATGAACAATTCTTCTCCATCTTTTACTCGGAATGGGTTGGGGCAATTTTTTAATCTCGCCCAAATGAAACTGATAATAATCCTTATCTTTTCTAGGATGCTTAAACTCCTCAGGAAAAAGCTGAATTCTTTTAATAATATTTATACTTAAAACTGGCGCATAATAAATTACCTGATATTTAAATTCTTCCCCGAAAGCAGAGGGAAAATAAAAAGCTACATACTCCACACTTAATACATTACGCGGAGCTGATTCAATTGGAATATGATACCATCTCTGACTTTGAATTACGGACCAGAGATTCTCTCTTGGAACAATACCTAATAATGCCGGTTTGTCTGACTTATCCATAATTATCTCAACTAATAGGAATCCGGGGTGCAATACTTAATTCTAATTCCCAAGTCAGTTCTCAATATCTTTTTCCTCCATCACTCTAATAATCTCATCGGCAGGATTCAATTCTCAGTATTTAAATAGTCACATTTTCAACCAAATCATCGAAATACTTCTCCCTTTCTTGAGGATTCTTGTACTTTAAATATACCTTTTCGTCTAAAACTTTGCGTAAACATCCAATAACTACATTCTCGACATCTTGAAGATAGTTCAGGTTTTCTTTCTTTTTAACCTCGTCTTCCTTCTCAGCAAGCTCTATTCTTCCATGTACTATATCTGAACGAATTTCGTATAAATTGTTTATTTTTGTTTTGCTGCAATTTAAAATTCTGGAAACACGATTTATTATAGTTTTTGTTGGCTCACATTTATCATCTCTTGAAAATAAAGCTTCTAAAGCAAAACTAAAGAGGGCGTAAGCATCCATCCATTTAGTTTGGTTAAAACCTCGAAAAATAAGGTAAAATGGGGTCAACTCCATTTTCTTCATCATCAAGCTTTCCTCCTCACCAACTCATCTAACCCGACCCCCAAAGCATCAGCGATTTTCATCATTGTTTCAATAGATGGATTGGGTGTATACCCTGCCTCTATCTTAACCAATGTACTAAAAGGAATATCGGCTTTTCGGGCGAGTTTGTCTTGTGAAAGCTTTAGCTTTGTTCGCCGAACTTTGATTTGGTTTCCAAGATTAGTTCTTGACATATATCCAAGTTTTGATATTATTATTTTGATAATATATATAGGGTCATCGTTTACGGATATTGTACCATTTTTATATTCATAGACAAGAACATAAATTTTTACCCAAAACTGTTTTAAAATCGCATGTTCTGGCTACTGAATAACTATCTTTCAACCTATCCCCAACCCAGATACATCTGGGCAAGGGTGAGAATACGGTATGTAACCGATTCCTCTATGAAATTCTACCACAGTCGGTTCCTCAAACAAAAGCTAACGCTTTTGTGTATAGAAACCGCGAAAGCTATTCTTGTGTTATATGCCGACAATAAGATTTGGATTCCGAAGTCGCGGATAGGCAAGGTAAAACTGCGAAAGGGTTTTTTTTGGATTTATGTGCATGATAGCAGTCTTTTTTAGAAAAGGTTGGTCATTAGGTAAAATTAATCAAAGGCTAAAAATGAGACGCAAATAGGTTTTTGATTCATCTGTCCGGAAAGTTCCAAAGTTAATCGTTTTTGCACATGAAATTACTTGCCTTTCTTTCGCCCTTTTACTTTCTTTACTCTCATCCCTAAATCTTTACGCGGCTTTGTCTGTTTCTTCGCTGACAATTCAATCAAAGCTCTCTCTCTTCTTAATTCTCTCACTAACTCTTCTTCTGTCGGTAAATACAATTTGTATCTTGAAGCGAATATCTGTTTGTTTTCTTTTGAAAGAGTATACCGGACAACCGCAACTTTCTTATCTTCACATAAAACAAGCCCGACTGTCGGATTATCGTCCTTTTGCTTAATTTTGCGGTCGTAAAAATTCACATACATCTGCATCTGGCCGATGTCCTGATGAACGAGCTTGCCGATTTTTAAGTCAACAATGATGTAGCATTTCAAAATCGTATTATAAAATACGAGATCAATGTAAAAATGGTCTCCATCTAAGGAAATTCGCTTTTGCCTGGCTGAAAAAGTGAAACCCTTTCCTAATTCAAGCAGAAATTTTGACAGGTTATCGATTAAAGCCTGCTCTAATTTGCTTTCATACAGCTTTGATTGAGGTGATAAACCGGTAAATTCAAGAATATAGGGATCCTTAATCATATCTTCATAAGACCTGATTTCTTGTCCTTTTTTGGCTAATTTCATAAGGCTTTTCCTGTCTTTACTCAAAGTAAGCCGCTCAAAAAGAAGCGATCCTTTTTGGCGCTCAAGCTCCCGAGCTGACCAATTATTTTTAAGGCACTCAACCTCATAGAAAGATCGGGCTTGAGGTTTTTCAACACGCATCAGGATACGGTAATGGCTCCATGATAATTCTGCACGCAGTGTGTGCAGAATCTTTTTTTCTGAATCTGCGCGCAGCGTGTGCAGATTTTCCGGCAGCCGGTCTTTGTAAAGCACATAAAACTGCCGTACATGCCATAGATGGCTGGCTGACCAGCCGGCGCCATACTTTACGGTTAAATCCTGCGAAAGTTTCTCGATAATTTTTGCGCCATACTCAGCGCGCAATCTGCCTTTTTGTTCTTCGTCTATGATTTCTTTGCCAATCAGCCAATATGCGCTGACCATTTCGCTATTAACGGCCCTGGCGATTTTTCCGCGGGCAGATTCGATAATCAGGGAAACGCGGGTAAAAAGATTGTTCGTTGATAACCGGCTATCTTTCATATTCTCACCTTCCTAAATCTCATATCCTATCCCTTTCAAATTTTTCCTTATCTCCTCATCCAGCTTTTTACCTTGATTCATCTGCTCGGTTATTGATCCTGATAAAAAATAAGATATGGAGCCGGAGGAAATTGTATGCAATCTTCGACGCAGTCAAAGCCGGTTGAGGCTAAGCCTCAACCGCATATTGCATCCAAATGAATGTTGTTTTTGTAAAACCTATCCTCCTCTATTTGCTCCAGTAACTATATGATATAAAAAAACTATGGAGCCGGAGGGAATTGAACCCTCGATACAACGCTGCCAGCGTTGCGTATTCCCGCTATACTACGGCCCCAAAAATCAGTTAAATATATCATTTACCAACTAAATTGTCAATTGACAAAGAAAATCAACAATGTTATGATTTTATTAAATTTGCCGGAGTGGTGGTAACAACTCTTGCGAAGCAAGACAATTGATTTTTAATTGCTTTAGTTGTTCCCACAATGGCTGGTAAACTAGATAAAGAAGCTTGTGAAGCAATAGAGGTATTAATAAAACCGCAAACTATTTGCCGGAGTGGTGGAATTGGCATACGCGCTGGATTCAAAATCCAGTCTTCGAAAGGAGATGAGGGTTCAACTCCCTCCTCCGGCACCATTGTTTTTTTGATAAAAGTTTATTTTGTAAACCAAGGTTCATTTATACGCGTAAAGAAACGTCGGATCCAATATAGCGGTTGAGGCTTAGCCTCAACCGGCTTCGCCGTTGGCGGAAAATTGGATACAACTCCCTCCTCCGGCATTTTAAATGCCTTACCCTATTTCCCTCTATATCTGATATAATGTTTAGATGAATAACTTTAAATTAGATAAATTTCAAGAAGAAGCAATTGCCGCTGCTCAAAAAAATCACTCGGTAATCGTAAGTGCCCCTACCGGAGCCGGGAAAACTCTCATTGCTGAACAGATAATCGAAGATTGTATAATCAACAACAAAGGAATAATCTATACTGCTCCAATAAAAGCCCTCAGCAATCAGAAATTCCGGGATTTTTCTAAAAAATACCCCCGGAAGACAGGGATTCTCACCGGCGATGTAAGTATTAATCGCAATGCCCCGATTTTAATTATGACTACTGAGATATTTCGTAACGCCATCCTGGTAGAACCACAAAGCTTTAAGCGGCGGGAGTGGGTAATTTTTGATGAAATCCACTATCTTGATGATCCAGAAAGAGGTACGGTCTGGGAAGAAGCGATAATCCTCTTGCCTCAACAGATGAAAATGCTGGCTTTGAGTGCAACTATTCCCAATATTGATCAATTTATCGGTTGGCTAGGGAAGATTCATGCTTTTCCGCTGAAAACAATAGTCGAGAAGGTACGGCCTGTGCCGCTGCACTTCTTTTTTCAATGCGATAATCAGGTATTTTATAACTTCGCAAAGTTAAAACAATCTATGCTTATGACCGAAAACCTCAAAAATCCTTCCTACCAGGAAAAATACGCTTTGGCTAAGCCCAACCGGCTTAAAAGTCTCCTCAAGAATATCGATGATCTTGGCGGTTACCCCTGTGTATACTTCTCATTTTCCCGGCGAAAATGCGAAGAACTGGCCCAAGAGACTGGCCAGTTTGATTTTCTTAGCCAAAATGAGAAAGATAAAATAATAAAAATGTTCGATGGATTATTAGATAAATTTGATATTTCCTCCTCACCGCACATAAACTTCCTGGCGCCCCTGATTAAAAGAGGTATTGCTTATCATCATGCCGGGCTTCTTCCAGCTTTAAAGGAAATAATCGAACGGCTTTTTACTACCGGATTGATAAAGCTGATTTTTACCACTGAGACCTTTGCTTTAGGAATAAATATGCCGGCAAAAACAGTTATTTTTAACTCGCTTAGTAAATTTTACGGAAGATACCATGCATATTTAAAAACCCGGGACTTTTATCAGATGGCCGGACGGGCCGGACGGCGGGGAATTGACAAAGAAGGTTTTGTCTTTTCCCGGGTAAACCCTTCCCATATTGATATAATATCTCTTGAAAAAATAATCTATGGCCGATACGAACCTATCCGAAGCCAGTTTAACTCCTGTTATGCCACTATCCTCAATCTCTTTAAAATAATGGGAGATACAATTTATGATATCTACCCCCGATCTTTTCACTTCCACCAGAATAAGGCCTGGGGGAAAAAGGAAGTTTTAGACCTCTTAAAGCGAAAAATGTCCCTGCTTAAGACACTTGGTTATATTAATGGTAGAGAAATAAGCCGCAAAGCCCGGTTAGCAGCTAAAGTATATAGCTTCGAGCTAACTATTGGAGAGCTATTTGAGGCCGGATATCTGGATGGCCTCAGTGAAGAAGATTTATTCGTATTGATAACTGCTTTAATCTATGAACCGAGAAAAGGAGAAAAAAGACCGAAATTAAATAAGCAGACAAAAACCTTAAAGCGTCAGGTAGATAAATTTGTAACAAACATCCATAAAGACGAAAAACGCTTTCGTGTTTATCCTTTAAGTAAAAGATTCTTTTTTTACTTAAGCGAAGCCTGCCGAATGTGGTTTAGCGGAATGAATTTCTTAAGAATAAGCCAGTCTTGTTCTATAGATGAAGGTGAAATCGTAAGGTACTTTAGAATGGCTATCCAGGTGCTTCGGGAAATATACTCATCGGATACCATAAGTGATTCTTTAAAAATAAAAATCGCAAATTGCTTAAGGAAAGTAAACCGCGACGTCGTCGATGCCCAGAAACAATTAGGCCAGGAAATATAGGGACCGTTGCAAAATGCAACAGTCCCTGATTACATAGATTAAATAAAGATTACACTGATTAAAAAAACAGAAACAAGAACAAGACAAGCAGAAGAAACAAGATTGTGCTTGACAAGATGTAATTTATAGATATAGTAATTTCTTGCATCCTAAAAATAGGATAATCTCTGTAATCTGTCTTTGAATCGATGTAATCATGCGACCGGAGGAAGTAACCGATGAGCAGAAGGTGTGAAATCTGTAAGAAAAAGGCGATAACCGGCAATTCAATTGCCCGAAGGGGTCTGCCTAAGAAAAAAGGCGGAGTTGGCTTAAAAACCACCGGAATAACCAAAAGAAGGTTCCTGCCTAATCTTCAATCAAAAAGGATTATTCTCAACGGTAAGATAAAAAAAGTCCTGGTTTGTACCAAGTGCCTAAAAGGCGGCAAACTAACCCTCCCCCTCAGAAAGCCTGCAGTCCCGAATAATTAATTGAGGAATGTTATGATAATAGTTCATCTGAAGAGAAAATACTATATCAAAACTATCAGCACTGCCGATAATCTCTAAAATATTCTTATCGTAAACAATACCTTCAAAAGTTCTTCCCTGGTCATTAAGCCAGAGTGAATGGTAAGAATTGATCTTTTTCGGTAGATCCTTTTTGGAAATATTGTAAGCTGCAAAAAGAGGCTTGGAGTTGCCTTCGCCGTAAGGTTTTAATCTCTCAAGGCCCTCAGTAAGGTTTATATCGATCGCTTCAAAATCTAAAAAGGCATCTATTTCAATAGTAGGAACAAGATCTTGAGGACACAAATCCTTTTTGATTGAAGCATTGATCTTTTCCCGAAAATTTTCCAGCTGCTCCCGCTCAATTTCAACTCCGGCAGCCTTGCTATGGCCGCCATAAATAAGTAAAGAATCGGCACACTTATCCAGTATCTCGATTAAGTGCACGTTTTCAACAGAACGGGCTGAGCCTTTTCCGGCATTTCTATTAAAAGAAAACACAAAAGAAGGCCGGTAATACTTCTTGACCAAGCGCGAGGCCACGATCCCTAAGACTCCGGGATGCCAATCGTCTCCAGAAACAATAATTGCCTGTTCATCACTTCGATTATCTTTAATCCTCTGTTCAGCTTCTTTTAAAATCTGGGCTTCTATAGCCCTCCTTAATTTATTGTATTCACTCAGCTTCGAAACTAATTCATAAGCTCTATCTTCATCCCCGGTTAAGAATAACTCCAAAGACTCCCGGGCATGAGCCACTCTTCCTGCGGCATTAATTCTCGGACCAAGTATATAGCCGATATGGAAGGTATTTATATTCTCCTGTTTTATGCTCCCGGATTGACAAAGTGCTTTTATGGCTAGCCGCGGACTTCTTCTAATCACCGTCAAACCCTCTATAAGCAAGGCTCTGTTTTCACCCAGCAGGGGAACAACATCACAGACTAAAGATAAGGCAACTAAGTCCAAAACTTTTTTGGGTAAAGATCCGGTTAATGCCTGCAGCAGCTTAAAAGAAAGAGCGGCAGCACTTAAATCCCGAAAAGGATATTTTGAGTCTTTTCTCCTGGGGTTAATAAAAGCTAAGGGTTTAACTCTTCTTTCTCCGCTATGGTGATGGTCAACTATAATAACATCTATCTTAGATGATTTTGCCAATTCAACTTCTTCAAATGCTGCCGTACCGCAATCAAAAGCAATGATTAAACTTACTTTCTCCTCTTTGGCTCTTAATATAGCTTCCTGATTTAATCCGTAACCTTCTTTAATCCGGTGGGGGATATAAAAAGAAAAGACTTTGGGAAACTCTTTCGCAAACTCATGAAAAATCGCTAAAGAAGTAATACCGTCAACATCGTAATCTCCATATACAAGCACCTTCTCATTACGCTTAACTGCTTGCTTGATTCTTGCTACTGCTTTTTTAATATCAGGAAGCAAAAATGGAGAGTGAAAATTAGCTAATTTAGGGTCGAGAAAGACCTTGAACTCTTTCTCGCTTATACCCCGGTTGAGAAAAACTTGAATTAGATAAACAGATAGACCATGGGTTGTAGCTAAATCTTTAGCTTTCGGGCTTAATTCTTTTATTTTCCACAGACGTCTATTCATTTTTATTAAAGGGCAGGCTTCACATTCTCTCAGCGGGTTTAATTCCCAGAAGAGAAAGGCCGCAATGGAAAACTATCCTAACTGCACTAACCAGGTTAAGTCTTGCCTGAGTTATTCGTTTATCCTCTACCAATACCCTCTTCTGCTCATAAAACTTATGAAAGCTGGAAGCTAAATCTTTTAAGAATTCAACGATAAAAACCGGCTCGAGAGAATAATAGGCCTTCTCCAGGCAATAGGAGAAGCGTAATAAAGCCCGCAATAACCCTATCTCCTCGGGATCAGTCAAAAGTTTACTGAGAGCGCTCCTGGAAGAAACTTTCTTAGCTTTCCTAAAAATACTCTCAATACGGGCACAGACATACTGGATGTAATACAAAGGATTATTAAAGGAAGCTTCCTTGGCAAGATCAAGATCAAACTCCAGGTGTGAGGAGTTCCGGCGGGTAAGATAATAGAACCTTGCTGCGTCCGGGCCAACATCTTTGATTAAATCTGAGAGTAAAACCATTTTCCCGGCCCGTTTTGACATCCGCTCTTTAGTCTTTAAAGCCACCAATTGGACTATGACTATTTTTAAAATATCCTGATTATGTTTTAAGGCCCTCAGTGCCGATTTTACCCTCTTGATGTAGCCATGATGATCCGGCCCCCAAAGATTTATCAACTTATTGAAATTACGTTCAATCTTATCCTTATGGTAAGCAATATCGGATGCAAAATAAGTAAGCTCTCCGTCAGCCTTCTGTATAACTCTGTCTTTATCATCGCCGAATTTAGCCGAAGAAAACCACAAGGCATTATCCTTCTCATAGATTAAGCCTTTTTTAGCTAAAATCTCAATTACCTCTTTAACCTTATCAGCTTTAATCAGCTTTTTCTGGCTAAACCAATTATCAAAGCCTACCCTTAAAGCTTTTAAATCCTTCTTAATTAAATCTATCATGCTTTTTACGGTAAACCGCTTGAGCCGATCATAACTATATTTATGCTTAGCTTTAAAATTGCCGGCAATTTGTTTCACATAATGCCCCTTATAACCACCCTCGGGTATTTCTACTTGCTTGCCTTTCATCGGAAACAACCAGGCTTTTACCGAAGAAACCAAAAGTTCAACCTGCCGGCCAGCATCATTTAAGTAGTATTCCCTCTGAACATTATTGCCGAAAAAAGCTAAAACTTTAGCAATAACATCTCCAATGACTGCCTGGCGTCCATGAGCTACCGAAAGCGGGCCAGTAGGGTTTGCACTTAAGAATTCAATCAGCACTTTCCGTTGAATCTGACTACGGAAAAACTTATCCTTATTTTTGAGAATTTCATTTAAAGAAGCAATAAGGACCCGGCGCGAAATAAATATATTTACGAAGCCCGGCCTTATAATCTCTATTCGATCGACATCTTTCGCTAATGTTTTCTCCAAAAAAATCTTTATCTGGGCGGCAATCTCTAAAGGGTCTTTCTTAAATTGCGAGGCTAACTTCAAAGATACCATTGAAGATAAGTCCCCAAACTCCTGTCGCTGGGGTAATTCCCACAAAGGAGGTTCCAGGCTGACACCATACTCCTTCTTTATTACTTCCTCTAGGGTATGAGAAACTTTTTCCTGGAAACTGCGCATCTTGCTAAATTCCTGCTAGTTTTAAAACTGCCTTCAAATCAGGCTTGATGATCGGAGGAGGGTTTATGCTTTTTATAGCAATATCAGGATCTTTAAGGCCGTGTCCGGTAAGAGTACAGGCAATAATTACTTTTTTATTCTTAAATTTTTTGAAGAAACCTTTTTTGTTTAACATAAGTAATCCGGCTACCGAAGCCGCTGAGGCCGGTTCAATGAAAACTCCTTCCTCTTTTGCTAAAAACTTGTAAGCTGAAATTATCTGGCTATCACTTACAGCATTAATCAAACCCGCTGATTCATCTCTGGCTTCAAGAGCTTTTTGCCAACTTGCCGGGTTCCCGATCCTGATTGCGGTGGCAATTGTTTTCGGTTTCTTTACCGGAGAACCCTTTACAATAGGAGCAGCCCCTTTAGCTTGAAAACCACACATCCTCGGTAAGTAAGCTATCTTTTTATGAGAATAATACTCCTTGTAACCTTTCCAGTAGGCAGTAATGTTGCCGGCATTGCCCACGGGCAGGAAATGAAAATCCGGTGCAGTCCCCAAGAAATCGCAGACTTCAAAAGCAGCAGTCTTCTGTCCCTCGATACGATAAGGATTTATGGAGTTAACTAACTTTATTGGATAGTTTGCTGATATTTCTTTTACAATCCTTAAGGCTTGATCAAAATTTCCTTTAATTGCAATTACTTTAGCGTTATGAATTAAAGCTTGAGCCAGTTTCCCTAAAGCGATCTTCCCCTGAGGTATAACAACTATACATTTAAGGTTTGCCCGAACTGAATAGGCTGCGGCTGAAGCTGAAGTATTACCGGTTGAGGCACAAAGCACCGCTCTGGCGCCATCTTCTTTGGCTTTGGATATAGCCAGAGTCATCCCCCGGTCTTTAAAAGAACCCGTGGGGTTAAAACCTTCGCATTTAAGATAAACTTTAAATTTTGCCCCTAAAATGGCTGAAATCTTAGGGGCATAGATCAAAGGAGTATTCCCCTCCTGCAAGCTGATAATAGGAGTTTTCTTAGTTACTGGTAAATATTTCTTATAGCGGGCAATAACTCCCTGATAGGGCTTCACCTGGTTAGAAATATCACCTTGACTGTCTGATAAAGCAAAATTTCCAACCGGGCTCATAAATCCTCAATTCTTATTATCTGGGAAGGCCCCTTAATTACACTTAATTTGTCAATCATATTAAGAGCCTTGCTTACATTGTCTTCCTTTGCTCGGTGGGTAATCATAATAACTGGAACAACTTTACCTTCCTTTCGTTCTTTCTGGTTCACTGAAGCGATGCTGATTTTAAAAGAGGCTAAAATTTTTGATACTTTGGCTAATACTCCGGGGTTATCCTGAACCATAATTCTCATATAGTAACGGGCTTTTATATCCTTTATATTTTTTATGGCAATATTACTTTCTTTTCCTACAAGTCCCTGATAACCACAAGCAATATTTACTATATCCGATATCACCGCAGAAGAAGTCGGAGCTCCTCCGGCACCTTCACCATAAAAAAGAAGTTTACCGGCAGGCTGGGTATCAAGAAATACTGCGTTGTAGGCTGAAGCAACACCTGATAAGGGGTGCCCAGAAGACACTAAAGCCGGATGGACCCTTAAATCAAGATGATTTTTCTCTTTGTTGGCTATAGCCAATAACTTAATTTTATAATTTAGCTCATTAGCATAATGAACGTCCAACAAAGATATCTTTGATATACCTTCGGCATAAACCTTATCTGGTGAAGGCCAAACTCCATAACAAAGATAAGCCAAAATACATAGCTTATGAAGCGCATCAACTCCTTCTATATCCAAATCCGGCTTTCTTTCCGCTAAACCTTTATCTTGAGCCTTTTCTAAGGCTTGCCTAAAATCAATGTTATCCTTATCCATCTTATGAAGAATATAGTTGGTTGTTCCATTAAGGATACCGCTAATTCTTTTTACTTCACAGCCAGCCAGGCCTGCCGAAATACTTCTTATAATCGGTATCGCGCCGCAAACAGAAGCTTCAAATCCAACACAAACCTTGCTTCGTTTAGCCAGAGAAAAAATTTGCTTGCCCTTTGCTGCTAAAAGAGCTTTATTGGCAGTCACAACGTTCTTGCCTGCCCCTAAAGACTTCTCGATTAAAGCATAGGCGGGTTTTATTCCGCCGATTAGTTCAACAACAATGTCTATCTGAGCATCATTGACCAATTCCCAAGGATTCACAGTAAAGGGAAGCCCCAACTCCTTAGCTATTTTATTCTTGGCTCGGTCGATATCGCATACTTTCGTCACTTCTAGCTTTAAAGAAAAGCGCCGGCTGATTAGAGCCGAGTACTTCTTCAAAGACCTCACAACGGCTTCGCCAACATTTCCCAGGCCGATGATTCCTATTTTTTTGATCTTCATTTCAAATTTTCCTTGATAAACTCACCTAATTTTTTAAAAAAATCTTCGCTTAAACCTAAAAACTCAACTTGAGTCTCATAGATTAAATCCCGAACTACTTCCCGGGAATTAACAACTTTTCCCTTAATCTCTATCTTCCCGGGGACAAAAGGAATTCTTAAATTCATAGCCAAACAAGTGCCGGCTTCAAATGGCTTACCAGTAGTAATACGCACTCCGCCCTGGCTAACATCCTTAGTCTGGGAAAGGTCATAACCGTAGGGCATCTGCTGAATCCGATAGTTAATCACAAAATTACCACTCATTCTAGGATATTTTCTTCTTTCTCTCTCCTTATATTTTGCCATTCTGCCCCCTTTATATAATCCTGTCGAAGTTATTATACCATGTTCGAACCTATTTCGAAACACCTTCGACCGGCTTTTGACTCTAGCACTTGAGATCGCAACCTAACCAACTCGTATCAGCACGCCCTCCTGTGTGGGTCACTGGAGAGCTTCTATATTATACATCTCTAATAAAAAAGTGGCAAGAAAAAGACCCCTCTTCTTAACCTTTTAGGCTTTTAATCTCTATGAAATTCTCTATTATGTTTCTGTCTTTGGAATTGAGATGGTCAAATCGTGGCAACTAATATCTCTCTAAGGCTCCTGATAGCTCCTCTCAATAAACGTGAGATATGCATTTGAGAAATCCCTAGTCTCTGGGCTATCCTGTCTTGAGAATAATCTTCAAAATAGAATAGTTGTATGATCACCTGTTCCCTTTTGTTTAAGCTTTTAATCGCTTCTTTTAAGCCAATTTTATCAAACAGGCTGAAAGATTCCTGGTCTTGGTGGCTCAAGGTATCTAAAAAACAGATGCTATCTTCTCCGTTGAGCTCTACCCTTTGCTCAAGGGAATAAGGCCGATAAGCGCGCCCTGCTTCTATGGCCTCGATAACTGTTTCTGAAGGAAGGTCTAACTCCTGAGCAATTTCTTGGGTTGTCGGTGAATGGCCGAATCCGGCAGTTAGTTTCTCTATTGCAGCCTGAACAGCTGGATTTAGTTCTTTTAAATTCCGGGGAACTTTAAGGACCCAGCCTTTGTCACGAAAATACCTTTTTATTTCCCCGATAATGCAATGAGTAGCATAGGTAGTGAATTTGACTTCCCGCGATAGATCATACCGGTCTACTGCATTTATAAGGCCAATATTGCCGGCTGAAATTAGAGTCTCTAAAGATTTGCCCTTATTATTAAATCTCATCGCCAATTGCCTTACTAATCCCCTATGGCGCAATATTAGCTCTTGCCTAATGTCAGAATCTTTAGTCTGGTGCAATTTAATAAATAATTCTTCTGTGGTTTTGCTGACTTTTCCGGAAACAGGATAAATTTGATAAGCAGCCATATTAAAACCTTATTTATTTTTTAGCATCTTTACTTCTGTACCTTTACTAGATGAACTATATTGAACTTCATCCATTAGTGTTTTTATAAGATAAATACCCAGCCCTATTCCTTCAATTTTGTCGCTATCAGCCTTTTTCAAATACTCACCAACGCGGCTGGTATCAAACCCTCCGCCTTCATCCTTGATAACGATTTTAAGTTTTCTGGGATATATTAAAAATCTCATATAGACTAAATTTTCTTCTGACTTCTTTCCTTGATAACCATGACGGATTGAATTAATGCAGGCTTCAGCTACGGCAATTTTTATATCTTCAATATCATCTACAGAAAAACCCATTCTTTCGCCAATTCCGGCAACCGCCAGGCGCACTACATTCATGTATTCGCTCTTGGCCGGAATTTTCAGTTCGACCGCTGCCGGTTTAAAAAAGTTATTATTAATTAGGTTCATAATCTTCCTTTATCTAACGGGGTTTACTAATTCCATTACGGATAGCTTTCAAAGAATAGCCCTTCATTTTTAAAAACTTGGTTTCCTTCAACCTCCTGCCAATAGCCTCGTCATCGTAAAATCTTTTATTCCCCTTGGTCTCAACAACTTCAAATAAATCAAGGTTGGTATAGTAATTGGTAGTTTGGTAGGAAATCTTATATTTTTTAACAATCTCTTCGGCAGAAATCAGTTTTTTCAATTCTTCACCATCATCCGGCAAACAAGATTTAATAAAATTTAGTACAGAATAGTAAAAATAGCAATCATTATACTAACTATTTCTATAATTAGAATAGCATAAGTAGTACTTATTGTCAAGCAGATTTAAAAAAAGTTGGGCCTGCTTAGACTCTTAATGGGTTATTATTTTATAGAGGGATTTTAAATATTTATAAAAACCACGTGCCTTTTTAGGATTTAAATAGATATTGCCATCCTCTTCATAAATAAGTAATTCTGCATCACTTAACTTGTCGATGGCTGCTATACCTTCAATATTTCTTGGTAAAAACGAACTCATATTCCCGATTTCAAATGGTGTGTATTTAATTTTTCTTGTCTTTAAATCAGCTTCTCTTTTGTCTCCATAAACTCTTAAGAAAAGTTTAATCGAATTTGTGCCTAATGAGGCTAAATATATTTTGTGTGCCTCTCCCCTTCCAATGTCAACCTCTAATGCTCTTAAGGCATTTATAGCTTTTTCGCCTTTAGGTGTTCGTTTATATATATCAAGCTCTCCTTTCTTAATCCTCTCGATCAATTGAAATTCCAGCAGTTTATTTAGATGCCTTTGGGCCTCTTGAAGTTCTGCTGCTGTTCTTAACCTGCATATATCGTCAAAACTTAATTCTTTCTCAAGCGAGTGTAACAATTTTCTACGAAAGTACTCTCCCCTTTTAGATATTAGTGTCTTGTGTAACTTCGATATGTTTTCCGCACTACAAAATATCTCTTTTATTTGTTTACCCTCTAAGTCTTTTGTGTAACTTTGATTATTCATCTTCTTCCTCTTTATATTTTGACAAGAATCTTCTCTCATAAGTCTTGTTCATTAATATGCCGCAAACACAATCGTCAGTAGAATTATTGCCGGTTCTAAAAGAATCAGGCAATCCAATCTGAAGGCCTAGATAGAGAGTTAAGAAAGACTGTTGTAAAGATTGTGGTATATCCAGCAACATAACCAGTGGTCCAGCAAAAAGCAACAATTCTCCGGGAATTCCTGGAACACCAAAACCAATAATAAAAACAAGGGGGATGCAGAGCATAAGCTTGACTAAAGAAAGTTCTATTCCCAATATCTGGGCTACAGCCCCAGCCAAAACAATAACGCATATCATAGTCCCATTAATATTCATATAGCTCCCAATGCCGATAATAAAACGCCTTACTTCTGTTTTAATTTGAGGGTAATATTTCTTAACTAGATAAAGATTAAGTGGTGTAGCTAAGGCCTCAGAACTTGTGGCCCATAATAAGGGATAAACTTTAATCCAATATTTTCTAAAATATTTAGATATAGAAAAACTATTTACTGCCTTTTTAGTCCAACTCAATAATGCGCTATGCCATATAAAACAGGCAATCCCGATAATAGCTGAAATTACCAGATAGATTATAATCATACCTAACGCCGTATTAGAAGCAATTTTGCATCCCAATACGTTTAAAGGCCTCAATTGTGTAGCTATGACTCCATTAACACCTAACTGCTCATTTAAACTTCTAGGTAAACTGTAAAGATATGTGCCGATACTTAACATAAATAAGGGGATAAAGGGTATAAGCAACCTTCCCAAAGCTTCAATTGCCCGTGCGCATTTTCTCAATATCCTTTCTATCCAGCTAATCTTAGTAGATAATAAAACCACTCCTATTGCAGCATACATAGCATAAAAATAAGGGCTCTTGAGAGCCATCCCAGCTAAAGTGGTTAAACTCTTTTGAACAGACGCGAGAAATCTTACAGAGTGATTGGAAAAAATAGGAAAGTCAAAAATAATCACTGTGAAAATTGCTGCCCAAAATAACGATAAAAGACGGCGCAAGGACAACCAGATAAGCGCATACCTAACAAATTTCTTTGCCCCTCCTCTTTTAATATTAATAATTCTTGCCAGTGAAGGCGCCAAGATGCCAAAAATTGCAATCGGAGCAAAATAGGTATAGGAATTAATTAATTTTGTTAAAGATGAGTTGATAACACCGGAGGCTAAGGAGAAATATCTGGCCAATAGTATTCCTAAAATGAAGGCAAGAATAGTAATGATCGGCAGGCGGCTTTCTATTTTACTGCAGAGTTTTTGATACAGTGATATAATTTGAATGAGAAGCCGTAAAATAAGGTTTTTTTTAAACTGTCCCCTTTGATTATTTTTCAATTTCACTCCTTAGAAGAATTTATCTCATTATCCTCCCAATATAAACCATATTTACTCCCTTAGAGAAAATTCCTGCCTGCCGGCAGGCCCTAAGAGGGTTTAGTTCTGGTCTGACAAAAACTTAACGGTTAGTTCTTCTATCGGTTCCTTAACAGGAGTTACTTCTCCCAAGATTCTCTTCTTTCTTTTCTTTTGAGGCAAATTTTTGCTTGTAGAATTTATCTAATCCCACTGCATATATTCCATTGTCAGTAACATTAGCGCCGGTTCTGAATGAATCAGGTAAACCTACTTGTAAAGCTAAATATAGAGCCATAAACATAGGAATAATTGGTTCAGGCAGATTAAGAATTTTAACTATGGGTACAGCAAATAAAACTAATTCACCCGGTATGCCTGGAACACCGTAACCAATAAGAGCAATTATCGGTACCCCCAAAACTAACTGTAAAAAAGAAGGCCTATGCCCCACCAAAACGGAAACTATTCCTGCTAAAAGGATAACATGCATCGTAGTCCCATTAATATTCATATAAGCACCCAAGCCAATTATAAGACGTCTTACAATCCTGGAAAGATTCGCATATTCTCTTTTAATTAAAGACATATTAAGCGGCATGCTGATTACCTCTGATGATGTTGACCAGGCCAAAGGGTATATTTTTGTCCAATAATTAGTGAAGAATTTTTTAACAGAAAAATTACCCAGATATTTCTTAAGTATTACCAGTTGCATCCCCTGCCAAATAAAACATCCGACGCCAATTAATATAGAGCCGGCTATATACACCCAAATAAGGCCAAATTCGGTATTGATATCAATAATCCAGCCAAATAGATTTAACTTGCCAAGATTAGCCGCAGCTATCGAGCTTAAAGTTTTTGCATCAACTGACTGAGCTAATTCTTGGGGTAAAGAATAAATATAAGCTCCTAAAAGCAGCATAAGAAGCGGGATGACTGGTTCAATATAATCTCCCAAGGTTTCAATTGTCCCGGCAGCTTTTTGCAATTTGCTATAAAGTCTTTCTTTAAAATAGGCAATAATTCCTACTATGATTGAAATCCAAATCGCCCGAAAAAATACACTCTTTAACAATAAGTCCTTAAGCACAATTAAGTTATCTTTAAATACCATTCCTATATTGCCTACTCCTGCCTCTTGCGTTGGCAAAAATGGCAATCTCAATATCAATATAGTAAAAAGTGCTGCCCAGACTCCGGCCAGTATCCTGGTCAAGCCAAACCAAACAATAACAAAGCCAGCGAAGCTGGATTCTTTTCTGGCCTTCATCATCTTGGCTACGCTTGGCGCTAAGATAACAAAAATCGCAAATGGCGCCAGAAAAACGATTCCATCTATTAATTTAGATATTAAAAAATTTGCTGTCTCTAAGACAACAGGGATGTATTTCGCTAATAAAATTCCCAAAAATAGGGCAACAATAATTAAAATGGGGATATATTTTTTATAGAGTTCCCATACTCGTTTCAAGAATTTCTTCAATAGGAATAACATTACCACCTCCTCCTCTTACCTCAAAGCTTTGTACAGTTTTTTGCGTAATCGTTCAAAGTTTATTCCGTCGCCTTCGTATTTTATGACTACCTTATATTGAAAATGGAAACCAAAAGTCCTTTTTAAAGTCTGCTCTAAAGGATTATCCAGATAACGATCAGCAAAATCTTCACTAACTTTAGGCAAACGGAAAAATCTTTCACTGAAGGTTAAAGTATTTTCTTCCACCCAGGCTGAAACCATGTCTTTAAATAACTGCCGCCTTTCTTCGGAACCGGAAGGAGTTCTTAAAATAATCTCTATATTTATCCTATTAGAATGGTTTAGGCACTTAATCTTTAAACCAGCAGTAAGAACCTCTAATAAATCATTAACTCCATGGTGTTTTTCAAAATCTCTTAATATTTCGTATAGCTCTCTTCCGTATTCAATTTCTTTTTGTTCTATCACCAGGTCAGTTGTTAACTGAAACTTATTCTCGACCAAGATGTTAATGCATTTTTTGACAACCTGATGAACTTCACCCTCATTTAAAATCCTCCAACCACCAATTATCCAAGCCATTTTTTCCTCCTTTCTTTCCCTTGTTTTTGTAATCAAAATTGGTATGTTAAGCCGCTGGTTACTCTTATATCCGGGCTGGCATTAGTCAACCCTGTACCCACACCAAAATCAAAATCTATGTTTTCTGATATTGGATAAACCAAACCCAATAAACACTCAAAGGGCTCATCAGCAGCCGTAGAATCAGAATTAGTCTGGCCAATTAATTCAGCCATCAAAGTAAGCTTTTCACTTACACTGTATTCACAGGCAAGATTATAAAAGATAACATCATCTACAGCCTCCCCTTTAGGTTGACCGACAAAGGTATAGCCAATATTAAAATGCCAGTTAAAAGGATTAAATTGTTTGGAAAATTGTAAAGACAGAGAATAGTTAGTTTCTCCTGAACCCAAACCTCTATCTTCATTTCCCGACTGCAGCTTAAAGCTGCTGGCAAAAGATACTGCCGGGATATTCCCGGCTTCTTTCCAAAACAGAAACTCCGGCCGGAGAGTTATATCTCCTAAGCCTTCTTGATCATCTTCTCCTTTGGGATCAGAAAATACGAAAGGAATATTTGCGGTAACTTCTAACTTATCAGTTATTCCGTAGCCTAAATCTATGGTCAAATCAGTTTCTTGAGCACTATTCTCTTCTTTGGTAAAAACTGCGCCCAAAGCTACAGTTAAGGCTCCTTTATCTAAGGTATAAGCATCATCGGTATTAATTGGACGATTTTCTACTCCGGCTGGAGCTGAGGAAATTAAGACACAGTTAATAATCCAACCTAAGGCTATGATTAATAAACCCTTTATTTTCATTGTTAACTCCTTCCGTCAAATAGTGAAGAGTTATGCAGGCGTTGAGAAGGGGTGTATTGATCATCTCGTTTGCCAACACGTCTGCTCTTCTGATTAATTAAGTTTACTCACTGCACGCAAGAAAGTCAGTCCCCGCTTAGTTAAGACAGGGACTAACCTCTTGTCCTGTCTTACTTAGTCACCGATTTCGTCGACGAGTTCCTTGATCACTCTTTTTTTGAAATCGGGACTTCCTAAAGCGGCATTGATGATTTTCTGCCTGATAGCAGGATCATCCTCAAGATAATCAGCCATCTCCTCAGCTACTTCTTCGGCTAACTCATCAAGGACCTCAGGATCATCAACCACTTTTTTGACTACTTCATTAACCAACTTGTCGTCCTTAAGCAACTTCAGCACATCGGTCTTGTTGATATCCATACCCATTTTCTCTCACCTCCTTTGGCTTATATTTTCAAAACAGTTTCTTTACTGTGTAATGGATTATCTTGCGTCGAAACCCCTGGTCTTTTACAGCCGCTTGTAACAACCTGTTCTTTGCTGTCTGACCTTGGCCCTGGATGGTTCCGCTTTCCTTAACTGTTTGCTGCGGCGGTAACTTTTTATAACTATCCCTGGCTGAAGAAATTAATTTCTCAGCTAGGTGCTGATTTAACCCGGCCTCTTTGGCCAATTTACTGGCTTGAGCTTGAGCTAATTTTGCTATTGTATTATATCCGGCCTTTCTCAATTTCTCGGCTGCACTGCCTTTTAGGGTTTGCAAATCCTTTACTTGCTTCCTGCGGATAGCCTGAAATGTTTTCTTTTTGGCTTTAACAGCGGTTTTCTTTTTCTTAGTCACTGTTTTGGTTTTTCGTTTCTTTTGTCTAGCCACTCTGTCTCCTGATTAATCATTAAAATTCATAATCACTAACTTTACACCGTCCCCCTTTCCATTCTCACTTTCAACATACTTGAACACTTCGCTAACATTTTGATATTTAGGCTTTCGGTATTTTAAATTGGGATAAATCACTTTAAAACCTTTCTTTTCTAATTTCTCTATCGTCTCAATATCCACACCATCTAAATCATCAAGTTCTATTTTCTCTATATCACCCTTCTCTTTCTCTTTTTTCTCCTCTCCGCTGCCATCGTCGGTCTTATTAAAAATCTTTTCCAACTTCTCCTCAGCCTTAACCAAGCCTTCTTCAGCAGTTCTTTTTCCATTTACTTGAATAGACAAAGCCTTCAGCGAATCTTGGCTATCCTCTTCCTTAAACTGCTTAGCCACTTCTTTAGCTATCTCTTTCATAAGTAAATGCCCGAGATTACCATTGCCCGGGCCATCCTCGCCTAATCGAGCGGTACTTTTAAGTTCAGCTATCAAATTAGCGGTTATTTCTCTCGATAATAAACTCATTCTTAAAAACCTCCCTTTTAATATATCTTCACTATTATTTATACCCAGTTATCTTGGTTTTTAAACATCTTTTCTTGGGTTAGTTTCTAAAACAACTCTGGCAATATTAGAAATATGGGTATTCACTCTCCGGTAATTATTAATAATGTCTAAATGAATGGTGCTGGTGGCTATACTTTCTTTCCGGCCGGTATGTAATCTTCCTATATGGGTCTGTCGAAATTGCCTCTCCAACCCATCTATTTCTGCTTTAGAATAGACTACTTCCTGAGCTATTTCTGTATCACCGCTGGCAAAAGCATCTATGGCCATTTCCAAATGCCGGCTAACCTTTTTATATATCTCCTCTATCTCCTTCAATCCTTCCTCTGAGAAAGAAAAACCACTTTCTATTTTCTTGTTTGCGTTCTCCATTAAATTCTTATCAATAACATCGCCGATATGTTCTAAATCCTTAACGATATACAAAAGATCTATTTCCTTTTTAGATTGTTCTTCGGTCAAGGATTCCTGTGTTATGTGCGTCAGATAATGAGTAATATGTTTATTCAAAACATCTACATCGTTATCCTTTTGGCGAAGTCTTTCCAGCAGCTTCTCGTCGTTGTCGCTAAAGACCTTAAATGTCTGATTCACCATATCCTGAACTATGCCTGCCATTCTTAAGGTCTCTCGGGTGGCCTGTCCTATAGCTAAAGCTGGTGTTTGTAAAACTTGATCGTCTAAATAAGTAACGCGGGCTGTTTCCTCGGCAGGAAATAACTTAGTTATAGTAATGCTCAAAAAAGCCGTAAAAGGTAAAAACATACAGGCATTAATAACATTAAAAAAAGTGTGAGCATTAGCAATTTGCCTAGCTGGATTTATAGAGATAAAAGTCATTAACTTCCCAAAAAAAGAAAGAAACGGTAAAACAACAATTACTCCACAGCTTTTAATGACCAAATGGCACACTGCTACCCGTTTTGCTTCCTGGGTTGCTCCAATACTGGCTAAAAGACCGGTTATACAAGTTCCCACATTGGCTCCTAATACAATTGGTAAAGCAGCGTAAATATTCATCGACCCCTGCATAGCTAAAGCCAGGGCTAATCCTATAGTTGCAGCGCTGCTCTGGATTAGCGTCGTAAATGCTGCCGTTATAATCAGCAGAAAAATTGGGTGTTTACTCAACAAAAGTAATGTATCGCTGAAGGCAGTAAACGATTTTAAAGGATCTACCGCATCTCCCATTACTTTCATCCCGAAGAAGATAAATCCAAATCCCAATATAGCTTGGCCTACGTATCGCAAAATCCTTCCTTTCACTAAAAACATCATGAGAACACCTACAGCCACTATAACCAAGGCGTAATCAGTGACTCTAAAAGCTACTAACTGTACCGTCATTGTAGATCCAATACCTGCACCCAATATCACTCCTATTGTCTGTTTCAATGTCATTAAGGCTGCATTGGCAAAACCAACTAGCATGGCTGTTGTAGCGCTACTAGACTGCACAATAATGGTCAAAATTATCCCTATTAAAAGACCGAAGAACCGGTTGTTAGTCAACTTCCCCAATACCAATTTAATATGCCTGCTTGAGGCTTTTTGTAAGCCCTCACCCGCCAGTCTCATTCCATATAAAAATACCCCTACACCCCCAATCAGGCCGATAAAGACAAATGAGAGCCAAGCAGGGTGGTTAGCTCTGGTGTGAAATACAATGGGTTCAGCCTCTAACTTATCAGAATAAGCGATAACTACATAATTCCCTTCTTTTGAGCCAAGAGTAAATCGAGCCATAGCCTGGCCGCGGCTATCGGTTATGGTCCTCTGAGGTGATATCTGGGCTGTTTCCTTTACTGACTTTGGTTGGGATACTATTTTAAAAACTACCGGGATACCCGGGGTAGGATCATTATCTTGGTCATAGGCCTCTATCACAAATCTCCTGGGAAGCTTATGCCCAATAAGTTCGGATTGCCTGTCGCCTGATATGTCTTCACCGGCTTCGTCGGCTAACTTTCTTAAATTTACTTCTTGGGCTAAAAGGCAGGGACAGAAAAAGACAAAATTCAACACAATAAATAGAACTATTATCCGCTTAATCTTTTTCATGGGATTTTTTTAGTCTTTTGTTCTTATGGCCAATACCGGAATTTTTGCCTGCCTAATTACCCGCCTGGTCTGGCGTCCCCAGGTGTCTTTTTTATTGCCTTTGCGGCCGCCGGTTCCCATAATAATTAAATCATAATCATTCTCGGCTTCTTTTAGAATCTCCTCGGCAGCCTGGCCTTCGCGCAATTTAACCTTGGCTGGAATATTGTATTTCCCTAAGATGTCCTTTGCTCGATAAAGATATTCGGTTCTTTTGCCCGGTAAGGTACCCAGCATATCTAACTGGCTTTCAGCCACCGGTTCTAGTAAATCTTTAAACCGGCCATAAATTTCCGGAACTACATTGATTATGTTAATCTTTGGCTGATTAGGAATCGCTAATCTTCCCCAGAAATGAAGCGCCGCTTGAGAATGAACAGATCCATCGGTACAGATCAATACCTTATGTAAAGGCTTAGGCTCTTTTACTACTAAAAGAGAGGTTTCGGCCTTTAAGGTTACATACTGGGCAATATCCCCAAGGATAACTTCAGTAACTCCGACCAAAATTTCAGAGTAACCCCTTGAACCAATAACTACTAAATCATAATTTCCCTCGCGGGATTCCCTAATAATCTCATCAGAAATATAACCTTCACGAATTTTAGTCTGGGCTTCTAAATCATAATTAGCCAAAATATTCTTGGCCCTTTGTAGCCATTTTTTTTCGGTTTGAGGATATGGAGTAAGTCTTCTGGTAACACTAAGTACAGTTATTCCGGGCTTAGCCTGGCCAAACAACTGGCCAGCAAAATTCAAGGCTTGCTCAGCATGTTCTTGTCCATTGGTACAAATTAGAATTTTCATCTTAAGCTCCTTAATGAAATCCATTCACCCCCACATCTAAAAATCCCCACCAAAAGTAAGCAACCGTCAAAAGTACTATTAAAGCAGTAATATATATTAAGAAACCTGCCTTAAAGAAGTCCTTTGGTTTTAGATATCCGCTGCTATAGATAATAGCATTAGCCGGTGTTCCGATTATCAACATAAAGGCAAAAGCACTGGATATCGCACAAGCTATCCCAAAAAATACAGGGTCTATGCCGCTTAATCGCGCGCTCTCTAAAAGAACAGGGCCGATGGTAGCTACACAGGGGCCATCACTCATAACTTGGCTCATGGCCGACATCATAACTGTGCCAATAGCAGTCACTACCATTTTGCCGTTTAGAGGTATTATCACAGCTATCAGGCCTAAAGACTTCGCTGCCAGCCAGGTAGCTGCGCCGGTTATCTGCAGACAGCTCCCTAATCCAATAGCTCCAAAGTATAAGAGGGGAATACCCCAATTAATTTTTTGATAATCCTTCCAATTAGCTAATCCAAACACAAGAAAGAGTACTGCTCCAAATAATGAAATCATTCCAATGCCCAAATTACTCTTTGTAATATATAAAAAAAGAATCAGTAAAAATACGCCTACCACTCCCCATTCTTTTGCTTGTATTGGCGACATAATCATTTCTTCCCTTATCTTCTTTGATGTATCTTTGAGGTCGACAGCTTCTGGTTTAAATGTTTTATTTAATAAAAACCAAACACAAAAAATTAAAATAAAGACAATAGGTAAAGCCATAACCATCCATGCGCCATAGCCAATCTTTACATTATAAATCTCTTCCAAAAAACCGATCATAACAACATTTCTACCGCCGCCAGAAGGAGTACCTAATCCTCCGATGGCGCAACCAAAGGCTATTGAAAAAAGAAATAGACGGGATAAATTAGGAGCATTCTTATAGCCTCCATTAATATTGATAAAGGCAAGGCCTACAGGAAGCATAAGAGCAGCAATGGTATGCTCTGCAATAAAGGCAGCGCTAATTGAGCAAAAAGCAATAATGCCTAAACTTATATATTTAACCTTTGAACCAACAATCTTCATTATAGAAAGTAAAATGCGCTTATGAATTCCATACTTAACCAAGACTTGGGCAATCATTAACGCCCCAACTAAAAACCAGGCAGCATCGTGGCTAAAGAGCCGGGAAGCTTCTTTTTCCGGCAATATGCCAAAAAATACTATCCAGGCATAAACTATACCTACAGTCGCACCTATTGGTAGTGCTTCGGTAATAAATATAACTACTAAAGTAGCTAAAAGAGCAAGCATTCTTTTACCGGCTAAAGAAAGAACTATAGACTCACCGGCAAACTCAACAGGTTGAGGTTGAGGAAGGTATAATATAATAAGAGCCACTATTGCAGCAATAATTAAACCATACTTTCTTTGAATCGAAAGTAAAAATCTATCCTTAATATCTCTTAAATCCATAAAAATTATCTTTAATGTTTAATTTTATTTTCTCAAAGTCGCATATCCAGAATAAGGCGGAGATCTTGGGAATCTTTCGCTGAAGGGTTTTATTACTGAACTGCTGCACTTATAAATTTAAAGGCGATCCTTCTTCTCATTTTTGGATGAAGAAATACCCCGGTAAGCATCTTTTTTCTAAAAACCGCATCATCATGCAAACAATCCCCGATTTCATCCAAGATATCTTTTACAAATCTCTCGCAAATACGGCTTTTTTCTTCAGCCTTCTTTGCTGCCCTCTTGATGTAACCATTAGTTTGAAGAAGATTCTCAATCTCACTCTTTTTTCTCATAACCGATCCTCCTTAAGATTACTTGCTATTATCTCTTTCTTACTAATTAACCCGCCACCAGATAAAGACCTTAATAATAAAAATTATAAGCAAGATAGTAAAATATAAGATTGCACCTCATTTTCGTAACACTACAAAAACTTTTGTTAATCTTAAAAAAGGATTTAACCCCTGCTCTTACAAAACAGGGGTTAAATTCCTCCCCTTGTCTTAGTCTCCGATTTCGTCGACAAGTTCTTTGATGACCCTTTTTTTGAAATCGGCACTTCCTAAAGCCGCATTAATGATTTTTTGTCTGATAGCCGGATCATCTTCAAGATAATCTGCCATCTCCTCAGCCACTTCCTCTGCTAATTCATCAAGGACTTCAGGATCATCAACTACCTTTTTCACTACCTCATCAACGAGCTTCTCGTCTTGGAGCAGTTTTACTACCTCAGCTTTGGTTATATCTAATCCCATCTTCTTTTCACCTCCTTTTGTTTTAGATTTTGTTATTCTTAATTGCCTTTTTGGCTAAAGTCAACAACCTAACTTCTGCCCTGTCTTAGTCTCCGATTTCATCGACAAGTTCTTTGATGATTCTTTTTTTGAAATCAGGATTCTCAGTAGCTGCGCTGATAATCTTCTGTCTGATAGCCGGATCATCTTCAAGGTAATCAGCTATCTTATCAGCCACTTCTTCGGCTAATTCATCAAGGACCTCAGGATCATCAATCACTTTAGCGATTACTTCATCGATGAGTTTTTTGTCCTGAAGCAGGCCTAATACATCGGCTTTACTAATATCCATACCCATTTTCGCTCACCTCCTTTTGTTTTAGTCTCCGCAGCTTCGATCTTAATCACCATTTTCAAAGCTGCTGGTTAAATTTAATCCCGCTACTTATGACAAACGCAAATAAGTAGCGGGCTTATTTATATTTCGTCAGTCTTACCTGGGTTCCTCCGGCTGGGCTTGAGTCGTACTCCAGCTCATCGGTTAAAGTCTTAATCAAGAATATCCCCAGCCCCACCCTCTCGGGCCGTTGGACATCTTGACGTTTAATGTATTTTTGAACGAAGTAAGGATCAAAGCCTTTGCCAAAATCTTTAACCACAATGACTAATTTCTCAGGATAAAGCAGATAGCGGATATTGATGCGATTCAGCTGTTCATGATGATGGTTATAAGCATGGTTAGTAACGTTTATATAAGCTTCGCCAATGACTATCTTTATATCCTCTTCTTTTTCTGCGCTTAAATGTTCTCGCTGGCAGATAACCGAGGTAACTAGCCGGCTCATCTCTAAATATTCGCTTTTAGCCGGAAGGTCAATATTGATAATTTTAGCCTCAACCTTATCTGGTTTCACTAACCCCTTTCTTTTTAATTTTAATCAGCCGAAAAATTATTAATTTTGGTTTCAATATTGTTATACCCAGTTCCTAATCGCTTTAAACATATTAGAGAAAATGAAAACACCCCGTCTTAAAGACAGGGTGTTTTACCTCTAGCAACAATTGGTACCTCATTGCTATATTAGGCTATAGCTTTAATGAGCACTATTGTTGCAAAATCACAATCTTCTAATCCGGATATTAACCAAGATCATCAACTAGCTTTTTGATAATCCTTTTTTTCAGCGTGGAATCTTTCATTGCTGCTTCTAGAAGTTGGCTGCTCAACTGAGGATTATCCTCAATAACATCGGAAAGCTCATCAGCAATAGAACTAGCCAAATCGTCCATTACTTCCGGATCATCCAGAGCTTTCTCGATCACTGCATCCATTAACTTATTGTTTTGCAGCAAATTTAACACATCAGCTTTCGAAATATCAAACCCCATCTCTTCCTCCTTTTCTTTGCAACTTACCCCTTATTTTCTTACTTCTCCTGCTGTTACTATACCCATTTACTTAAAGTTCTAAACATAAAAAATAATATTTTGTTTTGGAAATTATTCTGGAGGGTTAGTG